>DASYSQ010000224.1:0-6548 GCA_036003145.1 Pseudolabrys sp.
TCAAGACCGCGCGCAAATTGGGAATCGAAACGGTCGCCGTCTATTCGGAAGCCGATAAAGACGCCTTGCACGTGGAGATGGCGGACACGGCCATCGCCATCGGCCCTCCACAGGCGGCCGAAAGTTACCTGGTGATCGAGAAAATCGTCGCCGCCTGCAAGCAAGGCGGCGCCGAAGCCGTGCATCCCGGCTACGGGTTCCTGTCCGAGCGTGAAGCCTTTCCAAAGGCCCTGGCGGCAGCCGGCATCGTTTTCATCGGCCCAAATCCAAAAGCCATTGCCGCCATGGGCGACAAGATTGAATCCAAGAAGGCGGCTGCGGCCGCCAAGGTGTCGACCGTGCCCGGCCATCTCGGGGTCATCGAGAACGACGTCGAGGCGGTCAGGATCGCCGAGGACATCGGTTATCCGGTCATGATCAAGGCGAGCGCGGGGGGCGGCGGCAAGGGCATGCGCATCGCCCGTAGCAAGGCTGAAGTTGCGGAAGGCTTCGCCCGCGCCCGCTCGGAAGCGAAGTCGTCGTTCGGCGACGAACGTGTTTTCATGGAAAAATTCATCACCGACCCGCGCCATATCGAAATTCAGGTACTGGGCGACAAGCATGACAACATCATCTATCTCGGCGAGCGCGAATGTTCGATCCAGCGCCGCAATCAGAAAGTGATCGAGGAGGCGCCGTCGCCACTGCTCGACGCGGCAACGCGCAAGAAGATGGGCGAGCAGGCGGTCGCGCTGGCCAAAGCGGTCGGCTACGACAGCGCCGGCACCGTTGAATTTGTCGCTGCCCAGGACAAGAGCTTTTATTTCCTTGAAATGAATACACGGCTGCAGGTCGAGCATCCCGTGACCGAGCTTGTGACCGGCATCGATCTGGTCGAACAGATGATCCGGATTGCCGCGGGCGAGAAGCTTTCGATCAAGCAAAGCGACATCAAGCTCGATGGTTGGGCAATCGAGAGCCGCATCTACGCGGAGGATCCCTACCGCAATTTTCTTCCCTCGACCGGCCGGCTCACCCGCTATCGGCCGCCGCAGGAAGGACATGCCAATGGCGTGACGGTACGCAACGACACCGGTGTGTATGAGGGCGGCGAAATCTCAATTTATTACGACCCAATGATCGCCAAACTGGTCACTCACGCGCCGACCCGTAACGCCGCGATTGCGGCGCAAAGCGATGCGCTCGACAGCTTCGTGGTCGATGGCATCCGCCACAACATTCCATTTCTCGCAGTGCTTATGGCCCATCCCCGTTGGCGGGCCGGCAAACTCTCCACGGGTTTCATCGCCGAGGAGTTTCCTGCCGGCTTTCACCCTCACGCGCCCGAGGGCGAGCCGGCAGAAGTGATCGCCGCCGTCGCCGCGGCCATCGATCATGTCCTGGGCGAGCGCAAGCGACGCATCGCGGGCCAGTTGAGGGGCCGCAATGTGACGCGCGAGAGTCAACGCGCTGTCTGGCTTGGCGAACGCGAGATCAAACTTGAGGTCAAACGCGAGAACGATGCCATCATCGTGGGCTTCAATCACGGTAAGGGCGCCGGCCGAAAACTGCGCTCGAACTGGAAGCCGGGTGATATCGTCTGGAATGGAACGTTCGACGATCATCCGGTAGCGGTGCAAATTCGCACCGTGCCAAACGGCTTTGCGCTGAGTTACCGCGGGAATGAGGCCAAGGCCTTTGTCTATACCGAACGGGAAGCCGGCTATGCGCGCCTGATGCCGGCAAGGAAGATAGCCGACACGGGCAAGCAGGTGCTGTGCCCAATGCCAGGTCTGGTTGTCGCGATTGCCGTGAAGGAAGGGCAGGAGGTCAAGGCCGGCGAGACGGTCGCAGTTGTCGAGGCCATGAAAATGGAAAACGTGCTGCGTGCCGAAATCGACGGCACTGTCAAAAAGATCAACGCCAGGCCAGGCGACAGCCTCGCGGTGGACGCCGTGATTCTCGAATTCGCCTGAACGCAAGCCACACGGGCCCGGGTCGATGACGCTCTACTTCGCCTACGGCTCCAATATGCACCGCCCGGCCATGAAGCGCCGCTGCCCGGGCGCCAGCGCGCTTGGTCCGGCCATGCTGAACGGTTATCGCTTTTTTGTTGGTCTCGAGGGCTGGGGTTCGGTTGCGCCAAGTGCGGGCGCTTCCGTGTATGGCGTACTATGGCGACTGACGCCGCGCGACATTGCCGCCCTTCACGCCTACGAATTGCTGCATCAGGGTCTTTACGACGTACGATACTTGCCCGTGCGCCACGGCAAGCGCCGGGTACGCGCAATGATTTACATCCTGCGCCGGCGTGCGCCCGGCAGTCCGCGGCCGGGCTACGTCGAGATGATTGCTGCTGCGGCGCGCGGCTGGAAATTGCCTGAGCCCTATGTCCGCTCCGTTGAGCGCTGGTCGGTTTCGCGCTGGACCGGCGCGCGCGTTATTGACGCGGGAGAGGTTGCGTGAGCGGCCGGATCATTTGTCATGTTGTCGTGCGCGGGCGGGTGCAAGGTGTCGGGTATCGTGCCTTTGTCGAGTACGAGGCGCAGCGGCGCGAGCTGGACGGTTGGGTGCGCAATCGCCGCGACGGCTCTGTCGAGGCGGTGTTCGCCGGACCGCGCGCAGCCGTCGAATCCATGATTGAAGCCTGCCGGCGCGGCCCTTTGTCAGCGCGGATCGATGCGCTCGATCATCGTGAAGGCACGGAGACAGATCTCCTCGATCGCGCAGAAGGCGGCGCGTTCTCGGTCTTGCCGACCGTTTGATCCGTAGTTTGCCCGAACAGCTGTGCGAACTCTCGCTGCAAAATCTTGTCCACTTCGGCCATCGGTGCCGGAATGCCGAGGTCCGTCAGACTGGTTACGCCATAGCGTTGTTCGCTGACGCCGCAGGGGACGATACCGGAGAAATGCGACAGATCCGGATTCACATTCAGCGCCATGCCGTGGAGCGTCACCCACTGCTTCACGCGAATGCCAATGGCGGCGATCTTGTCCTCGCAGCCGTCGCCCATGTCGGGCCGGCGCACCCAAACGCCAATGCGATCCTCGCGCCGTTCGGCGCGCACGTTGAAGGCGGCGAGGGAGCGTATGATCCACTCCTCGAGAGTGGCGACGAAACGGCGGACATCCGGACCGCGCCGTTTGAGATCGAGCATCACGTAAGCGACCCTTTGGCCAGGCCCATGATACGTCAGCTGGCCCCCGCGCCCGCTGTCATGGACGGGAAAACGCGGCTCGATCACGTCGGCCGGATTTGCACTGGTGCCGGCGGTGTAGAGAGGGGGGTGCTCCAGGAGCCAGACGAGTTCCGCGGCCGTTCCGGCGGCGATCCCGGCCGCGCGGGCCTCCATAGCGGCGACCGCCTCTTCGTAAGGCACAGGGGAATCGCTGATGCGCCATTCAGGCGGCACCGATCCGGGCGGCGCCGGAAGCCCGATTACCAGTGTGTTTCGCGCATTAACCACTCGTTCACCATACCATGATGACCTGATCCCTGCTCGGACCTGACGCGCAATAAGGAACAAACGTGGCCACACTCGACAAAGTCGCCGTCGACATCACCGTCGTCCTCGGCACCACATCCATGCCTATCCACCAGGTGCTCCGGCTGGGCCGCGGCGCCATCATCGAACTGGACGCTTCCGAGGAGGATGCCGTGAGCATCCTTGCGAACAATCTACCGGTGGCCAAGGGCACGGTGGTCGTGAACGGTAACCGCATCGCCGTCAATGTCGCCGAGTTGCTTCCGCGGCCCCCACACATGCGTTGAACGGGCCGCTGCAAGGGCCTGAGACTGCACCCAAATTAAGTCACGCCCGGGCGGGCGCGGGCCTTGTCCCTCAACATCCTATTTGTTAGATGGTCCGCCATCGTTGGACGCGGCGGTTTCCCGACCTTCTCGTCCTCCTCCCCAGAGCATGATCCCGAATAGTGGGACCCGGTTTTCGGATAAGATCATGCTCGGACATATGCGGCCGTGGCGGAATTGGTAGACGCACTAGCTTGAGGTGCTAGCGGGGTAACCCGTGGAGGTTCGAGTCCTCTCGGCCGCACCACTGAAAAAATAAGTACCTGACTTGAGCGGAGCAAGACGCTGTGCGCGCAAGGTTCGGCGCCTCGAATTCGCTGCCGGAAAATGCATGCGCCCGGCAAAACGCTGGGGTTCACTCGCCGGGCGCGGGGACAAGCGGGGACTTGTCCTGGGGATTGTTATAGCCGGCGCTAGTGCACGCCCGCCAAAAGCGGCCACAACGCGCCGCCGAGGGCCATCACGACGACCGTAAACCAAATCACGAACGTGACGGTGACTGCTGCGGCAATGCCAGCCATGTGTAGCATCAGTAAAGCGTAGCCGTCGGCGCCGGTGTGTCAGCCTATACCCCCGTATAATTCGGTATAGGCCGGGCCGTCGCTACGATGGCCCGCCATGGCTCAGCCCAGCCTGCTGGTGAGTCAGGACAATCATGCCGCTGGTGAGGTAGCTGAGGAAAACAGCGATTTCCCTTTAGGGAGGACAGCATCGCTTGCCGCCCCTGGGCCGGGCTTTTTTGCGTGCGGGTACCATCCCACCCCGAGAACGATCTCGACTTGCGCTTAAATCACCCTCAGCGATGGCGCTGTTGACGGGGGCGTAAAATGAAAAATCAAATCGTTGTTGCTATCAAAAATCAATTCGCAGTTGTTTTGATTGTGGGCGGAGGGATCATCATCGCGCCCGCCGTGTTTATTGTGGGTCTATTCAGGCTTGCCCGCGTCAACGGCATCAATGTATCCCGGTCGCTGAAAAAACCTGTCTCTGAAAAATTAGGCGCGATCTTGCGGGCGAAATAAAGAATCAACCAACCACAAACTACGACTCGATGTTGCGCTGATTGCGCTCGGGGTGACTGAACGTATTCTGGCAAGATAACCGGACATGCGACGCCAAATGTTGATGTCTGCTTACCCCCACACCGAACTTGACGCTGTTGACCCAAAAGTGGACACGCGCCGCTCCGCATTAAGGTTTATTTCTTACGGTAAATTTGAAAATGTGACCTGAATACCGCAGCTCGGCGGGCGACTCATCAGAAAATGTAGAAGACCGCTTCGCAGCGGTGGTCTACCCAGGAGAAGAGCATGAAGGTCGCCGCACTTGCTGTCCTCACTGTGCTCATCGCGCTTCCGGCAGAAGCTGGACAGCGGCAAAATAATCTTTCGTCATCTTGTGACAATGATGGTCGCTGCACGACTTCTAACGTGACCGTGTCCACAGCAGGCCAGACACCGAGCTTGCGCGTGCACCACATCCGCACATCAGAGCGTAAGCCGCACCACGTCGTCGATGCGAATGGCAACAGCATGTTGGTGACGGTGCAAACAGCCTATGGCTTCAACATAACGGTGCATCCGGCCTACGCCAGCAAATTTCAGAAGTTCTTCGTGCTTTTGAAAGAGCGTGGCTACAAAGTGCCGGCCAACATCACCAAGTGCTGGGCACCGCACGGCACGCATGTCCCGGGCTCCAACCACTACATCGGTGCGGCCTGCGATATTCAGACGGGCTGGAACCGCGGCCCTGAGTTCGTCTACCACATGAACGACATCGTCGAACAAGCCGGCCTGTTTAACGGCTGCTCATTCCACGACTGCGGTCATGTCGAGGCGGTCCGTGGCACGCATAACCGCGCGCCCAATCTGTACGCCGCCATGGAAAAATTCAAATCGGAACAATCGACAGCAAATTATCAACCATGAACACGTTCAAAGACGGTTTGGTCTGCTCCACCAACTTGATCGAATGAATTTGCGGAATGTCCATTCGAGGGTAAAGCGGACATAATCTAGCCCCCAGCCTCGACGCGTTGGGTCTGCTCGGGTGGCGTAGGACGCGAAGGCTGAATGAAACGGCCGGTGAGATGCATCCACAACGCCATTTCAGAAAACATCTTTACCGCGGGTCGGCCCCAACAAATCTAATTTAGCCGCTGCGCTTTAAACTGCCATCGCCTATCGCCGCGAGCCGCCACCAGCTTCGACGTCAACACTGCCGCCGATCTTAATGCATGTATCCGAACCAGCGATCTTGGCGAAGCCCACGCCATACTTGGCGCAAGGATTACTATTCGCAGGATGCAACGTGCGTGACTTTGGTGAATGTTTAGGGGACTGATTGGATTGCTGGGCGGCAACCCAAGTTGGTAGCACCGCAACAATGAGCGCAAGGGCGATTTTTCTCATGAGTGCTTTTATCATGTCCGACGCGAACGCTACAGCACCTTCACCAAATACTGTTCGCCCGCTTACTTCGTGAACGCTTTAACAGCCGAGGACTGCGGTGTGGCGATCAACTCAAGGCGCGCTACGTGGCCGTCAGAAACGTGACGGGCTGGTAATCTTGTGCGCGCCTAATAATCCAAAAGATAAGAAACCTATACGAAGGTATCGAGCGCTCACGATCGCTGACAAAAAATAGCAAAGACTTGGCGAGC
This sequence comes from Pseudolabrys sp., assembly GCA_036003145.1. Classification (GTDB taxonomy): domain Bacteria; phylum Pseudomonadota; class Alphaproteobacteria; order Rhizobiales; family Xanthobacteraceae; genus Pseudolabrys. The sequence continues at coordinate 6,452 of DASYSQ010000224.1, forward strand.
TATCGCAAGACTCGTATGGGCTTTCGCCGTTAGCAATCGACCAGTGGTCAGGCTATTGCCGGTGCAAAAAGCGGCCCTCAACACGGATGGACAAAAA
>DASYSQ010000225.1:0-5919 GCA_036003145.1 Pseudolabrys sp.
GGTTTGAAATTGGCTGCTCGGATCTGGCGTTTCCCATATGCGCGATTGATCGGCGCTTAAACGTCCGGAATAGCCATTGAAGTCAAATGAGGGCAGCTGAATTGGTTTCTCTTTTTGTCTTTTGCTTTTGTCGTCCTGACCGGAGCTAACGCCGGTAAATGCGAACAAAATCGCAAAAATGCAAAGTGCCGCGCGCATGAATTGCTCCCCCAATCAGCAAATAGACCGCATGCGTTGTGTGCGGACACGTCCGCCTCGGGGACTATACATAATTTTACCGCTGCGCAGTGATTGTCGACGAGGATTATGAAGCCACGCGAAGCTGCGCCAGATACCGCTCGACTTCCTGCCGCAGCAGGTGTGACTGATCTCCGAGTTCGGCCGCCGCAGTCAAAACGGTCGACGCAACCTGGCCGGTCTTCACGGCGCTATTTGAAACTTCGGTAATATGACCGGCCACGTCACGTGTGCCTTGTGCTGCAGCGCCGGCGTTGCGTGCTATTTCCTGCGTGACCGAATCCTGTTGACGCATCGCAACGGCGACATCATTGGCAACATCGCTGAGTTGCTCGATCGTTGCCGAGATCTTTTTGATGGCCTGGACCGATCGCTCTGTCGTCTGCTCGATCGATACGATGTGCCGCGTGATTTCTTCGGTCGCCTTGCCGGTTTGGGTGGCAAGGCCCTTCACCTCCTGCGCGACGACGGCAAAGCCGCGGCCTGCCTCCCCGGCGCGGGCAGCCTCGATGGTTGCGTTGAGCGCGAGCAGGTTCGTTTGCGCCGCAATACTGCTGATGAGATCGCTGACCTCACCAATTTCATCGACCGATGCAGACAGACTCTCGACCGCGTCAGTAATCGCCTTGGCCTCGCCGCTTGCCTGACTCGCCACTGTCGCGGAGTTTGCGACACGGCCCGCGATATGTTCGATCGATTGGGCAATTTCTTCGGCAGCGGTCGCCACGATCCCGACGTTTGCCGTCGCCTGTTCGGACGCTGCTGCAGTTGCCAGCGCCTGTTCTTGATTGCGGCTCGCACTATTCGCCATTTCGCGCGCCGAAGCGTCCATCGCCGCCGCCGCGCGGTCGAGCGTTTTGACGATATTCGATACCGCGTTCTCAAATTCCTTCGTGGCGCCTTCGACAAGCTGACGGCGGGATTCCAGCGTGCGGGTCTGGTCGCTCTCTTTACGACGCGCACTTGCCGCATCCGCGGTTGCCTGCCGAAAGAACAGGAGGGTCCGCCCCATTTCGGCTATTTCATCGCTGCGGCTGTCCTGGATGTCGACATTGAAATCGCCATTGGCAATACGGCGCATGGCGTCGCTGAGAAGACCTAACCGCCGTGCGATGCTGCGACCGACATACAGCCACGCCACCAACGTAGCGCCGATAACTGCCGCGATCGAAAGAACGATCAAGATGAGTTGCCCCGAACGGATCTGGCCACTCGCGTAGCTGGATATCTCTTGCGCAATGCGGCCCTGTTCCTCAACGAGCTCATCGACGGCGCTCTTGAGCTTGGAAGCTTCGGATTGTGCGGCACCGAACGCCAAAAGGGCTTGCTGCTGCTGGTGGAGCTCATAGGCTCGCGCGGCAATAATTCCGTCATCCGCCCCGATCGCGCTGAGCTGCTTGTAGAGGGAAATGAGCTTGTCTTGATAGGTGTGATCGCTGATGGCCGCCAGGTTTTTTGCAATTTTCCGCTGGGCGGAGTCCATCAGATCGCGCAGGGGCTCCAGGCGGTTCGCATCATTGACGAGAGAGGCTTCCGTCAGAAGGCCGGCGAGGAGATTTGACTCCGACTCCGTTTCCAGAAGTCGTCGCAGGTTTTCCAGCCTTGTTTCGACTGCGGCAGCTCCCTCCTGCTTGGCATTCATCATCAGGTCAAAATTGGCGTCATCGATCGCGGGGGCGAGCCCAATGAGCAACGCCTCATGTGCCGCTCGCACTGATGACGCAAGATAAGACCGCTCGTTCGACATGATGATCCGGTTCGTGATCACTGCGTCGAGCGTGTGAAGTCGCTCCGACAGCGCCTTGCCACTGACCTCGATGTCATCGGCCTTTTTGACTCCGAGCGCCCTCAGGTGCGCTATTCCGCTTTCCAGCCTTTTCTCCTGGTGGCCGATATTGTCCATAATTTCGCCGCGGATCTTGTCGTTCGACGCTGACATCAGGCGTGGGGCGGAAGAGACCAGGCTGCTCGCCTGTTCGGCGAGGCGGAGCGATACAGCCGTCGTGGGCAAGCTGCGCGACAGGATTTCATTTGTTGTCAGGCCAATGACGGTGAATTCATAGAAGGCAACTGACGAACCGATGATTGTCAGCGCGGCGGCAAAGCCAAATGCGAGGTAGAGCCGGCTCCGGATGGTCGAAAGCCAGCCCGGCCTTTGAGCGCCTTTAGAGTTCTGCACCATTGACGGTTTAGTCCACCCGGCAGGCATCTTCTGCATATCCGTTCGTCGTCACCTGGCGACAGTTTTTACGAGCTTCGTAACGGGTTTGAATGACCCGTCGGCCTGGAGCACAGTGAAATAAACCTGGTTTGATCCCTGGTTTTGCGTGGCACTGAAAGTGAGATTGACCCCGCCAAGCTTGAAGGTGCCGGTCTCGATCGCATCGAGGAAGGCTTCGCGCGTAGGGTCTCCCTGAATTCGCTTCAAGGCCTCAACCACGAGTTGGCCGACCAGATAGCCTTCGATCGACACAAAGCCAGGTTTAGAATTGGGATTAACGGCAGCGAGTGCAGCCTGATAGGACGTTACCACCGGCAGCGACTTGTCGCCCGGAAAGGGAACAACCTGGCTGACGATCACGCCCGCGCCCTGGTTGCCAAGCTCTTGCGCGAGCGAATCCGACCCGACGAATGAAATGGCGACAAAAGCTGCGTCGACCTTGAGCTGACGCGCGAGCTTGATGAATTCTGCGATCGGCTTGTATGGACCGACCGTCACGACGGCCTGCGGCTGGCCCTTCATGATCTCGAGCAAGGCCGATTTGATCGCCGTGGTATTGCGTTTGAAGGTTCCTTCGCCGACGAGCGAGATGTTGCGCTTGGCCATCGCTTTCTTGACGCCGGCGAGACCCGCCAGGCCGAACGCATCGTCCTGGTAGAGGATCGCAATTCTTGTGATGCCGAGGTCGTTAGTTAAATGCTCGATCCAGGCTTCCGTCTCCTGGAAGTACGAACTGCGAATATTGACGACATAACGATTGAACGGATTCCGCAGGAACTCAGCGCCAGTGAATGGGCCGATGAACGGCACCTTGGCGGCCGTGGCGATGGGCTGACCGGCCTTCGAGGTTGGCGTTCCGACCGCACCGAGAAGAGCAAAGACCCTGTCTTCCTTTATCGCTTTGGTGGTGGCTTCGATGGTTTTCTCGGGCTCGTAGCTGTCATCGATCGATTTGAGCTCAAGCTTGCGTCCATTGACCCCGCCGGCGCGATTGATTTCCTCGAATGCGGCGAGAATTCCTTCGCGCATGCCCTGGCCGAGCGCCTGCGCTGGCCCGTTCAGCGCAGCAACTTGGCCAAACAGGATCTTATCTTTGAATACGCCGTCCTCCGCCCGGAGCGGCGTAATTGAAAGGCTCAGGAGGGCGGCTCCGATAATGCCGAGCAAACAGCGATTAGTACGCAAAGGCTAATTCCCCACCAGCAATGCGTGTAGGCGGGATCGTGCGCGCGCATGGTTGACGAAGGATTAAAAGATGTATGGGGGTGTGGTTTTTTAATAGTACAACATACGCCTTTGACTTCTTAAGCTTCTGATCTATCGTTGTTTTTTGTCCCCAGCCCGTTTGGTGTTTGGCACGTTCATAAATCGTTTTGAACAGCGTCGGCGGCATGTTCGAGGCAGGCAAATCAATCCCGGCCGCATGCGCGTCGCGCGATGCGACGTCTCGCTTGCAGTTACGCCCCGCAAGCGTTCTCAGGCCTGCGGGCTTCCGCAGATCTAGGCGGCCACCCGGTTTTTGATCAGCCCGACAATCGCCGTCAGGACCGCGCCGGCGACGCCGCCGCCTGCGAACTGGCCAACGAGTGCGCCGATGTCCATGGTGCCAGCAGATTGAGAAAGTAACGGAATAAGCGCAGTCAAAATCTGCCCACCAACACCACCGCCAATCGCGCCGGCGATTGTGTTGCCTGCCGTTCCAAGGCTGAGGTCCTTCGAGGCCCCGCCGGCCACATTGCCACCGATGGCCCCCGCAACAATTTGAATGATGAGATTGATCAGCATGCCCGACATGAGAGCCTCCTCACGTTGCCTCGTCTGAAGTTCAAGTCTTGATGTCAGCCGGTAATTTTCCGCCATTGGCAGCGAGCTTCGCCATGACCTGTTTGTGCAACCACACATTCATTGTCGCAGAATCACTGGTGTCGCCGGTGTATTTAAGTTCCTTCGCGAGTTCTTTCCGAGCGGCCAGGCTGCTGTCCAGATTGAGCGCCTTCATCAGGTCGACGATGGAAGTGCGCCAGGCAAGTTTTTCACCCGTTGCTGCCGCCGCCTTGTCAACAACAGCGGCAACATCAACCGTCTGCGTCGGCGGTGCGCTCGTCTGAGTTGCAGCTGGTGCTCCCGATGGTGCTGCTGGCGCCAACGTTGGCGACGCACCTGCCGCCTGTGCGGAGCCGTGGCCAAAAATTGCGCTCATGATATTTCCGAAAACACTCATGACATTCCTCCGCCTGTTTGCGCTTGAGGTGCGTTTACTTCGATACCGTTCAATGAACAGACCCAGTATATCATTCGGCGTCAGATCGTGACTGGTAAAAACTGCGCGAGCGTACTGGCGCGACACACGCTCGCCATGTTCTTGTCACTGCGGCGTCGTAACCTCAAAAATTATTTCCAATCAATGGAGGCGACACATGGGCCTGATTGACGTTCTCAACGGGATGCAGAATGGTCCGCACGGACAGCGTGACCCAAGCGCCACCAGCAGCAGCAGTGGAGGAATGTCGCCAATTACAATGGCGATCCTCGGGTTGCTCGCATACAAGGCCGTCAAAGGGTTTGCCGGCAATCAACCGTCCACGGCGCCGGCGAATACTCGCATACCGCCCGGGCCAAACCCGACTAGCGCTGGTCAGTCCGCCAGTGGCGGTGGGCTGGGCGATCTGCTCAAAGGCGGATTGGGCGGGCTACTCGCCGGAGGGGCGGCCGGAAGCGTGCTCAGTGGCGGCTTGAACGATCTGCTCAAGCAGTTCCAGCAGAGCGGACAAAGTGAAACCGTCAATTCGTGGGTCGGCACCGGACCCAACAAGCAAATATCGCCCAACGATTTGGGGGGTGCGCTTGGTTCCGACAAGATTAGCGCACTCGTCGAACAGACGGGAATGTCGCGCGATGAATTGCTCCGCGGCCTCAGCCAATATTTGCCGCAGGTGGTCGATCAGCTGACGCCGCACGGCCGTGTGCCAACCGAACAGGAGGTCCATCGCCTGCTTTGATGCATGCGCTAGGCCGTGTACGATCGAACATACAGCTTCGTCCGCTGAACGGTCTCGCTATTACAAAACAGGAGCGAGCATGGGCATCCTCTGGATCATTATCATTGGCCTTGTAGCGGGGATTATCGCGCGCTGGCTTTCGCCGGGGCCGAACACTCCCCAGGGCTTCATACTCACGACTGTCCTCGGCATCGCGGGCGCGTTCCTTGCAACATGGATTGGCCAGGCAATCGGCTGGTACCGGCCCGACCAAGGTGCAGGTTTCATCGGGGCGACCGTCGGCGCGGTACTTGTCCTTTTCATCTGGAACCGCCTTGTTGCAGGGCGGGTGATACCCGACGTCGGGGCCGGGCCACAAGTCTAGGTCGCGCAAGTTCCGGCTGACGAGTTGATCATCTGGTGACGGCGGACGACCGTATATGCGAAGCTGTCTTTGTCGGCGCGGGATTTGGTCTACGTCGA
>DASYSQ010000226.1:0-5025 GCA_036003145.1 Pseudolabrys sp.
CGAGCGAGCCGAGAAATATCACGGCAATCCAAGCGCTTCGATTGAACGTCGGCCAGTTCGTCAGGCCGCCGCTGGCGGCGGCGAGCAATGTCAGCGTCAACAGGCCGAAGACGACTGCCAGCACCATGACAAACATGGCGCCATGCTTGCCGAACATCGGCCGGCCGAAGACAGAATAGATCGCTGCATTTAGTCCGCCAAGAAGCATCAACCCGTCGCCGAGCCAGTGGCGCGACACTTCACCGCGATACGCCTCGGGGCCGAACACGATCGCGATGCCAGCAAATCCGAGAGCGACGCTGAGAAGATTGCGGCGCGTCAACTTCTCGCGGCCGAAAATCGCCGCAACGATCAGGGTCTGGATCGGGATGGTGGCAATGCCGATAGCGCCGCGCGCTGCCGTGGTGTATTGTAGCGCCGCGCTAAAAGCCCAAGGAAAGAATCCGAAGAACGCCGCGCCCAGCAGCGCGATGGTTATGACGTCGGCCGCCGGAACGCGCGCCCTCGGCCGGACGAAAGGCAACACGGGCAAGAGACAGATCATCGCGATTGCGCAACGATAGAACGCGAGCGTGACTGGGGCGATTTCGCCGACGGCAAAACGCGTCACCACGACGCTGGCGCCGGCGCACAGCGCGGCGCAGCAGGCCGCGACGTTCGCCAGAAGTGATCTGTTCATGTCGGCTGACCGTCGGGGCAGGCTTTAAGCCGAGGCTAGGCGGCGGCCGCGGACGTTACAAGCGCTCCTAGTCCAACTCAATCGCGCCCGGCTGTTGCTCGTCACGCCGTAGACCACGCGATCGACCACCTTGACCTCGTTGATGATGCGGGTTGCCGCGCCAGTGAAATCCAGCTGCGTCAGATCAGGGAAGATGACAAAGCCAATATTGAACGGCTACTCGCCCCCTATTTCGGGGGATCGTAACGGCTCAAATGGCAGTTGGAAGGGGCCGCTGATTGTCCGCTTTGGGTCACAAGCAGGCGCATCAGGCCATGTCCGCTTTGTGCCAATAGCGGACATTGGACCGCTCAATCTTCAAGCTCGATCAGCTAAACAACAGCACGCCATCTATGGGGCCGACGCCGTCGTCAAAACTAACGCTGCCTCTGAAAACAACGCTCTGGAATTCCCAAGGTGCGCGAAAGCCTAGGGTTCCGTCTGATCTGATTGTTAGATCACCGCAATTCGTACAAGATTTCTGGGCCGTAACAGCCGGTACAATCGCGCTTTCTAGAATGATCGTGCATTGGATCGATTTGGCATTGTCGGTTGTGGTGCACAGCCACGCGCACCACCAATGTGTTTGCGGGTTCACCTGGATTTCGATTCCCTGCTGTTTCCAGACGGCCGACAAAGGCCACGGCGTTTGATAAGTATCAACTTGAACGCTTCTGCCGGCGATATTGAATATCATCACGACCTCCCTGCAGTGGTGCTCTGAATGTCCGCTATTGGCACAACACGGGTCATGTTTGGTTGCCGCTTGTTCCTACCTCGAGGTCGCGAGCGGTTCCATTCCGCTGTTCCTGATCGCCTCGGATGCGCGCGCGGAGGCAAGAAATTCGATCAGTCGTTTAGAACCTTCAGTGTCTCCTGAGCCGGCCACGACGCCAGCTGAAAACGTTTGGATGAACTGGATCTCCGGCGAGATACTGCCTGCTAAGTCGATGTCTCGCGCGTGCACAATTTCACTGACCGGCATGACCGCAAGATCCGCGCCTCCTGCGGCGACCATGCCGGTTGCGTCTGTGCCGCGCGGCGTGACCTTGACGTTGATCTTTCCCGCGATGCCGAGCCGCGGAAAAAGGTCGGTCGTAAGCCAGATACCGCTGGTGCTTCCGGGGATCGCGACGGTTTTGGCCTTGAGTAGGACTTGTTTGAAAGCCTCGACGGTGCTCACGTCGGGCTTCGGAGTCCCCACCCGCACCGCCACGCCGAGCGGTACTCGCGCAAGATCCACGTCCGTTCCGGCGGCAATCTTTTTCGCGGCAATCAACTCATTGAGGCCCTCCCTAGAGAGGACCACCACGTTGGCGGGCACACCGCGGGCGAGCTGCGCGGCAATCGTTTGCGGCCCTGTTCCCTGCGACGCACCCGATCCGGTCGTGACCTTGATGCCGCTTGTCCGCTCGAATTCCGGCAACAGTTGCTCGTACGCGCCACTGAATCCGCCGGATATCAGAACGTTCAGCTGCGCCGACGCCGTGATTGGGCAAAACAGCAGCGTGGCAAAGATGCCGAATGAGCACGCTTTCATGATTGGTTCCTCGCCAGCTCGCTCCCCTGCTTCCGGCAAATTTATAGCACATTACGCCTGGAGGTGATCGCTGCACTGCCGATTTTGATCTTGCCAATGTCCGCGCTGCACCACTCATCACAGCCATCACAGTGCGGATAGATAGCGCGCCATAGCATCCCGCTCGCGGTCTGTTAGCGCTCGCATAAATTTCGGCATGTCGCCGTTGTTGCTCCTCTCATCGGCAGCAAAGCTGCGCATTACTGCGACAAGGTATTCGTAACTGAGTCCTGCCAGCCGCGGCGCCGGCGGACCGCCCTCAAAATTCGGCTGATGGCATGGCTGGCATTGGGCAATGCCGTTTGGCCGCGGCGCGGAAGCGCCGGCCACGTGTTGCGCCGGCCAACTCTTGGCCGCGAAATAGGCGGCGATCTTGCGAAGATCCTCCTGTGCAAGGCCTTTTGCTATTGGCGACATGACCGCGTTGTCACGATCGCCGCTCCTGTAGTCGTGCAATTGCTTGACGAGGTAGCTCTGCTGCTGGCCGGCGATGATCGGAATGGTTTTCGGGTCAGTCGGCACGCCGTTTTGGCCGTGGCATGCGACACACATCTGCACTTTGGCTTCGATGTCGTCGGCTGCGAGGGCCGGCCCCGCCAGCAACGCCAAACCAAGGCCAGCTCCGAAAATCGCGAAAAAGTGACGTGTAATCATCGCTACATTACCTCCCGCCCTACCGCGCAACTGGATGATCAAGTATTCAAATAAAACGTAGCTGGCGCAACGACCGACCCGCAATGCCCGACGGCCTGACCGAAAAATTAAGGGCGAAATTACAGGGACCCGGCTTGTTCACCCGCGCAACCGGAGTCACGATAGCAAATGCGTCGGCTGTCGACAGAACCGGCCACGATCCGAAGGAGTTGAAAGACAAGCAATACAATCTTTCATCAGGGAGAAGGCGATGCGAAGCAAACTGATGTTGATCCTCACCGCCAGTGTCGCGGTCATGCTCTCCCATCCCTCAACGCAAACCATTTGGGCACAAGGCCAGGCGGCCCTGACCGGCACCGTAAACTCCGATGCCGAAGGCAAGATGGAAGGCGTCGTCGTCACCGCCAGCAAGCCCGGCTCGATCGTGGAAGTCAGCGTCACGACCGATGCGCAAGGCCGCTATACCTTCCCTGAGAGTCGGCTAGACCCTGGCGAATATGCGATCAGTATCCGCGCTGTCGGCTACGACATCGACAACCCGGCGAAGGCGACTGTGGCGCCCGAGGCCACCACGACGGCCGACATCAGACTCAAGAAGACCAAAAATCTTGCCAGCCAACTCACCAACGCCGAGTGGATGATGAGCATTCCAGGCACCGAAGAGCAAAAGGCAGAATTGCTCAATTGCGTCGGCTGTCACACGCTGGAACGCATCGCGCGCTCGACCCACGATTCCGACGAGTGGACGCAGGTCGTCGCGCGCATGATGGGCTATGGCGCCGTGAGCCAGCCGATCAAGCCGCAACCGATGCTGGATCGGGCTCGCGCGGGCACGCCGGAGCAATACCGCAAGTTTGCCGATTACCTGGCCACCATCAATCTGAGCTCAACCGACCATTGGCAATACGAGCTCAAGACGCTGCCACGCCCGAAAGGCCGGGATACTCGCGCCATCGTCACCGAGTACGACATGGTGCGGCCGACGACCGAGCCGCATGACATCCTGGTCGATAAGGAAGGCAACGTCTGGTACACGGACTTTGGCGAGATGTTCATCGGCAAATTCGATCCGAAGACGCTCAAGCTCACCGAATATCCGATCAAGAAGTTCAAGGACAAAGCGCCGACCGGTCTTCTGAGTATCGAATTCGACCATGCCGGCAAGATCTGGTTCGACACAATGTATCAGGGCTCGCTCGGCCGCCTGGACCCGAAAACCGGCGAGATTTCCTATTATCCGCTGGCGCCCGAATATAACGACGACCGCGTGCAACTGAATTTCACCGGGCTGCGCCACGAGGTCGATGGCAAGGTGTGGACGAAGAGCGTCGGCACGCAGGACATCTTCCGGCTCGATCTGGCGAGCAATAAGTGGGAGAAATTCCATCCGACCGACGGACTGCCTAGCGCCAGGCGTCACACGATCTATCAGGTGATGGCGGATTCCAAGAACAACCTCTGGATGGCCGAATTCACTCAAGGCCATCTCGGCAAGATCGATGCGAAAACGCGCGAAGTTACGTGGTATCCGATACCAACCGCGCACGCACGTGCCCGCCGCATGCAAATCGACAGTGAAGACCGCGTCCTGGTGACCGAATATCGCGCCAGCAAGGTCGCGCTGTTCGACACCAAGACGGAAAAATTCACCGAATATACCCTGCCCCCGTACACGTTCCCGTACCGGGCCAATTTCGACAAGAACGGCGAACTCTGGGCCTCCACGATGCATACCGACCGCGTCGTGCGGCTCGATCCCAAGACCGGCAATACGGTGCAATATTTGATGCCGTCCGACACCAACATGCGCACGGTGTTCGTCGACAATTCAACGACGCCGGTCACGTTCTGGGTCGGCAGCAATCATGACCACAGGATTGTGAAACTGGAGCCGCTCGAATAAGTCTCAACGACGAGCGGTGTGGGTGAGCTACAAGATTTGATTCGACTTTTTTTACGCGACTGGGATGTCCGCTTTGGGTCATGTGTGGACGGCGCCTTGGCAAGAACTTTCTGACGTTACGCAGCATTGGTCGGGTGCGGTCATGTGTCCGGCCTGTTTGTGCGGCGGGTT
>DASYSQ010000227.1:0-27583 GCA_036003145.1 Pseudolabrys sp.
CGCCGAGAATGAGGACGTCAAGGAATTCTATCTCGGAATTTCCGAAGGCCGGCGCAAATCCTTCCGCGAAGGCAAGCACTACCGCCGCCGCAAGAGGTGGCTGGCGTAAGCCATGTCCGAACATTTCGACGCCCTGGAAACTCGCGATCAGGCCGTGCGTGAACGTGAGCAGTTCGCACGCCTGAGTGACATCATTGCACGCGCAATGACGGCGCCAGGCTGGTCAAAACATCTGTCGGGCGTGACTCAAGGGGCAGTCACATCGCGCGTGACGTTGGCGAAGCTTCCTGTCCTGCGCAAGTCGGACATATCGGCACTACAAAAAGAACATCCGCCTTTCGGCGGCCTCAATGTGACCGCAGCGGGTAAAGTGCGGAGGCTGTTGATGTCGCCGGGGCCGATCTTCGAACCGGAGGGCGAGGGCGCGGATTGGTGGGGCGCGGCGCGCGCCGTCTACGCTGCGGGCCTGCGCCCGGGTGACATCGTTCACAATTCCTTCGCCTATCACCTCACGCCGGGCGGTTTCATTCTTGAGTCAGGCGCACACACGCTTGGATGCGCGGTCATACCGGGTGGCGTCGGCAATACCGAGCAACAGCTTGAGGCGATCGCGCATTACAGGCCGGCCGGTTATTTCGGTACGCCGGATTTCCTCAAGATCCTTCTCGATACCGCCGAGAAAATCGGTAAAGACGCATCGTCGATCAAGCGCGGGCTGGTGTCGGGCGCCGCGTTGCCGGCTTCACTGCGCGATGAACTCGGCCGTCGTGGCGTCGCCGTACTGCAGTGCTATGCGACTGCCGAACTGGGCGTGATTGCTTATGAGAGTGAAGTCCGTGAAGGTATGATCGTGAACGAAACCGTCATCGTCGAGATCGTGAGGCCCGGCACCGGCGATCCTGTGCCGGACGGCGAGGTGGGAGAGGTGGTTGTGACCTCGTTCAACCCGGATTATCCGATGATCCGTCTGGGCACTGGCGATCTTTCCGCGCTGATGCCGGGTGTTTCGCCGTGTGGTCGCACGAATGCGCGCATCAAGGGGTGGATGGGCCGCGCCGATCAGACGGCGAAAATAAAGGGTATGTTCGTGCATCCCAGGCAGATCGCCGAGATTGCCGCACGTCACCCCGAGCTCAAGCGTCTCCGGCTCGTGGTCGATCGCGCAGGCGAACAGGACACCATGACCTTGCTGGCGGAACATGCACCGGTCGACGCTGCGCTCGAATCCGCGGTTGCCGCGACCCTGCAGTCGATCACCAAGCTCAAGGGCGCCGTGAAATTGGTTGCGCCGGGCACGCTGCCGAATGACGGCAAGCTGATCGCCGACGAGCGCAAGCCATGAGTCCGGATGCGGTTACGGCAGCCGCCGGTCGTATTGGTGTGCTGGTGGTCAACCTTGGTACGCCCGACTCGACGGGCTACTGGGCTATGCGGCGCTATCTGAAGGAATTTCTGTCTGATCGGCGCGTGATCGAGGAAAACCGTCTGAAATGGTGGCTGGTTCTAAACCTGATCATTCTGACCTTCCGGCCGGGCCGCAAGGGGCGCGACTACGACAAGATCTGGAACAAAGAACGCGACGAGTCGCCGCTCAAGACCATCACACGCTCGCAATCCGACAAGCTGGACGAAATATTCGAAAAGGTTGCCAAGCGGGTCCGCGTCGACTGGGCAATGCGCTATGGCAATCCGTCGATCCGCTCCCGTCTGGAAGCGCTCGCGGCACAGGATTGCGAACGAATCCTGATCGTGCCGCTCTATCCGCAATATGCAGCAGCGACGACGGCCACCGTGTGCGATGAAGTTTTCCGCTCACTCGAACGCATGCGCTTCCAGCCAACACTGCGCGTCGCCGCCCCTTATTATGCCGAGCCTGTCTATATTGACGCGCTCGCGGCTTCGCTGACTACGGCGCTGGCAAAGCTTGCCTTCAAACCGGAGGTGATCCTTGCCTCCTATCACGGTATGCCGGAGGACTACGTCGCCAAAGGCGATCCCTATTCCAGCCACTGCGCCGAGACGACGGCGCTCCTTCGCAAGAAGCTCAAGTTCAACGATGAGCGGCTGGTCATGACCTTCCAGTCGCGGTTTGGCACGGCTGAATGGCTCAAGCCTTATACTGACGCGACCGTCAAGTCGCTCGCAGAGCGCGGGGTGAAAAACCTTGCGGTTATCACTCCCGGATTTTCCGCCGACTGCCTCGAGACTCTGGAAGAGATCGCCATGGAGAACGCGGAAATTTTCCGCCATGCAGGCGGTGAAAACTTTGCTGCGATTCCTTGCCTCAATGACAGCCAGGGAGGCATGGCGGTCATTCGCGATATTGTCGTGCGCGAACTCAAGGGATGGATCTAGCGCCGGAACCCGCTGCGTTCCGGCGCCGACCAACTTGAGAGCATCTCCTTGCTCGCGCGACCGCTGCAGTGCTGATCATTTTTCGCCGAGCAGGCGGCGCATTTCGGAGCGCAACTCCGGTGCAATGTCGGGGCGCTCCAGCCCATAGGCTACATTGGCTGTGAGGAAACCGATCTTGGATCCGCAGTCAAAGCTGCGGCCCTCGAATTTGAGACCGTAAAATGGCTGCGCCCGCGAGAGCGCGAGCATGGCATCGGTGAGCTGAATTTCGCCGCCGGTGCCGGCGGCCTGCTTTCCCAACAATTCAAAGATCTGCGGTTGCAGTATGTAACGGCCGGTTATGGTGAGGTTGGACGGTGCCTCACTCGCTTGCGGCTTCTCGACCATTTTTGTGATCGAAAATGCCTTGCCTTTTGGGGCGCCGACACCGACGACGCCATACATGTGCACCCGCTCTTTCGGCACTTCCTCAACCGCGATGATATTGGCGTTACCGTCAAGATCCTTCGCCGCGTCGATCATCTGCGCGAGGCAACCACGCGGATGCTGAACCAGCACGTCGGGTAACAGCAATGCGAATGGTTCATGGCCGACCAGTTCTCGCGCGCACCAGACCGCGTGGCCAAGACCGAGTGGCGATTGCTGGCGGGTGAAGCTCACGGTCCCGGCTTCTGGCAGATCTTCCGACAGAAGGGTGAGCTCGGCTTTCTTGCCCCGCTCCGTCAAGGTCAACTCGAGCTCGAATTGGCGGTCGAAGTGATCTTCGATCACGCTTTTGTTCCGGCCCGTAACGAAGATGAAGTGCTCGATGCCGGCCTGGCGCGCCTCATCCACCACGTGCTGGATCAGCGGTCGGTCGACCACCGGAAGCATTTCCTTGGGCATGGCCTTGGTTGCCGGAAGAAAGCGGGTTCCAAGGCCAGCAACGGGAAATATGGCCTTACGGATGCGGGTCATGCGAGAATTTCAGCGGTCATGCGAGTCGTGAGCTCCTGACGGCAGAAAGCACGGGTGAGGGCCGGGGGTCCAGATCGACATTAAGGAAAGTACACCATTAACGCCGCTGAAATGATATCGAGGCACCCATAGATAGGGGGGTATTGGGTGGGGACGAGGACCGGCATGCGGAGAGCGTGGCCTATAGTCATTGCGGCAGGCATCGTGACGGCCGCTTGTGGCGTTGTCGCGGCGCAAGACGCACGCAATGGCCGCGGCCCGGTCAGCACCACCGGGTCCCTTCCGCCCCCCGCACAGGCAGCGCCGGAGTGGAGCGGGGAATCGGGCGGCTCCGGTCACCCGCTGATGACCGCCGAGGCGATCCGCGCGGCCGCCGCAAGTTTCCACGCCTGCATCGACCGGTTGTGGCCGGCAGCGGCGCGGCGTGGCATCTCGCGAAATATCTTTCAGACCTATACCGCTTCGCTTACCCCAGACCTGCGGATCATGGATCTGCTCGACAATCAGCCAGAGTTCACCAAATCCTTCTGGGATTATCTCGACATCCTGGTGACCAATGAGCGTATCGAGCAAGGCCGTGCGCTGCTCGAACGATATCGGAAGACCTTCGATGCTGCGGAGCGCGCCTATGGCGTGGATCGCCATATCATCGCAGCTATCTGGGGGGTCGAAACCAACTACGGCACGCTGGTTGGCGAACGTTCAGTTGTCCGTTCCACTGCCACGCTCGCCTGTATTGGCCGCCGACAGAATTATTTCCGGGAGGAGTTTCTTTCCGCGCTGGAGATTCTCCAGCGAGGGGATGTCCGGCCTGACCGCCTGGTCGGATCGTGGGCCGGGGCATTCGGACCGACACAGTTCATGCCCACCGCATTCAAGAAATATGCGGTGGATTTCGATCGTGACGGTCGCCGTGACGTAGTCGACTCTGTAGCGGACATCATTGCCTCCACCGCCAACAACCTGAAAAAAGATGGCTGGGTTACGGGACAGACGTGGGGCTACGAGGTTGTGGTACCGGCGACGTTCAATTTTTTACTTGCCGATCATGCGCGCCCGATGAGCATTCGCGAGTGGGAGCGCCATGGAATTAAACGTGCAAATGGCCAATCGTTTCCGCATCCGGAGGACAGCGCATTTTTACTCGTACCGGCAGGCGTTCAGGGGCCGGGCTTTCTGATGCTGGCGAATTTCAACGTCATCATGAAGTACAATCCGGCCGAGGCCTATGCGCTGGCGATTGGGCACTTGGCTGACCGACTGCGCGGCGGGCCGTCTTTCGTGCAGGATTGGCCGCGATATGAGCGTGTGCTGTCGCGCTCAGAACGACTGGAATTGCAGCAATTATTGACACATCACGGTTACGATGTCGGTGAACCGGACGGTCAAGTCGGCCTTAAGACTCGCACTGCAATTCGAGATTTTCAGGCCAAAAATGGCCGGATTCCAGATGGTTTTGCATCGGCAGGTGTGCTCGATCAGCTACGCGCTCGTTAAGGATGTTGTCTCGGCCACCTTTTGAGTTGACATTTTTTGGGCGCTATTGGTCCATGGGTCGCGAGGGCCATCGGGGCGATCGGTATGATTGGAAAAAACCTGTTATCGCGCTGCTTCGCGGGGGCGGTTCTTCTGGCTGCGGCCGATCTTGCCGGCATTATCGCAGTCGAAGTTACGCTGACATCACCTGCGGAAGCCCAATTTCGCGATGACCGTTTTCCATTCCTGAGTCGACAGCGTCCGCGATCCGGCGGCGGCGGTGGCGGCTTCTTCGGCGGCCTCTTCGGTGGCGGAGATCGGTTCAATGAGGGGCCTTCCGAGCAGCCGGCGCCGGTCGACAACTCGCGTGCGCCGCCTCCACGCAAAGCGGATCCGAAAGCCGAGCCGGTTGCGCCGACGACGTCGGTTGTGGTTCTCGGCGATGGCATGGCCGACTGGCTTGCCTATGGCCTGGAAGATGCATTTTCGGATTCACCCGAGATCGCCGTCGTCCGAAAGAACAAGGTTCACTCCGGACTCGTGCGCTATGACCAGAAGGGCGATCTCGACTGGTGGCATGTTGCGCGCGACATGCTCACTCAGGAGAAGACCAACTTTGTCGTTATGATGCTCGGCGTCAGCGACCGTCAGGGCATCCGCGAGCGTGATCTTGCAAAGGATGCCGAAAAAAAGAAGGGCAAGGAAGCCGACAAGTCTGCAAGCGAGCAGGGCGCGCAAAACAAGGATAATAAGGATCAGATCGACGACCAGGAGCCGTCATCGATCGTCACGACTGAGTCACAGCCGGCAAAAAAGACGAGCGGCATTGTTGAATTTCGCAGCGACCAATGGGCTGAGATATATTCGAAGCGTATCGACGACACGATCACGGCACTCAAAAGCAAGGGCGTGCCGGTATTCTGGGTGGGCTTGCCCTCGATCCGTGGCCCCAAGTCCACTGCTGATGCGGTTTATCTCAACGATCTCTATCGCGCGCGCGCGGAACGCGCCGGCGTCATTTACATCGACGTCTGGGACGGCTTCGTCGACGAAACCGGAAAATTTTCCAACTTCGGCCCGGACTATGAAGGCCAGATGCGCCGCCTTCGCTCGAACGACGGCGTTTATTTTACGAAATCCGGCGCGCTTAAGCTCGCGCACTATGTCGAGCGCGAAATCCGCCGCCACATGAACAACCGTGCCATGCCGGTCGCCTTGCCTTCAGGCCCAATTGCGCCGGTGGTGCCCGACGGTAAGCCAGCCGCGCGCCCTGTGGCCGGTCCTGTGGTTCCCTTGACTGTAGCGCCCGGCAGTTCCGAAGAATTGCTCGGTGGTGGCGGCAACAGTGCTCCGCATGGCGATGCCATCGCGACGCGGGTTTTGGTCAAGGGTGAGCCAATCCCCGCACCGGCCGGTCGCGCTGATAATTTCGCCTTGCAGCGCGGTGGCGACGCGGATTTGCCGGCTGCCGCAGCTCCTTCCGAGCTCCTGGTGCCCACGTCGGCCGATCCTTCGCCTGTCGAACCGGTAGCGGCTCCGCCCGAGGCGAAAGCGGCCGTGCCAAAGAGCGGAAGCTCCGGCAAAACGACCCAGACCACCCAGACGACCGCGGTCAGACCCAGGCCACAACCGAAACAAGATGATGTGCCGCGCCCGCCGCGAGGCCTTTTCCACTCCGGCGGCAATCCGTTCAGCTTTTTCCGCTAGCGCGATGCAGGCACGTTGCCCTCGGACTTGATCCGAGGGTCAGCGCGGAAGCAAAGTCGAGCCCATCAGGAATTTATCGACCGCGTGCGCCGCCTGGCGGCCTTCGCGAATTGCCCAGACCACAAGTGATTGCCCACGCCGCATATCGCCGGCAGTGAATACCTTGGGCACCGAGGTGAGGTAGGCATTGGTGTCAGCAGAAACATTGCCGCGTTGATCGAGTGCAACACCAAGCGCCTTGAGCATCCCTTCGTGCACTGGATGCACGAAACCCATGGCGAGCAAAACCAGATCGGCTTCGATCGCGAATTCGGTGCCGGGGACCGGCTTGAATTTCGCGTCCACGTGCGTGCAGTGCAGTTTCTTGACCCGGCCGTTTTCGCCGGTGAATTTTTGCGTCAGCACGGCAAATTCGCGGATGACGCCTTCCTCGTGACTTGAGGAGATGCGTAACTTTAGCGGCCAATCCGGCCAGGTGAGCATCTTGTTCTCGTGCTCAGGCGGTTGTGGCATAATCTCGAAATTGGTGACCGATTCCGCACCCTGGCGAGTCGAAGTGCCGATGCAGTCGGAGCCGGTATCGCCGCCTCCGATGACGACGATTTTCTTGCCTTTGGCGAGAATCGGCTCGACATCTCCTTGCGGCTCATTGCTCACGCGCCGGTTCTGCTGCGGCAGAAATTCCATGGCGAAATGGATGCCTTTCAGCTCGCGACCGGGAATCGGCAGGTCCCGCGATTTTTCGCTGCCGCCGGCGAGCACCACTGCGTCGTGTTCTTTGACTAACTTGTCGGCCGGCACGCTGACGCCGACATCGGCGTTATAGTGGAAGACAATGCCTTCGCCCCGCATCTGCTCGACGCGGCGGTCGACGTGGATCTTTTCCATCTTGAAGTCGGGTATGCCGTAACGCAGCAGGCCGCCCGCTTTGGCCCAGCGTTCGTAAACGTGCACCTCATGCCCGGCACGCGCGAGCTGTTGCGCGCAAGCGAGGCCCGCCGGGCCGGAACCAACGACCGCCACCTTTTTGCCGGTCTTGCGTTGCGGCTTGTCGGGCTTGAGACCCTGCGCAATCGCGCGATCTGCAATCTCACACTCGATTGTTTTAATGGTGACCGGATTCTCGTCGATATTGAGCGTGCAGGATGCTTCACACGGAGCGGGACAGATGCGCCCCGTAAACTCCGGAAAATTGTTGGTCGAATGCAGGTTGCGCGCGGCTTCGTCCCAATTTCCGCGATAGACCAGATCGTTCCAGTCCGGGATCTGGTTGTTGACGGGGCAACCGGTGGGCGCGCCGGTGATGCGGCTTGTGCCGTGGCAATAAGGCACGCCACAGTCCATGCAGCGCGCCGCCTGCTCGCGAATCTCTTTTTCGGGAAGCGGCAGGACGAATTCACGCCAATGCTGCACGCGTTCCGCGACCGGTTGATAGTCGCGATCCTCGCGTTCGATTTCCAGAAAGCCGGTGACCTTACCCATATTTATTCCGCGGCCTGCATCGTGGCGGCCTTCTCCTTCGCCATCTCAGCGAGCGCGCGCCGGTATTCAACCGGCATCACTTTCCGGAACAGCGGGCGATAGTGATTCCAGTTGGCAAGGATTTCAGCAGCGCGCCTTGAACCAGTGTAGCGCGCGTGATTGGAGATCAGCAGGTTGAGCCGCTCGGCATCCTTGCTGGTCAGATCCGACATGACATCGACGCGGCCGTGGCTCTCGAGATCGTTGTAGTGGCCAAACTCCTGCTCAGCGACCTGCTCCTCTTCCGGCACCGGCTCAAGCTCAACCATTGCCATGTTGCAGCGCGACGTGAAGGTATTGTCCTCGTCCAGAACGTAGGCGATGCCACCCGACATGCCCGCTGCGAAATTGCGGCCGGTGCGGCCGAGAACCACAACGACACCGCCGGTCATGTATTCGCAGCAATGGTCACCGGCGCCTTCGATCACCGCGAGGGCGCCCGAGTTGCGCACCGCGAAACGTTCGCCCGCAACACCGCGGAAATAGCATTCGCCTTCGATTGCGCCATACAGCACGGTATTGCCGACGATGATCGATTCCTCCGGCACAATCCCGGAATCGGCTGGCGGTCGAATGACAACGCGGCCACCAGAGAGGCCCTTGCCGACATAGTCATTCGCATCACCGTCGAGTTCGAAAGTGATGCCGCGCGCAAGCCATGCACCGAAGCTCTGCCCTGCTGTGCCATTGAAGCGAACGTGGATTGTGTTGTCAGGCAGACCTTCGTGGCCGAAACGCTTTGCCACTTCACCCGAAAGCATGCCGCCGCACGCACGGTCGGTGTTGTGGATGACGGACTGCAGAGTCACCGGCGCGCCGCGATCGAGCGCGGCTTGAGATTCGGCGATCAGCTTGCGATCGAGAATATCCTTGATCTTGTGATCCTGCGCCTCGCACTTGTAGATAGCTGTGCCTTTGTCCGCCGGCGGTTTGGTGAACAGCTTGGAGAAGTCGAGGCCTTTGGCCTTCCAGTGCTCTACCAGCTTGCGGCGATCGAGCATTTGCATCTGGCCGATCATCTCATCGAATGTGCGGAAGCCGAGCGCCGCCATCAGTTCGCGCACTTCTTCGGCGACAAAGAAGAAATAGTTGATGACATGCTCGGGCTGCCCCTTGAAGCGCTTGCGCAGCACAGGGTCCTGCGTCGCGACCCCAACCGGGCAGGTGTTGAGGTGACACTTGCGCATCATGACGCAGCCGGCGGCAATCAGCGGCGCTGTGGCAAAACCGAATTCGTCGGCGCCGAGCAGGGCGCCGACCACCACGTCGCGGCCTGTCCGGATGCCGCCGTCGACTTGCACCGAAATGCGGCCGCGCAGGCGATTGATGACCAACGTCTGATGCGTTTCGGCGAGGCCGATTTCCCAGGGACTGCCCGCGTGCTTGATCGATGTGAGCGGGCTCGCTCCGGTGCCGCCTTCAAAACCGGCGATGGTGACGTGATCCGCGCGCGCTTTCGACACGCCCGCCGCGACTGTGCCGACGCCGACCTCGGACACCAATTTTACGGAGACGTCGCCGGTCGGGTTGACGTTTTTGAGGTCGAAGATGAGTTGGGCCAGATCTTCGATCGAATAGATGTCATGATGCGGCGGCGGGGAGATCAGGCCGACGCCGGGCGTGGAGTGCCGCACTTTGGCAATGGTCTTATCGACCTTGTGCCCCGGCAACTGACCGCCTTCGCCCGGCTTGGCGCCCTGCGCCATCTTGATCTGCATCATATCCGAGTTCACGAGATACTCGGCGGTGACACCGAAGCGGCCCGACGCCACCTGTTTGATGGCGGACCGCATAGAGTCGCCATTCGGCAATGGCTTGAAGCGATCCGATTCTTCGCCGCCTTCGCCCGTGTTCGACTTTCCGCCGATACGGTTCATGGCGATGGCGAGCGTGGTGTGAGCCTCGCGCGAGATGGAGCCGAACGACATGGCGCCCGTCGAGAACCGCCGCACGATATTCTTGGCTGGCTCGACATCCTCAAGCGCAACCGGCTTGCGGCCATCTTCTTCAGCGTTCTTAACCTGGAACATGCCGCGAATGGTCAGCAGCCGCTCATTCTGGTCATTTACGATCTGTGCGAACGCGCGATAGTGGTCCTGCGAATTGCCGCGCACGGCATGCTGCAACCGCGACACGGTTTCGGCAGTCCAGACATGGTCTTCGCCGCGCACGCGCACCGCATAGTCACCGCCGACGTCAAGCATTGAGCGGTAGATCGGAGAGTCGCTGAACGCATCCCGGTGCTTGCGCACGGCCTCTTCCGCGATCTCACCAAGACCGACGCCCTCGATGCGCGTGTGGGTGCCGGTGAAATATTTGTCGACGAAATCCTGCCGCAGCCCGACGGCGTCGAAAATCTGCGCGCCGCAATAGGACTGATAGGTGGAGATGCCCATCTTCGACATCACCTTGAGCAAACCCTTGCCGATCGCCTTTATGTATTTTTTGACGATTTCCTTGTCGTCGAGTGGCTTGCCCGGAAGATCGCCCTTCATGGCGATCAGAGTCTCGAACGCGAGATAGGGATTGATCGCTTCCGCGCCGTAGCCGGCAAGGCAAGCAAAATGGTGGACCTCGCGCGGTTCGCCTGTCTCCACAACCATGCCGACCGAGGTGCGCAGGCCGTTGCGGATCAGATGATGATGTACCGCGGCGCAGGCCAGCAGCGCCGGGATCGGAATACGGTCGGCGCCGGCCTTACGGTCAGACAGGATGATAATGTTGCAGCCTTTGCGCACTTCTTCCTCGGCGCGATCGCATAGTTCGTCGATCGCCCACCCCATACCGTCAGCGCCGTGCTCGGCGGGAAAAGTGATATCGAAGGTGCTCGACTTGAAATGGTCGCCGCTCATCTCCGAGATCGAGCGGATCTTCTCAAGGTCTTCATTGGTCAGGATCGGCTGGCGCACCTCGAGCCGTTTGGTGTTCGACATGCCCTCATGATCAAGCAAGTTTGGACGCGGGCCGATGATGGAGACGAGGCTCATCACCAGTTCCTCGCGGATCGGATCAATCGGCGGGTTGGTGACCTGCGCGAAGTTTTGCTTGAAATAGGTGAACAGCGATTTCGGCTTGTCCGACAGCGCCGAAATCGGCGTGTCATTGCCCATGGAGCCGACTGCTTCCTCACCGGTGGTCGCCATCGGCGTCATCAGGAATTTCAGGTCTTCCTGCGTGTAGCCGAAGGCCTGCTGACGATCGAGCAGCAACAGGTTGGAGATTGGCGCTTCATTGGCGGTGCCGGGAAGCTCCTCAAGTACAATCTGCGTGCGTGCGAGCCACTCCTTGTAGGGGTGGCTCTTCGCCAGCGTGGCTTTCAATTCCTCATCGGGAATCAGGCGGCCTTCGTCGAGGTCGACGAGCAGCATCTTGCCTGGCTGCAGGCGCCATTTCTTGATGATGTCTTTTTCCGGGATCGGCAGCACGCCCATTTCGGATGCCATGACGATCCGGTCATCGCGCGTGAGCAGGTAGCGCGCCGGCCGCAAGCCGTTGCGGTCGAGCGTCGCGCCGATCTGACGGCCGTTTGTAAAGGCAATCGCCGCCGGTCCGTCCCACGGCTCCATTAGTGCGGCATTGTATTCATAGAAGGCGCGGCGCTCCTCGTCCATGAGCGGGTTGCCCGCCCAGGCTTCGGGTATCATCATCATCATCGCGTGGGCGAGCGAATAGCCGCCTTGCGTGAGGAATTCGAGTGCGTTGTCAAAACAAGCAGTGTCGGACTGGCCTTCATAGGAGATCGGCCACAGCTTGTTGATGTCCTTGCCGAACAGCGGCGAGGACACCGAGGCCTGCCGCGCCGCCATCCAGTTGACGTTGCCGCGCAGCGTATTGATCTCACCGTTGTGCGCGATGTAGCGATACGGATGCGCCAGCGACCACGTCGGGAACGTATTGGTTGAGAAGCGCTGATGGACCAGTGCGAGAGCGCTCTCGAAATCCGGATCGTGCAGGTCGGGATAATAAGCGCCGAGTTGGTCGGCCAGGAACATTCCCTTGTAGATCACCGTGCGGCACGAAATTGACACCGGATAGTAGCCTGACGTGCGGCGCTCTCGGCGGCGGTAGATCGCGTTGGAGATCGACTTGCGCAGGATGTACAGCCGGCGTTCGAACTCGTCCTCGGAGAACTTCTTTTTGCCGCGGCCGATGAACACCTGCATGTGTTTCGGCTCAGTGGGCTTGACGGTTTCGCCGAGCGTGGAATTGTCAGTCGGCACATCGCGCCAGCCGAGTAATGTCAGCCCTTCGCGCGCGATCACCTCCGCGTAAATGTCGCGGATAATCTGCCGCCAGTTTGTATCGTTCGGCATGAACAGATAGCCGACCGCGTACTCGCCGGCCTTCGGTAGTTTGAAACCGAGCTCCGCCGTTTTCCTGGCAAAGAATTTGTGCGGGATCTGCACGAGAATCCCGGCGCCATCCCCCATACGCGGATCGGCGCCGACTGCGCCGCGATGTTCAAGATTGCAAAGGATGCGCAATCCATCTTCGATGATCTGGTGCGACTTGCGGCCCTTGATGTCCGCGATGAAGCCGACGCCGCAGGAATCCTTGTCGAGCGCCGGATCGTAGAGACCCTGCGCAAGCGGAGTGCCGGGATCGGCGGTCGAACCGCGTCCGGCGAATTCTGCGCTGCGTTTCTCCTCGCTCATCTCATCCTGCCCCGCCGGTGCACGTCATGCTCCAGCGCACTCATCACCACGAGGCCATCGCTCGCGGTCAACGCGTAACTGATCTCGAAAAAGGACAACCTTGTCCGGCTTTCCGCCGCCCGTGGCTGTTCCTGTCGGGTGCCGCCGATGCCTGCCCTGCCTCTAAGGCTGCCACCGAGGCCACCCGCCATTAGGACAGCATTGCTGTCCTAATGAACCATGCCAAATTTTGCCCCGCCACACAAGGCTGGTCCACGCCGGAATGGGTGAATCCTTTCCTTTTATTGCGGCGGCGCTCCTTAGCTAAGCAAGAACAGGACCACGGACACGAAAGCCGCGCAATGCCATTGCGCGACTGGCCGTTTTTTGAGGTTTGCGGCGGCGCGGAAAGGGATGGCAACCCCCCCAATAAAACGAAAGCGCCCCGGAGACCCGGGGCGCCGCCGTCCTGCAATTCGCTTGAGGCGTCAGGCTGCTGCTTTGGTGTCAACCACCCGAGCTTTGGCCTGGCTGTTGCCGATCGGAATCTGGCGCGGTTTCTTTGCCTCGGGGATTTCGCGTACGAGATCGACGTGCAGAAGTCCGTTCTCGAGGCTCGCGTTCTTGACCAGGACGTGATCGGCAAGCTGGAAGACGCGCTCGAAAGCGCGCGCGGCGATGCCCTGATAGAGGACCTCACCACTCTGTTCTTCCTTGGCCTCCTTCGAGCCCTTGATCGTCAGCGTGTTTTCTTTCGCCTCGATGGAAAGCTCGTTTTCGCCGAAGCCGGCGACCGCGACGGTGACGCGGTAGTCGTTCTCACCGGTACGCTCGATGTTGTACGGCGGGTAACCCGGAGCGGCCTCAAATCCGTCCAGCATTGAAAACAGCCGGTCGAAGCCGACGGTGGAACGGTAAAGGGGAGCAAGATCAAAAGTTCGCATGGCATATCCTCCATTGTTGAGCGACATGCGGTGGTCCGCCGAATGGCCGGACCTGACCGTGCGCAGCCGTTGGCCTGCGCACGGTTGATATGGGTGCGGCTCTCGGGCGTGCAAGGTCTGCTCCACAGACCAATAGACCACTGAACTTACTCGGTATTTTATAAAAACCCCGCCTTTGGATTGAGCGTGCTTGCCACCCTGCTATAAGCCCGAAGCACTGCCGCACGGCTTTTTTCCAGCCTCATGAAACTCGTCTCAATCCCCGCCAATCCGGTGCCAGACGGTGTGGTCGTCGGTGCGATCAAAACCTCCGACGGAGTCAATCTGCGTTTTGCGCGCTGGGCGCCGCCGCCGGGCCGCAAAGGTACCGTTGTTGTCATGCAGGGCCGTGCAGAGTTCATTGAAAAATATTTCGAGACCGTTCGCGACCTGCGGGCGCGCGGGTTCGCCGTGGCGACTTTCGATTGGCGCGGGCAAGGGCTTTCCGACCGCCGGTTGTCCGACCGTCACAAGGGCTATGTGCGAAATTTTGGAAACTACATCACTGATCTCGAAGCCGTGATGGAGCAGGTCGTGCTGCCCGACTGCCCGCCGCCCATTTTTGCGCTGGCTCACTCCATGGGCGCGGCGGTGATGATCCGCGCCTGCCATGATGGCAGCCGCTGGTTCGAGCGCACGGTGCTATCGGCGCCGATGATCGCGCTCCCGCCCGGACGGCTTACGCGCGTTGCCGGCCCGCTCGCACGCCTCATGCGGATGATCGGACGCGGAGGCGCTTATGTTCCGACCGGCGATTCCTCTGTGGCCGGAACTGAGGGCTTTGTCGGGAATGTACTGACCTCTGATCCTGTGCGTTATGTACGCAATGCCGCAATCATGGAGCACGAGCCTGCGCTTGGGCTCGGCGCGCCGACCGTGGCCTGGGCCGATGCCGCCATGCGGCAGATGAACCAGTTCGCCGAGCACTCCTATTCCGCCAGCATCCGCCAACCGATTCTGATGGTGGCCGCAGGCCGTGATGAGGTCGTTTCGACCCCGGCGATCGAGGCTTTTGGCCAGAACTTGCTGGCCGGGCGTCACCTCATCCTGGCAGGCGCTAAACACGAGATCCTGCAGGAACAGGACCAGTACCGCGCACAATTCTGGGCCGCCTTCGATGCTTTCGTGCCTGGTACACCGCGGTTTTAGCGGACGCCCGGCGCGCTCCGCTCTCAGCTGCCCAGGATTTCCAGCGCTGCCTGATGCACGCGCCTGTCGCCGGCGACGATGATGCGGCCGCCGCCTTGTGCCGGGCCGTTGTCCCATGTCGTGACAATCCCACCAGCGCCGGTGACGATCGGGATGATCGCGACGATGTCGTAGGGCTTGATTTCGGTCTCGATGATGAGATCGATCAGGCCCGCCGCCAGCATGCAATAGGCGTAGCAATCGCCGCCGTAGCGCGACAGCTTCACCCTGTCCTCCAGCTTTCCGAAAGCCGCGCGGTCGTCGGGGCTCATCAGCAGCGGGCTCGTCGTATACAACAAGGCGTCGTCGATGCCCGTGCATCCGCGAACGTGCAAATCGCGGTTGCCGGCCGGGCCACGGTAGCGCGCCGCGCCTCCATCGCCGGAGAAGCGCTCGCGCGTGAACGGCTGATTCATCATGCCGAACACCGGCTCACCGAAGCGCATCAGCCCGATCAGCGTACCCCAGGCCAGCACGCCGGAAATAAACGACTTCGTGCCGTCGATCGGGTCGAGAACCCACACATATTCGGCGTCCGTACGCTCGGAGCCGTATTCCTCACCGAGGATCCCGTGGCCGGGGAACTGCTTGCGGATGAGCGTGCGCATGCTCTGCTCCGCTGCGCGGTCAGCCGCGGTGACAGGATCAAAGCCACCGGCCTTTTTGTTCTCGATCGCCAGGGCGGTGCGAAAAAACGGAAGAATTGTATCGCCGGACGCGGTGGCAAGTTGATCGACGAAGCTGCTGAAGTCGATGGCTGTCATGCCGCCCACCTGTTGTCTGCCTTCCGCCTATCGGACAGTGCGCTCGTCGGCAACGGCGTGATCCGGCGGTATCGCCGAACCGAGGAAATTTCTGCTGCGGTGCGGGGGTTCCACGTCGATTGTTTTCGCATGGGGTATGCTTGAAGACGTGTTACGGACAGCAGCCATGCGAAAATAGCATGGAAAACACGGCCTTAAACCTTGATTTTTGTGCGTCGCGATGTAGCTTATTGCAGTGCGGTAGCGAGAGCTACCGCTGCCCTCCTTGGGCGTTTCCTCCCTAGACTTGGGCCGCTCGCACCCGCTAGCGGCCCTTTTTTTATGGAGCGGCGGCTATTCGGCGGCGGCCCGGTACGGCCGAAGTTGCTCCAACGGGATTTCACCCAGACGTCGGGCCAGGGTCTCCAAATCAGCTGCCAGGCGGTCGAATGTCGATGACCGCTGGTAACGCCGTTCATCCATGTAAAGCGCGCGGTTTATCTCAAGCTGGATGGCATGAAGGCCCGCAGCAGGGTTGCCGTAGTGTTCGGTGATGAAGCCACCCGCATATGGCTTGTTGCGGCTGACCGTGTAGCCAAGCGCCCGTAGGGTCTTTTCGACCGTCTCTGCTACGACGCCGACGCAACTGGTGCCATAGCGGTCACCCAACACAAATTCAGGCCGGGGTCGTTCGTCCCGATGACCCGCGGTGGATGGCATTGAATGACAGTCAATCAGGACAGCGGCGCCAAAATCCCGGTGCAACCGGCCGAACAGGCGGCGCAGGGTGCGGTGATAAGGCTTGTAAAGGCTCTCGATTCGCCGCAACGCGTCATCAACCGGTATCCGCTGATCGTAGATCTCCTGGGCATCGCCGACCACGCGGGCCACCGTTCCGAGGCCACCGGCCACGCGCATTGATCGCGTGTTGGCGAATGATGGCAGCCGTCCTTCGAACATGCGCGGATCGAGCTCGTAGGGCTCGCGGTTCACGTCGACAAAACAGCGCGGAAAATGCGCGCGCATCAGGGGAAATCCGCAGTGAACCACGCCGGCGACGAGTTCATC
Source organism: Pseudolabrys sp. (assembly GCA_036003145.1). Taxonomy (GTDB): domain Bacteria; phylum Pseudomonadota; class Alphaproteobacteria; order Rhizobiales; family Xanthobacteraceae; genus Pseudolabrys. The sequence goes on from DASYSQ010000227.1 coordinate 16,633, forward strand.
GACGAAGCTGTCTTCCGAGCGCCGCAAGGTGGCGATATCGAGCCGGCAGGCCGTGAGGAAATTGCGCGGGTAGGTCGAACCGGAGTGCGGCGAATTGAACAACACCGGGCCCTGACACGTCTTGGGCTCGAGGACTTCGTACGGCGGATCAAGCTCGTCGCGGATTTCGCTCATGAAATACAGGCCATAGGAAGATTTGGATACCGTGGGGTCGGGCAGGCTTTAACACCTCGTTATACCGTCTATTGTTCATGGCTGGGCCACAAAGCCAAGCCATGCTTTTGGTTCACTCGTTGTTTACCGGGCATAAGTCTTAATGAGCTGGCTGAGACGGCCCAACGGCGGCCGGGCGTTGAGTGGTGGTGTTGAGTGGTTATGTCCAAAATCCTCCTGGCTGAAGACGACACCGATATGCGGCGCTTTTTGGTCAAGGCGCTGCAAAATGCCGGTTTCGAAGTGACCTCTTATGACAATGGCCTCTCGGCCTATCATAGGCTGCGCGAGGAACCGTTCGAATTGTTGCTCACCGATATCGTCATGCCGGAAATGGACGGCATCGAGCTCGCCCGCAGAGCGGCCGAACTCGACCCAGACATCAAGATCATGTTCATCACTGGCTTCGCTGCGGTCGCGCTCAATGCGGATTCCAATGCGCCCAAGCAGGCCAAGGTGTTGTCCAAACCGGTCCATCTGCGCGAACTCGTGACCGAAGTGCAGAAAATGCTGGCCGCGTGATGATTTTGAGTGGTCTTGCCTCGCCGGTTTGGAGCCGATAGATCAATCCTGGCTTAAGGGCGCGTAGCTCAGCGGAAGAGCACTACCTTGACATGGTAGGGGTCACAGGTTCGATCCCTGTCGCGCCCACCATAAATTCAATAGCTTGGATGCAGCGTCCCCTCTAGCGCGCCGGTCAGGTAAGCAGCGCGTAAGCATTGCGCGCGATTTCGTTTAATGATCCCGCTCCAGACAGCACCAGCAAGGAATGGCAAGCGCACTATTCATCCCTTGCGTACAGCTCCCTACCTCCCCCCATTGCCCTCGCGGCCGGTTGACTGAATCCCACAAGCGAAATTTTTGTGCACTTCGGGGGAGGCTGGCCACTCTGGGCGTGAAGTCGCGTCATCTTCGCTAGCTCGGTTATTCATGTCCGCTCTTACCCCGAAAGCGGACATGTGCGACGCAACGAGGGATGTCCACTAAGTGGCAATAGCGGACATGAAGCAAAAACAGAAAGATCGCCTCGCGGCGGTCTCTCCGAATGATCAGATTTTCGGTTAGACCACGACCGTGCGCGCCAGATCGCCCGAACCGACCAAGAGGTGACGGAATACCGGCGTGCCCAGGCGAATGAGGCACGCGTCATCCGGATGTCACATGCGATTTCTATTTATTGGCTCCGCTCATCCCTTTGAAATCTGCACATCACCTTTCGAATTCCGGCATTTTCGTTTTTAATGTCCTTTAACGGGCGACGGCATGCTGGCTGCAATAATTTAAATCCGATCACCCGTGCGCGTGCCGAGGGGGAAGCATGCCCAGGGTCGACTTCACCCAGAAACTCTTTCAGGCGTCAGCATCGGCGGCAACCGACTGGGGCAACGCCGATGGCAAAGTCGACTCGGAGTTCACCGCCGGCGCAAGCGTCAAACGCGGCTACGACCTTGAGGTCGGTATCTCCGCCCTGGCCGAAGTCGACGCCGCTTTTGCCAAATTCATCGCCGCGCAAGTAACGGGTCGCGCCAGCGCAGAAGCACGCGTTGCAGTCCAGGTCCAGCTTCCTCTCAACCTTTTCGATGAAGCCGGCGCCGCCGTACGCGTCCAGGCGGTTGCAGAAGCCGCCGCGGGCATCCAGGCGGGCCTTGGCCTCACGATCGGCAGTTTTATCGAGCTCGCGCAGGAAGTCATTGGCGATCAAGGCGTACCGATACGCCTTTTGATTCTTTTTCTCGAGGAGGTGGATCTCACGGCCGGCGTCTTCGCCAAGGTCTCCGCATCGGCGCAAGCACAAGCCTATGCGACGATCGTAGGCACACTGATCGAGAATTCCGCGCGCGGGACAAAGCCGGGCTTCAACATCGTTGCCGGCGCAGGTTTGGGTCTCGCGGCAGGGGCCGGCGTAAGACTCTTCGCGCGCGCCGGATTGCATGATTTTTCGCGATTCTATGCCAACGCGGTCGACCTCGTGGTTGATGGCGTCTTCAATGAAGTCGTCGTGCGGCTCGGGTCCGCTGCCGGCCCGGATCTGACCGCCGCGCTCGATGTGGCGCGGCCGCTCTTTAAAATCGCTTTCCGGCTTGGCTACGACGTCGGCGATTTTATCGCAAAATCGCAACCGCCGCAGAACGCGCAAGGCGCCGCAGCGCTCGCCGGCCGTGCCATCGCGGTGGTCTTCGAAGAAAGCCAACGTTATCTGTTGCGAAATTTCATTGTCGCGGGAATCCGCCAACTCCAGGCCGCGTTGGCCCCGCGTATCGCCGCGCTCGATGCCGCGGGACAGGCGCGCATCAAGCCGGAACGTGACACGTTGGTCGCTCTTCTGCGCAGCCGCCCGGAAAATCTGTTCGACGTCAGCGATCCCGCGACACAGCAGTTCTGGATTGACGCAATCGCTGACATCACGAGCCTGGTGAGCAAGATTTTCGCCGGAACCAATCCTTCGCCGGACGTCATCCGCGCCATGACGGCAGCCTGGTGCGCCATGCAGCTCATGCTCGTTGCAACCAAACGCGCAACGCGCGCAGACGCATCCTTGAGTGTCGTGGGCCTGCCTCCACAACAGACGCACACGCCTTTTTCCGGCACGCCGACGGCGCAACCGCCAGGCCCAATCTCGAATGAGCTTGCTTCGGGGCTCGGCGTCACCAGACCTTCGGGCGGCTGGGGTCTCCAGCACGCGGTGTCTTATCTTGTGACGGCAGGCAGCATCGACCTGCTCGAAACAGTTGTGCCCGAATGCAAGCCCTACCTGGACAAATTCCAGGGTCTATTTGGCGCAACATCAGCGGCTGTCGCCGCAAAAGTCCTGCAGAATATCGGAGCGGTGCCCGACGCCACGACCGGGGCAATAGACGCGCAACAGACGCTTCGCGATCTTCTTTCTGTTCTGCAAGGCCTTATCAATGACGTCGTCGACGCGCAGGCGATGCCCGTGGCGCGCACGGCGCTGGCGGCATCGCCGGACGCGTTGCTCTATCTTAATGAAGTCCTGCGGCCTGGACTTGATTTCGCGCTGGATACCTGTGCCGACCTGCTGCTGAACTGGGCTTCCGGCTCTGTCGGACAAAGCGCGGCCACGGAAGCCTTGTCAGGCATTATTCTCAAGCTGCTCGGCCGAACTCTCGTGGTTACCTCGGATGTGCTGCAACACTATACGCAGCAGCAAACCCAGGCCGTGCTTGAGACTGTTGCCGCAAACGTGCGCTCGAACGGCATCGCAGAAAAATTTGCACAAATATCGCAATTACCGGTGGATCTTGCAGCCGATCGGGCCGCGGACTTCCTGCGCCTGGTCGGGCGCACGCTCGCGCCCTACACAGACGCAGAGCGTACCGAGATCCGCACTCTATGCTTCACCGTTCTCGATCCCATCCCGCCAGCCGGCGGCCCCGCATTCGTCGACCAGCTCGCGAACGACTCATTCGTTCCCAATGCTGAGGCAGCGGCGCAGCTCGCGCAACGGACATTTGACCTTCTGTCCGAACGTTTTATCGCTTTTGCCTTGGGTACGCTTGATCTCTTTGCCTCGAGCTTTCTCCAGGTGATCGGCGACGCGTTGCAGGCTGCTTCCGACGCGGTGCGCGCGTGGATGGCAGAAGCAGGACGCGCGCTTGCCGAAGCAGAACAGCGGCTGGCGGAAATTGGCCTCGAAATTCTCGCGGCTGCCGACGCCGCGGCGAAGGCCATGAACGATGCGCTTGGCCAGCTCGCATCAGCGTTCGCGGCAATTGGGAATGCATCCCGCCGAAGCGCCATCAAGAGCAATCTCGGTGACGCTTTTGTTGACAAGCTTTCCGCTGTCCTGGATCAGAATCCGGTCTACCACGCGATCCCCGCCGACTTAAGGAACGCCGCCCGCGATTCGGCGCGATCGCTTACTCGCGCGGCCGCGCACGACCTCGCAACGCCGATCTTCAACGCAATCGATTCGGTGGCGAGCAACGTTTCGGACATGCTGGACGACATCCGGCAGATGCCGCCCTCTACCGCGCTCGCGAGCGGCGTCACCGAGATCATTCTCGACCATATCGAAACACTCATTCGGGCCGGCTTTAACGGTGGCGATCCAGGCTTCAACGTCGGATTCAATTTCACCTATTCATTGCCCGAGGTGCAGCTTTTGCCGCCGAGCGTCGTCATGCGCTCGCACACGGTGCATGTAAACCTGGGCCGCATTGAGCTGCCGATCTCAACTTTCGTCGGAGTTGTGCGTCAGGTGCTGACAGCGACCTCCGATTTCGAATTGGCAATTGAACAGGCAGCCGCCAATCTGCGTTCCTGGCTGGAAAAGGAGCTTGAGGCCGCGGCAAAGACCAACGAGCAAAAAGGCGTCAAATCCAACGCCGATGCTTTGCGTGCTGAAACAGCGGCAGTGACAGGAGCGCCAAAAGACGTCTCGATTGCCTCACCTGCGCACGCCGGGGTTTACAACGACATCGTGCCGCTGCGCATTGTACTTGACGATGCGACCGCAGAATTTGTCGATTTTACTCAAGGCCCGGCGCGGTTTTTCGTTCATTTAAACGGGGTCGAGCTCGCGGCCGCGCGATTTGCAATCGAAACGCGTCCCGCCCTCGCCGACAAACTCAATTCGATGGTCGCGGGAGCAGCCTCTTTTGGATCGCTGGCACAGACGATCTCACAAGCGCGCGATGTCGGCAGCGTCGCCGGCAAACCTGTTATTCAGGCGCGGACGGCCAAAGGCCCCGTCTCCGCTCCGGCGCCGCTTTCAGTGGCGCGTCGCACCTCGGCATCGCCATGGCGTGCGGACGCGGTCATTGGCAAGCGAGCCTCGCCTCAATCACCGACAAGTCTGGCCTCGGCTTTTGATCCCGGCACACGGGTCCGGGGAGTTCGCCTGGCAGGCCTGCCGCAATCGGGAGGTCTCAAGCCTGCAACAGGCGGCCTCCCGGGCAGGCCCATCTCGATGAAGCCGGGAGCACATCTCAATGACATTGATATTGCGCACGTGCTCGACCAGTCGCCGCGCACCACCATCACCTTCGGTACGGAACTCGGCCTTAATGAATGTCACGCCGGGCCAAACGCAATCTCGGTGACCGTCATTGCATCCGATGGATCAAAGCTCACACGCACAGCAACCTTCATCGCCGAGGCGCCGGCAAAGGTAACGCCCCCAAAGGATGGCGAGCACAGCCGGCCCGCTGTTTTTCCGCCAAGGCAAACGACTGTCGAGCCCGCGCATCTCAAGCCAAAACCAAAACATCCCGTGCTCAGCGTGGAGCAACGAAAAACACTCGCCGACCTGGCGAAGAAAGCAGTAACCGAGCGCAAAACCAGCGCCGGCGCGAAACTCGGCGCTGTGTCCGCGGTTCTGCAGCGCCGGCTTGCACTACCCCGTGAGACCACGTCCGATCCCAGGCGATCGGAGTCTTTGTAACGAAGAAGCGACCTAACACGAGCGACCGATGACTCCTGGCGAAGCTTTCGAAGCCTTTATCTTAAGCTTGCTTGGCGCTTCGCCTGGCGGGCAAAAGATAGGCGACGCGCAGGCCGCTGTTCGCGGCTACATGGACGAGGATTCAACTCCATCCTGGAAAGGCCTCGACAAAAAAGCCTGGTGCGATCGCATCATAGAATTGCTTGGCAATCCTAAATCATTCAAACAAGGCAATAGCCCTTATTGCCTGGCGGCGGCCTGTCTTATTGTTCTATTCAAACGGACGCCTGAGACCATGGCGGATTTTTGCAACGCTTTGGCGAGCAGGGGGAAAGGCAAAATCAAAGACCTGGAAATAAAGATGACCAAGGAAATTCAGGGCTACGACGTTCCCGCTTACGCGAAAACACTGGACGTCAATCCGGTTGATTTCATTCTGCTGTTGGCAATCCAGAACGCAATGTCGCCGCCGGGGTTTTTTTCATCTGGGATCGAAAAACCAGAAGACGCCTCACCAGCAGTGCTCGCAAAGAACATCAAGGACATTCTTGAAGGTACGGGTCTTTTCACAATCAAGGACATTGGTGCGAATTCTTCCGCTCTCACGAACCAGACAGCAGACGCAGACATAATCCTGGTTGGAAAGGGAGCATTCTTTAAAACCGCCATACGTACTCAAAGACATGCGGTGGTCGTCGTCCCGCCGGTGACAGAAGTTGGCGGCAAGGTGACCTTCCATTACTGGAGCTGGGGAATGATCGAAGCCGACCTGACGCCGGGGGTTGTACCCCATCATGATGACCATGGTGCTGTAGATTACTACGAGCAAACGTGCACCTCCGCCGAATTCAGTTCGGGTATCGGCACCGTGTACGTCGCAACCTTGAAGTGATCAAAATCGAGACGCATTTCGGCTAAGGCATGCATAAAACAGGAAGACCGCCTCGCGGCGGTCTCTGCGGAATGTCATCTGGTGTTCCAATCAAGCAGCGAGTGCTGTTGCTGATTTTTCTTCCTTCTCCAGCCGAGTAAGCCCAACGCGCCGAGGCCGATGGCGGAGAGCGGGAGAGCGGCGGGTAAAGGCGTTGCGTCGTGGAGCGTGACCTCCCAGGTACCGATCTGCACCGCATCGTCAAAGGCAAAGATCGGTCCCGAGAAGTTACTCGGCGGACCGCGTGGGTATACCGGGGGACCGGGCGGGTAAAAAAATTGCAGCGGCAGGGTCGGCGGGCCCGGTACCACCTGGTTGGGTCGTCAGAAATGCAAAGGCGTCAAACGGGCCCGCCTTTCCATCGAAGCTGAAATTCAGCTGACACGATGTCGGATCGGAGCAGGGATCGAAGCAGACATTGATGGGTAGTTCTTCGATGTCCGCTTTGTGCCAAGAGCAGACATTAATCATCCCGCCGGTGCAGTTAAGATTACGTCTTAACTAATGATTAATTATACGTTGGCGGGCTCGAATGGCCCGGCCTAGGATGGGTTTGGATGTTGCTCTGTAACCCTGCGAATTAGTGGGCGTGCCATGATGTATAAAGTATGTGCGGCCTTCACAATGTCTATCAGTGTGGCGCTTGTCCTCGCCTCCAACCAAGCGTTCGGTCAGTCAGGCGCAGCCCAAGGTGGAAGTTCTGTTTCGATGCATTCGACTTCCCATCCATCGGTCACCCGCTCGCCGCATCACCGCATCGGTCGCAATGGAGGGGCTTTCTTCCCGACAACCGGGGGCTTCTTCGGGGGGCCATCGAATGGCATACCCAACGTAGAGGTCGCGCAACCGACGGGCTCGATATCAGGCGATTTCACCTACACATACAAAAACGATTTTCCCTGGGATTGGGCACACCGATATCCGCCCAATCTCTTTGCTACCCCTCCTGAACCAATTCCTCCGCCGGTAAGTTATCGGCCCGGCTGTGCCGCGCAGGCCGTAACGGTTCCTGGGACTGACGGCAAAGATCAAACGATAAATATGATTCGCTGCTGAGAGAAGGCGAGCGTTCGCCAGTGTAAATGCCGTGTTCGCTTTGGGTCAAAAGCAGGCGGCCGGGTTGTCTGCGGCTTCAGCGAGTTTTCGATACTCAGCCGCGTGCTCTCGATAGTAGTCAGAGTTGTGCATCCGACGCGGTCAGCTATCAGGGCAGCTTAAGAAGCGCTCCAGTTCGGGTGTTGCCCCGAGTTTGCGCACCAGCGCAACCGCTGGAAATCGAAGTGCCTAGCGTAGCGGAAGAAGTGCCCCAACTGCGCGAAAAAGCTATCGGATACGTGCCGCAACCGAAAGACAGTTATGTGCTTACGCCCGCACTGCGGGCAGCGGGTCCGCACGCTGTATTTGGCGGCGGACTTTGTCGGTTCGAGCGACGCGAGTGATGACCTCATGTTCGTCCTTGAATGAACAACTGTCATTAATCCATTCCCTAACTATGGCGAAGACGGGGCGTCACAGTGCGACGCGGTTCAAGGACTTTTGGCGGATTGATTTGTGTCCGCTTAACCCCCGAAAGCGGACATCGGGTGCCGACGCGCGCCGAGAACGGCACGTTCTATAAAGGTGTATGCAAGTCCGCGCTAGTCCCGGCCGCTCGAGGAATGGCTGCGATGAGCGGCCCCGGAGATTGTGCCCCCGGGGCCGCTTATTAAAATCAGTTACCTGTAGGCATTGGGATGCTGATGCCTTCTTTTTTGAGTTGGTCACGAACCCATTCGAACCGTCACTGCTTGTACGTTGCTAAGGGGCAGTGCGACACGGGCAGGCTGACTTGGCCGTTCATGCAGCCTGTCGCGCTTAGTCACGCTTTGCGCGGATACCGTTGGCGTAATTCCGCCCTGAGGCCCAATTTTCAATGGTTTCAATGAAACCGGTCGTTGGACCAAAGGGAAACAAAGGATGCCCTGAGAAGATCTCCAAATTGGATGTCCGCTTTGGGTCAGAAGCGGACATCAGAGTCCCAGATTCACCGGCGCGACACTGTTTCGGTGCAAGATTTGCCGACATCTGCTTTATCCGAGTACCTAGGACCAATGGCCCTTGTGGCAGGAAGGCCACGTGATTCAGAAATTGAACTTACCAGCGAAGGCTTGGATATAGTCGGCCATCCGCCGCCGGGTATGATCAAAAAAATCATACCGTTAGGGGCGACTAATGAAGGTGGCGAGGGGCGCTCTGTCCCGGTTTTTCACTGAAGAGTTTTGGCGGTCGTCGTTTGTTCGGCGGAAGGTTGCTGCCGGCATTGTCGCATTACCAATTGCTGGAGCCGTTGTCGTTTCTCTTGCCACGAGTTCTCGTGCTGATGAAGGCGGCGTGAGCTTCTGGGTGCCGGGTTTCTTCGGCAGTCTGACAGCTGCCCCGCAGGTCCCCGGATTTTCATTCGCCAATGTTCTGTATTATTCGCAGGTTTCTGCCGGCGGCAACGTCGCGTTCGCGAAGCAGGTGCCTCTCGGCAACATCAATGTAAACTTCAACGGAAACTTCAATGCGAACGTTCACGGTAGCGCCGAGCCATTGTATCTCGCGGCACCCGGCTACACGTTTGCGACGCCGGTCTTGGGCGGCCAGGCCAACGTCACCGTCGCGATCCCCTATGGACGAATCCAGAGTAGCGTCGACGCGACATTAATGGGCAACTTGGGCTTGGGTGGTCCGGGTTTGGCGATTGGGCGTAGCCTGACAGAAGCGATCACCGGCATAGGCGATCTGGCCCCGATGGGTTCGCTGCGCTGGAATTTTGGCGTCAATAACTTCATGACGTACCTGACCGGCAATTTGACGACCGGACGGTATGACCCGACGCGAATTGCCAACCTTGGCATCGGCCACAACGCGATCGATGCCGGCGGCGCCTATACCTACTTCGACCAGAAAACAGGACGCGAATTTTCCGCCACGCTCGGCTTCACCTACAATTTCGAGAACGAGCACACCCAGTATCAGAAAGGCGTCGACATGCATCTGGATTGGGCTGCATCGCAATTCGTGACCAAGCAGTGGCAGGTCGGAGTCGTCGGCTATTGGTACAATCAACTGTCCTGCGACAGCGGCGCAGGCAACCGCGTCGGCTGCTTTGAGTCGCGCGTGGTCGGTATCGGACCACAGATCGGCTACGTCATTCCACTGAGCAAGGAGTGGCAGGGATATATAAACATCAAAGGCTATAAAGAATTCGCCGCGGAAAACCGGCCGGACGGTTGGAATGCCTGGCTCACCTTCGCCATCTCACCGGCGGCCCCTGGGGAGGCGCCCCCGTCAGCCAGGCGCATGATCACTAAATAGCCGTGCAGGGAAACTTTATTTGGAGCAAGATAGGAATGGCGAACCCAAATGGCAGGTCTCCAAACTTTGGGTTGTCCGCTAAGTGCCACTAGCGGACATTCTCACAATTTGAAGCTGCGTTATTTCACCGGGAACAGAAGCGTGAGCGAAGTCCTCAATGTCCAATCTGATGCGCCGGTAGGACGCTCCACGTTGTAAAAGGCTTGGATTTGCGCGTTCACCGGTTGATCACCCACTCTAAACAAGCGACCGAAGCCGCCACCGATCGGCACGGTCCATTTCTCACCGGATGCTGCGAGCCAATCCACGGTAATGATGGGTGATGAGGTCAAGTACCAGCCGTGTTCCATGTTGTAATTGACGAATGGCTGGGCGAGCCCGGTGTTCACGGCCGGTCGCAACGGATTGCCGCCGACCGACCACTGATTGTTGAGCAACACACCAAGCACCCAATGTCCCGGTGTCATCAGGAAGACGGCCGTCGGGCCGAACAGGACTTTGCCGGTTCCAAGAATAGGATCACTCGCGGACGGAGCAGTGAAGACCGGGCCAACGCCCCAGATTAGGTGACCCGGGTGTGCCGGTGACAGGAACAACGATTGGGTAATGTCGCCAACGCCATTTGTGCTGCTGTCTCGTAGCGGATCGGGCTGGCTCACCAGTGGAATGATCGTCCGCGAAATCACATTCCAGTCCTCGCCCAAGTGCATCGGCACGACTGGTTGAATATTGAGTACTTCCTGCGTGCGGTTGAACGGCCCCGAGTTGAAATTGGTGTTGCTCTGGAACGGCACGCTGACCAGATCCGCGATCGGGTTCTGTGATGCCTTCTGCAGGTCTTCGTCTTTTGCAGGCGCGTCAGGACGACCGGCACGTGACGGCTCGGCCTCGGCAGGTAAGCCGCTCTCGAACTTATAGTTGATGCCGGCCTTGATCATTTGAACGTCGCGGCTCAATCCCACCGCCGGGACCGTGGCCGAATTCCAGTTTGAAAGTGCGAGATAGTCGTATTCGAGCTTGACGGTCCAATGTGCCTTGAATCCGTACTCGATGCCGCCGCCAAT
>DASYSQ010000228.1:0-52043 GCA_036003145.1 Pseudolabrys sp.
CCAAGCGTGCGGACTTCCTCCGTAAGGCTTCGGAGATTCGCCAGCGCGTCCTTTGGCGGCAGATCGAGTTTTGATAGGGCTGCTTCGGTCATTGTCGTAACTACGCTTGCGGCAAAGTTGTCGATACGCGTCATCGCGATGAGTACAAGAATCGCAGCGACGATCGCCAGAACCGCTGTCGCGTTGATCAGCGCAAGCAAAAACTCTACCGGGAGGCTCCGCAGCCGTGCCGCGATCTCACTTCGAATCGGGTTCGGACAAGAACGAGTCCTGTCGTGTTCCATCGCGTTGGTCTCCTTCCTTCTGCTCGGCCAGGGCGGTACGCCGCGACCGCAGTATTGAGGAAGCTCGGAGCATGAAATCTACGAACACTGCACGGGATGATCGAATAAATACTCGAATTTTCCCGCCAAATATTCCAGAAACTCCATTATTGCATGGCGGCGCAAGTGTCTTGATTAAGATCAAGATTGCTGCGCTGGACAGCCGATACGCTGGGCGAAAGAGGGATCAAGTTTCTGACGAGCTGGGACGGAAAAATGACGAGAGGTGACAAGCTTGCGCTCGTTGGGGTCACCGTTGGCTGGTTGCTCGCCGGCGGTCTGATGACTTGGGCGATCTACGCTTTCATGGTCTACGTATTGAAGTATTGGTAGCGCCTGTTCCACGTATTGGCGTTCGATGACACCAATCCTAGGTGTCTCTTTTTCGTAGATACACAAACCAATAGACGGCTGCGATCATAATGGATCCGCCGATAATATTCCCGATTGTTACAGGAATCAGATTTTTGACAAAAAAATTGCTCCAGGTCAGGTCCGGAAAGTCTGCTGCAGTCTTGCCTATGGCTTTCCAAAACGAGCCTGGCGCACCGTCCTTGATGAACAGGCCCATAGGGATGAAGTAGACATTCGCGATGCAGTGCTCAAAGCCAGCCGCGGCGAATGCGGCAATCGGCGGGATGGCCGTAACGACCCGATCGATGTTCGTCCGCGCGCTGAAGCACATCCATACTGCAAGACAAACAAGTGCGTTGCACATGATGCCGAGCGTCAATGCTGGAACAAAAGACAGCGACGCTTTCGCATTGGCCGTGTTTAGTGCGACCAGTCCGACTGCACCTCCGCCAAAAGTGTATTGCGTCGTGTAAAACATCAGCGCCGCGGTCAGCATTGCACCGGCAAAATTTCCCGTGAATGAAAGAACCCAGTTCAGCAGAAGCGCGCGCGTTTTTACCTTGCCGCTCGCCCACGCCATGACAATGATGTTGTTTCCGGTGAAGAGCTCGGCTCCTCCGATAATGACCATTATGAGCCCGGCCGAAAACACTATCCCGATGAGGAGGCGCCCAATTCCGTAGGGCAGACCCGCTGAGAAGGCCGGGTTGCCGTCGGCACTCGTCACAGCGGCGGTACCGGCGCTGACCGTCGTTGCAAAAATTGCACCGAATGAAATGAATGCACCCGCGACGAGGCTAAGCACAAGCAAGGTGACCGGATCTGTCGACGCTCGTTTCACGCCGCTTTCTTCGGCGCGCACAGCCATTGCGGCCGGCATGATGGCGTCAAAGGTGATCGTCTGAGGTGCGGCTATCTCCTTCGGAGATCTTTCGCCCTTCATCTGTTTACTACCCGCTCGCGCCGCTGGCAGCGAGAATACCGATTATCTGCACGGCGATAACTTTAACGATGGTCATCGATGGGAAAATCATCGCATATCCAATGTCGGGCCGTTCGGTCGGAGCCATCTTGGTGGAGTAGACCAGGATGGCGGGATTTCCCGTCGCACCGGAGGCGACGCCGAGCAGATCGTCGAACGGGATTTTCATCAGGTAGTAGCCGACAAGGAGAACGATGAGGACCGTGGTCAACAGGACCGCCATGCCGATGAATAGCATGCTTAATCCGGTCTCCGACACCGTCCGTACGAATGGTTGACCAGCATTGATGCCGACGGCTGCCAGAAAAATTGCCAACCCAAAATTCCTCAGCACGATATTTGCTGGCAAGGGCATGACCCAGAGCATGGGACCGGTACGGCGCAACTTGCCGAGAATAAGAGCGACAATCAGCGGACCGCCGCCGATGCCGAGAGTGACGGTACCTACGCCGGGAATTGGAATTGGAATAAGGCCCAGCAAGACGCCAAGAACCATTCCGATCCCAAGAGAAACGTAGCTGAATTCAGCTGCCGATTTGACGGTGTCCCCGAAAAACCGCCGGATTTCCTCCTTGCGATCGGGAGGCATCAGCACGCCGACGCGGTCGCCAAACTCCAGCACCAAGTCGGATGTAGGTACAATATCCGCGTCGTAGCGCCTGACATGCAAGAGATGCACAGGAAAGCCGGAGGGCAACGGCAATTGTGACAGCGGGATACCGACCGCATTGGCCTTTCCAACAAAGACCCGAATGTAGTCGAGTGCTGAACGGTCCTTGACGATCCGGCCTGGCTCCAGCCGCCCCAGCCTGGCTGCAGCTTCCTCAACCGCCTCCTGTTGTTCGGCAACGATCAAAAGTCCGTCGCCGGCACCCAAGACCGTATCTTCAGAAGGAACCACGTTGGCATGTCCCTTCCGAACCATGGTGACCTGGACACCCGCAGGGAGGTCTTTGCCGATCTCATTGAGCGTACGCCCTGCGTAACTTTCGTTGATGGTGATCTCGCCCATATGAAATCTCTGGGCCTTGGCAGGAAATTTCGGCTTCACCTGTCGCGTCATGAAATAGATGCAAAGGATTGGGCCGATCACGCCGAATGGATAGGCGACCGAGTACCCGATCGAGGGGTCCTTGTTCTTCATAACGTCGAGTGCCGCTTGCAGTGTTGCGGTGCTGGTCATTGATCCGGCGTAGATGCCGAGCGTGTGCCCGATCTTGATTCCGAATGCTTGACCGAGCCCCAGCGCGACCAAAAGGCCGGCCACAACACCGAGCAGGGCGAGGAAGTTGTATCTGCGGCCTGCTGCGCCAGCCATGCCTTCGAAAAATTGTCGTCCGTAAAGAATGCCTATTCCGTAAAGGAACATGATCAGTCCAGTGAGGCTGATCGGTCCGGTGATTTGCGCCTTTGGCGCGAAGGCGCCGATGGCCAATCCAACAAAGAGGACGGCACCGACTCCCAGGGAAAAGCCTCCGAGGCTGATTTGCCCGACGAGGTAGCCGAGACCGATCGCGAGGAAAATCGCCAGAATTGGCTGCGTGCCGATAATTTCACGGGCTAGGTCGAGCATGCTGCGTTCCTCTGGCTGGGTTCGGCAATCAACGGACGCGACAACCGGCCGCTTGGAATTGTGCGATGACTCGGTTGATCAGATCGGGTGTCGGGTTGGGCGTGTCGGCGCATTTGTATTCAAGGTTCATCGCCTTCCATTTGAAGTTACCCATTTGATGGAATGGCTGAATCTCGACCCATTCGACGTTTTTCATTGGCGCGACAAATTTGGCGATGCCCTCCACATTCGCAGGGTCGTCGGTCTGACCTGGTACCAGTGTGAAACGCACCCAAGCCGGCTTGCCCATCGAGGCAAGGCGCTCGGCAAACCGCAGCGTCGGCGCGAGGTCGCGGCCTGTGACCTTGCGATAGGTGTCAGGATTCGAGCTTTTGATGTCGAGCAGAATCAGGTCGACAACGGATAGATAGGAGTCGTCGGCGCGATCGCCGAGAAAGCCTGATGTCTCGATGGCCGTGTGCAAGCCCATTTCCTTCGCGCCGGCAAAAATTCGTTTGGTAAACGCGAGCTGAACCATCGGTTCGCCGCCCGATATTGTGAGACCTCCGCCCAGCGCGAGGAGCGGCGATGCAAAGCTTGCGAGCCGATCGAGCACCTGCTGGGCCGAAACGTAAGTTCCGTCCTTGAGATGCCACGTATCGGGGTTGTGGCAATACGTGCACCGCAGCAGACACCCCGAGACGAACAACACGAGACGCAAACCGGGCCCGTCGTAACGCGACGACGTCTCATAAGAATGGCAGTAGCCGAAGGCGCCCTTGGCATCGTCCTTGAAAACGTTTTCGTCCGGCGCGTCGGGCGAAATCCCCACGCGCAGGTCATGCCGGCTGCCGGCCTCCAGGGGTTGTACCTGTGACATCACACGCCTCCATCTTAGATCTGACCATGGAACGTGCGGCTGATGACATCCCTCTGCTGCTCGGGGGTTAGGCGAACGAAGTTGACGGCATATCCGGACACCCGGATCGTGAGCTGCGGGTATTTGTCCGGATTTTTCATGGCGTCCTCGAGCGTGTCCTTGTCGATGACGTTCAGATTCATGTGGAAGCCGCCGTGATCGAAGTAGACGTCAAAGGCCTTTGTCGCCTCGTCGACGAGTTGGCTCTCTGACAGGCGTGCCTTTTGCGGCGCAACCGAGACGGTGTAGCTGATGCCGTCCTGCGCATCCTTGTAAGGAAGCTTGGCAACCGACAGACATGAGGCAAGCCAACCATGGCTGTCCCGCCCATGCATCGGGTTCGCGCCCGGCCCGAACGGCTCACCTTTCCGGCGTCCGTCGGGCGTATTCCCGGTCGCTTTGCCGTAGACCACATTCGAGGTGATCGTCAGGACGCTTTGTGTATGCACCGCATTCCGGTAGGTGGGATGCTTGCGGATCTTTCCCATGAAACTCGTGACGATGTCGGAGGCTATCTTGTCGACGCGGTCGTCATTATTGCCGAATTGTGGAACAGTGGCATTGCCTTCATTCTGATAGTCGATGGCAAGCCCGGTCTCATTACGCGTCACCCGGATCTTTCCGTGCTTGATTGCGGCAAAACTGTCGGCGACCACCGACAGGCCTGCGATCCCGAACGCCATGGTCCGCAGAATGTCGCGATCATGCAACGCCATCTCGAGGCGTTCATAGAAATACTTGTCGTGCATGTAGTGGATGCAATTCATCGCATGCACGTAGGTACGTGCGAGCCATTCCATCGTCGTATCGAACTTGGCCATGACCTCGTCGTAATCGAGGAATTCTGTCGTCACAGGCGGCATTGGTGGGGCGATCTGGTCCCCCGAGACCTCGTCCCGGCCGCCGTTGATGGCATACAGAAGCGCCTTCGCAAGGTTCACGCGAGCGCCGAAGAATTGCATCTGCTTGCCTAGCCTCATCGCGGAAACACAGCACGCGATGCCATAGTCGTCGCCCCAGAAGGGCCGCATCAGGTCGTCGTTTTCGTATTGCAGTGACGACGTATCGCGGCTGACCTTGACGCAGAAGCGCTTGAAGGTCTCCGGCATATGCTTCGACCAGAGAACCGTGATATTCGGCTCCGGCGCCGGACCGAGGTTGTACAGTGTGTGCAGCATGCGATAGCTGCTTTTGGTCACCAGCGCACGGCCGTCGAGATCCATCCCGCCGACACATTCGGTCGCCCAGTAGGGATCGCCGCTGAACAGCGCATCGTAATCGGGCGTGCGGAGGAAGCGCACGATGCGCAGCTTTTGCACCAGCTGGTCCCAAAGCTCCTGCGCGCCTGCCTCATCCAGCGTCCCTTCCTTCAGATCACGTTCGACATAGATGTCAAGGAAACTTGAAATGCGGCCAATCGACATGGCCGCTCCGTTGGCTTCCTTAATCGCGCCGAGATAGGCCAGATAGGTCCACTGAAATGCTTCCCGGGCATTCGTCGCCGGCTGCGCAATATCGCAATTGTAAAGCTTCGCCATCGAAGCGAGATCTTGCAGCGCGCGCATTTGCTCGGCCAGCTCCTCGCGTACCCGGATGACCTCGTCGACCGGCCACATGTCGTTCATCTGCGCGCGTTCTTCGCGCTTGGTTTCGAGCAGCCGATCGACTCCATAGAGAGCGACCCGCCGGTAATCGCCGATAATGCGACCGCGCCCATAAGAATCGGGAAGACCGGTGATGATGCCAGACTTCCGGCATTTCATGATTTCGGGCGTGTACGCATCGAACACGCCGTCGTTGTGCGATTTTCGGTACTTGGTGAAGGCTTCGTGCACCTGCGGATCAGCATCAAAGCCGGCCGCCTTCAGACCTGCTTCGACCATTCGCAGACCACCAAACGGGAAGATCGCGCGCTTGAACGGTTGATCAGTCTGCAGGCCGACAATCACTTCGTTGTCGCGGTCGATGTACCCAGGCTTATGAGCCAGCAGTGTCGAAGGCGTCTTCGCGTCGACCGCGAGCACGCCCTTCTTGCGCTCATCCTGAAAATACGGCTGGAGTTTGTCCCAAACCGCCTTCGTGCGTTTTGATGGCCCCGTGAGAAATTTTTCATCACCAGAGTAAGGCGTGACATTCCGAACGATGAAATCGCGCACATTGATGGAAGTGCACCAGTCACCTTGCCGGAAACCTCGCCAGGAACTTTCGTCTTTGACGTCCTTCTTAAGAGCAGCACTCCCTTTCATGATACGTCTCCCATACCCGAATTTGTCCTTTATCGTGAGCGCCGCTCTGACAAAAACCGCTGTAAGCGCGGATTGCGGCCTTAACCGCTGGAGCGCTTACGGCCTTTGAAAATACTAGAGAGCGGGCCCCTCAAGTCCTTGACCTATGTCAACAGTGCCGCCGCGTGCGCTGCCTGGCAGCAGCGGTTCCCGATGACCAAAAGATTGCTGAAAGAGTGCGCTGGCACGGGTGCGACACCCTTGATCTAGGTCAATGCGGTCGTGTTCCCGGTATCTCTAACTGAAATTCTGCGCGGCGTTCGGGTCGTGGCATCGTACGGCAGCGGGCCAAAGCAGATTCCTGGAGGTGACATGCGCGAACAGGATGTAATCGACACAATTGTTCCGATCAGCGCAGGCGCGCCCGCTCCCGGTTCCAAGTATGACCGGCTGATCGCCAGAGCAAAAGAGACTAAGCCTGCGATCACGATGGTCGCGCACCCCTGTGATGAATCATCGTTGCGTGGCGCGATCGAGGCAGCGCAGCTTGGCATCATCAAGCCGGTTCTCGTCGGGCCTTCCGCAAAGATTTCCAAGGCGGCGCACGACCATGGAATCAATATCGGCGGATATGAAATCGTTGATGCGCCACACAGCGAGGCGGCGGCGGCAAAGGCTGTCGAACTTATCAAGGCGGGCAAAGGCGAGCTCCTGATGAAAGGCAGCCTGCACACCGACGAACTTATGCGGGCGGTCACTTCTTCGAGCACGGGACTGCGCACCGCGCGGCGCATCAGCCACGTTTTCGTCATGGATGTGCCGACTTATCCGGAGACGCTGTTCATTACCGATGCCGCTATCAACATCTTCCCCGATCTCGATGTGAAGCGCGACATTGTGCAGAACGCAATCGATCTTTTCACTGAAGTGGGTTTGGGAACGCCGCGAGTAGCCATTCTCTCCGCGGTCGAGACAGTCACGTCGAAAATCCCCTCGACCATCGAAGCGGCGGCACTGTGCAAGATGGCGGACCGTGGCCAGATTACCGGCGGCATGCTCGATGGCCCGCTCGCCTTCGACAACGCCATCGACCCGGAGGCCGCGAGAATCAAGGGCATCAAATCTCCGGTCGCCGGCCGCGCACAGATTCTGGTGGTTCCCGATCTCGAGGCGGGCAACATGCTGGCCAAGAATCTGACTTTCCTTGCAAAGGCAGATGCTGCGGGACTTGTTCTCGGCGCGCGCGTACCGATCATTCTCACATCGCGGGCCGATTCAGTGCGTAGCCGCATGGCCTCCTGTGCCGCCGCAGTGCTCTACGCCGATGCACGCCGTCGGACGGCGACGCTCGCTGCGCTGTGATTGCCATGGACGCAATCCTTGTTGTCAACGCCGGTTCGTCGAGCCTCAAGTTTCAGGTCTTCGCATCCGACGGCGGCAAGGAGCTTCACTGCCTTGTCAAAGGCCAGATGGATGGCATTGGCACCAAGCCCCGGCTACGGGCTGAGGATGCTAGTAAATCTTCACTGATCGATCAGACCTATCCTCCTGAGAAAGTTCCGGACCTTCCGGCGGCGACGCAGGAAACGGGCGACTGGCTGCGCCGGACCCAGAAGGTCAATCTTGTGGTCGTCGGGCATCGCGTGGTTCACGGAGGCCCCGACTACAGCGTTCCTGTACGGATCACCCCGGCGGTGGTCACACAGCTCGAACGTTATGTTTCGCTGGCGCCGCTACACCAGCCGAACAATCTCGCGCCGATCCGCGCACTTCTCGCTCGTCGTCCCGAACTGCCGCAGGTCGCATGCTTCGACACGGCGTTTCATCGCGGCCATAGCGCCCTGGCGGATCACTATGCGCTTCCGCAAAGGTTTTATGAGGAAGGCGTACGCCGTTATGGTTTTCACGGCCTTTCCTACGAGTACGTTGCGGAGCGTTTGCGCCAAATAGCGCCGGAAATTGCAAAGGGCCGGGTGATAATCGCGCACCTTGGCAGCGGCGCGTCGATGTGCGCGCTGGCCAACGGCCGCAGTGTTGAAAGCACCATGGGATTCACTGCACTTGACGGGTTGCCGATGGGAACGCGGCCCGGCCAGCTCGATCCCGGCGTTGTGCTCTACCTTCTTGCGGAGAGAAGCATGGCTCCTTCCGCAGTGCAGGACCTCTTATACCGTGACTCCGGTCTGAAAGGACTTTCGGGGGTGAGCAATGACGTTCGTGAGCTCGAAAAAAGTGCCGATCCGAAAGCGGCCTTCGCGCTCGAATACTTCGTTTATCGCGCTGGACTTCTTGCCGGCATGCTCGCCGCCGCCCTTGGCGGGCTTGATGCGTTCGTGTTTACGGCCGGCATCGGCGAAAACTCTGCAACGATACGCGCCCGCATCGCGGAACGGCTCGGATGGCTAGGTGTGGTACTTGATTCCAAAACCAATGCTGCGGGAGCGCAGCTCATATCGCGCAAAGACAGTCGCGTTGCTGTTTACGTCGTGCCGACCAATGAAGAATTGATGATCGCACAGCATACGTTAGAGTTGATTGGTGGCCAACGCGGCCATCCGCAGGAAAGGGCCGCAGAATGAGCCGGGCAGGCCCCGTGATAAGATGCCGCGGGCTGGGGAACATTCATGCATTGGAAGCAATTTTATTACGTCAGGGATTATCTTAGATCCTCGCTTTGGATCGTTCCACTTGTAGCTATCCCACTTGAACTCGCTGCGACGCGCATACTGCATCGCCTTGATGGTTGGCTTGGTTGGACCTTTTTGGACCTCGGCGTTCCAGGCGCGCAGGCGATGCTAAATGCAATAATTACAGCAACACTCAGCTTTGTGGTCTTTACGTTTGGGTCTCTTCTCGTCGCGCTTCAGGTTGCCAGCGGACAACTGACCCCGAGGATTATTGCCACTGTATTGGTACGAAACGACGTCGTCCGATATACGACCGGCCTTTTCATTTTCACACTGTTGTTCGCGGTGAGCGCAATCAACAGGATGCAGGGCACCGTTTTTCAGCTTGTTGTATTTGTTGCGGCTTGTCTCGGCATATTTTGTTTTGCGGCATTTCTTTACCTGATTGATTATGCGGCGAGACTGTTGCGCCCCATCAGCATTCTGTCACGCGTCGGCCTGGCGGGTCTAAAAGTTATTGAAAGCGTTTATCCTGAGCCAACCTTGGGTGCAAACCGATCGGAGGCACCGCGACACGAACTTGGCGAGCCGGGCCGCGTGATTCTGCACGGAGGAGCTTCGGAAATAGTCCTTGCAGCCAACCTGCGCAAATTGATCGCTCAGGCCCAGAAATCAAACGGCGTGATCGAGTTTGTACCGCAGGTTGGCGACTTTATTGCAACTGACGAACCGCTTTTCAAATTGTACCGCGGGGCGGCTTCGCTTGATGAAGGGGATTTGCGCTCGGCGGTTGCCTTCGGGCTTGAGCGGACGATGGAGCAGGATCCAACTTTTGCGTACCGAATTGTCGTCGACATCGCGCTCAAGGCACTGTCGCCGGCAATCAACGATCCGACGACCGCGGTGATCGCAATTGACCAGCTTCATCGCCTGCTTCGCAAGGCCGGCAATCGGAATCTGGGTACTGATGAAATATTGGCTAAGTCAGGCCAGTTGCTTGTGCTTTTCCGGACACCGAACTGGGAAGATTTCGTGCATCTAGCGTTCACTGAAATCCGCCAATGCGGGGCACAAAATATGCAAATTGCAAGACGGCTTCGGGCGATGATCGATAACCTGATAGAGACTCTGCCCAAACATCGACATGCGGTTTTGCTGGGGGAGCTAAAGCTGCTTGACCGCGACGTTGAAAGGCACTTTGTCCATCCCGAAGACCGCGCACTCGCCAGCTTGGGCGATTCACAGGGTCTGGGAGGGGCTTCAGGCGCAGAAAAGATGCAACAGAACTAGCGCCAACTATCCAGTGGAGCCCGAGGTTGCACGACGGTGCTCGTCAACGAGCAGGCAGACACTGATCAAGAAAACCCAGAAGGGAAAACCAGCAAAAATCCACGGCAGAAGCGAGTTCACGAAGAGAAGAAGCAGAGCAAGGCCAAATCCGGCAAATGCAACCCATCGCGGCGCAATACCGGTGAAGATCACGACAGTAGAAGTTGAGATCATGAATACAGCCGCCATCCTTATCATGTAAATATTCACGATGTTGTAGGCTAATGTGCGTGCAAAATGGAATGCCGCAGAGCTCGCCGGATCGGCGGGATCAGCAGCGAAGGCGAAGATGATGGCGCCTACGGCTGCTGCTGAACAGAATAGCAGTACCAAAAACACCAGACTGCTGCCGAGAAAAACCGTAGCAAAAAAGCGGTCTTCGTGCTCACCAAGCCGGTCGCGCAGCGCGCCAACAAACCAAAGAAATGCAATTCCGGCGAATGGGATAAGATTGAGCGCAAAACTGACAAACCTCGTATTTGTTTTAAGCCATTCTCCAGGATCGGCAGGATCGCTGGGTAAGACCATTCGCAGCAGCGAGAACGCGGCAACAAATAGAATAGAAAAAACGATACCGGCGATTGCGGCCGCGCGCGGAGTTTTCAATTTCGATCGAACGAGCCCGCTATTTTGCATCTCGTCATTCGGCGCCGAGTTCAACTAAGCTGGAGTACGACATGCACCGCACTCGGCTCACGCTTTGAGCTGAGTTTGAGTCCGCTTTTCTCGAACATCTTCAGCATCGGGATGTTGTCCGGCAAGACCTCGGCGCTAAATTCCTTGAGCCCGGCATCGCGGGCAATGCTGGCGAGGTGACGCAGCAGCAACGCACCAATCCCGTGCCCCTGATACTTGTCGATGACAAGGAACGCAATCTCGGCTGATCCGGGCCGTTCGGTTACGTAACGGCCGCCGGCGACAATTGCAGCGTGGCCTCCTTCTTGGGTCACAGCGACCAGGGCAACATGCTTGGTGAAGTCGATGTTAAGAAAGAACGCAACTTCCTTTTCCGAGAAGCTGCGTTTTGCGCCAAAGAAACGGCGATACAGAGACTGCCGACTCGTTCGATCAATGACGGCCAGGAGGTCATCTTGGTCCGACGGTCTGAGCGCGCGGATTTCAATTTCACGCCCTCCGCGTAATAGCTCCATCGCTGAATACCTGGCTGCGTCCAGCATTCTCGACGAACTCGCAACTCCGCTCAGGACCTGTATGTCACATTGATGCCGTTGAAAAAGGACGAAACGATTCTTTGCTGATTGTGCTTTAGCGTACTCTTTGTCTTTTTGATCTAGGTCAATGCGGCGAAGTCTTCAGCAAAACAATCATTGAAGGCGGAGCACAAGGAGAGGGCTATGACGTTCAAGAACAAAATTATTGCGGCGCTTCTGGGTACCGCGCTTGTTACGGCTTTTGGGGTCATCCCCGACGCGTCGGCTGCCAAGAAAATTTCGTACGAAGAAGCATACAAGCGCTGCAAAGCCTTTCTCGATAAAGAGGGTAGCCCGGGGACGGGCACGCAAGCGAATGTCCGCTATACGCGCGGTTCTGCCTGCATGAAGAAGTTTGGCCACAAGCTTTAGTGGTTGGTACTCCGATTACGCGATTCACGAGGGGAAACTGGGTGACCGCGTAGTCAGCAATTGGCATTCGCGCGGCCCGCCGATTTGCAAACAGGGAAACCGGCCCGTCCGTCAATACACTTCGCGAACAAAATTCCGTCCCTTCAGCGGGTTCCGGTCGTTGGATCGGCTACTTTCCTTGCGCTTGGGAAGTGTGACCTTTTCGCTGCGGATCGTTTTGTGAGGAATTGTAGATAAAATATGCGAGATGCAATTCAGTCGCGCGCGGCGCTTGTCATCAGATCGGATTATATACCAGGGTGCGTCGCCCCTATCGGTTGCCTGGAGCATCATATCGCGCGCATTGGAATAGTCGTCCCAGTGCCGGTAAGCCTCGATGTCCATCGGACTCAGCTTCCACTGACGTAATGGGTCGTTGATGCGAGCCAGAAAACGCCGCTCCTGCTCCTCTTTGCCGACCTCTAACCAGAATTTTATAAGGATAATTCCGGCATCGACGATATATTTTTCAATTTTTGGTGCGAGCTTTAGGAAACGCTCATATCCTTCTTTGCTGACAAATCCCATGACATGCTCGACGCCGGCACGGTTGTACCAGCTCCGATCAAAGATGACGACTTCGCCCGCGGCCGGAAATTGTTCGATGTAGCGCTGCATAAACAATTGGGTCTTTTGCCGCTCAGACGGCGCCGGAAGCGCGACAATCCGGAAGATCCTTGGGCTGACTCTTTCGGTAATCGCCCTGATGGTGCCACCCTTGCCTGCTGCGTCGCGCCCCTCAAATGCTATAATGACCCGCAGGCCTTTCTGTTTAATCCACTCCTGCAGATGGCATAGTTTGACGTGAAGCTTGCGCAGCTCGGCTTCATAAGCTTTGCGCTTCATTCGCGCGGGACTATCATCCGACTTGGAGCGCTTGTTTTTGCCTTTGGCCATAGACTGGTTCTCGGTGGTAAATGATGGACCATTCAGGCTGACGAGTAGGCTTAGCTCCTTGACTTAGGTCAAAAACTGGCAGCGTTTGATTTTCTAGAAAGTGTTGTCCGGTGCACCAAAGAGTAGGGGACTATTGTGTCGAGGGTTGTTCAAGGAATTGTGGCGATCGTCATCCTTCTGGGGATGAGTTTAACCGCAATGGCGCAGCAATCCAGCCGCGTCAAAGCTGGAATGCTGCGATGCCAGACGTCCGCAAGCGTTGGGCTGGTCGTTGGATCCCATCAGAAATTACGCTGTCGATTTGATCCTGGCTCGGGCGGACCGTCGGAGGCTTATTCGGGCCACATCAACCGTCTGGGCCTCGACGTCGGAATAACCGGCAAGGGAGTTCTGGCCTGGGCAGTCTTCGCTCCGTCAGCAGGCGTACAGCATGGGGCACTTTCTGGCAAATATGTCGGCGCGAGTGGCGAAGTCTCTTTGGGATTAGGTGTCGGTGCGAATGCGCTCATCGGCGGCTCACAACGCTCGATCGCACTCCAGCCGCTCTCCGTCGAAGGACAAGTGGGCGTCAATCTGGCGATGGGTGTCGCTGGACTTAGTCTGAGGTCCACGCAGTAGAACAACGTAGTGACTCGATGAAATTGCGCTGATTGTCAGGAGTAATGAGCCATGAACTCAAAAGTCGATGAACTGCTACCGACCGCGGCGGACTGCAACAAAAGGATGGCGGTAGCTGAAGCTGAAAAGGCCTCTGAATATGTTCGTAAGCAGGCGGCGGTGGACGCCGAAAAGACGGCTTTGCTTGACAAGTTGAAAGGTCCATCGGGCGTATCGGATGATGAGCGGCTAAAGCGCGCAGCCGCGATCATCAATCGAGCGGTCAATAACGGCCTGACGGAAGTAGAAGTTGGCCGCTTTCCAAACACGCTTTTCACAGACCGTGGCCGCGCCATCAACCAACAAGAGGTGGGGTGGGAACAGACGCTCGAGGGATTGCCGAAAGAACTGTATCAGTTCTGGAAACAGTATCTGCAGCCCAAAGGGTATCGGATAAAATTTCAAATCGTCGATTGGTCCGGAGGAAGGCCAGGCGACATCGGCATCTCTCTAAGTTGGGGCGGGAAATAGCACCCCTCTGGACAGAGCGGTGCTATCGAAGTGGCATCTTGCGTAATGCCTCTCAATGGCCCTCCAGGAATACATAGTTTTGCCAGCTGCGCATGCGCAGCAAGATCTTTCGCAACAGCGAAAGATGTTCAAAATGTTCCGTGTAGATTGCAACCTGCGCGGCGGCTCCAAGAGGGATTTGATAGTTTGAGAGGCTTTCTTCAATATCGATCAATGCAAGCGCGCGTCCTCCGGAGGGCAGGGCGCCGGGATCTATAAGCGTTCCCGTTGGCTGCAATTGGCCGGCTGCGATCGCATCGATCACCTGGCGCACCTTCCCCTTGAACACTCTACCGGGCACAGCATCGAAGGCGATTTCAGCCTCGTCGCCAGCCTTCACACGCTGTAGGGAATTCTGCTGGAAGGCCGCTCCCATGATCCTGTCACCCTCTTCCGAATTTACGAAGACCATCACCGGGCGCAAAGGCTGCGGGATTACATACATCCCCGGTCGCAGACCGACTTGTGTGACGAATCCTGCGCTCGGAGCCCGCGTTATGGTTTGATCGAGATCGTATTGGGCATCAGCCAATTCTGCGGTCAACCGGGCGACCGTAGTGTTAACGCCGCCGATGTTCGACACGAAGGCAAGCCGTGCGCGTTCCTCGTCGGCTCTGGCGCCGGTGAGAGTCTGTCTCGATGCTTCGAGATTGCGTGTGGCGGTATCGACCGTAGCCTGCGCAACGACCTTCTTTTCAAGGAGTTCGACCTGGCGATCATAAGTCTGCTGGGCAAGCTGCAATTGCGCCTCGGCTCTCTCCGCGGCAGCTGTGGTTTGATCAAGAGAAGCCTTCAGCTGCTTGACGTTCTGCTCCGCCTCAGCAAGGGAGGCTTTTTTCTGATCAACAACATATTGGTACGGCTTTGGGTCGATCCGAAACAGCTCATCACCTTCCTTGAGCGGTATGTTCGACTTAACCGGGACCTCAATGACGCGGCCTTTCACCGTAGGCAGCACCGGCGTCACCGAAAAATAAATCCGCGCATTGGTCGTAAAAGGATGATTGTAGTTCATTACCAGCAAGAGCAGCGCGATGCCGATGATACCGCCAAATGTCGCGGTGGCGAGGGACCACTGGTTCACTGGAATCTTGAACAATTTGAAGATTACGTAACAGATGGACACGTAGATCAAGATCAGAAGGATTTCCATTATTTGTTCCCCGTCTTGACGCTGTGCTCAAGTTCGGTGATGCGCCGGCGCAGATTTTCCAGTTCGCTTGGGTTTTCCGACGAACCCGCGGGGGGCGTTGCGTGATGTGAAAATCCCCAGCCGCGTTCCGGGCGATAGGCCATCGCCCAAATCCAAAGAAACGGCCAGAGCGCATGCAACGTGAAAAGGCTTACCCATCCAGCGGCGTAAATTGCATCCTCATGAGGATGGTCGCGTGATTTCGCAATGATGTGAGGCACATCGTGGATCGCGATGATGCCGTAAAACAACACCGCGACGACGAAAAAGAGCAGGCCAAGTGCGAAGTAGTTCAGGAACGGATCGCCTATCATGTGCTCCAAGCTCCAATATTTTGATCGCGTAGACCATGGCAAAGTTCTTTGATTCAGATCAATGCCGGCGAACTAAGGCGCGGCGGTGCGCTGCCATCGTATCCGGTGCGTCTGAACCGGCATTTCGTGACGCTAGCACGCCGGTCTTGGGGAGCATGCCGGCCGCAGCGTTGATTGGCGATTTGTGGTACCGTTCCTTTACGTGATGTTTTAAGTGGCTGCAGCACAGCGTTTGGTGATTGAATTTGGCCTCTATCGATTTTTACAAGGTGCCGGTGCTAAACTGCGCCGCTGTAAGCACTCGCGTCAAGGTTCTGAGATTGGCCGTGCGCATATTCTGGTGCGCCATCATTTGCCTGGTCGCGCTGTCCTTTGGGGGCGGGCTGACCGCACGGGTGCGGTCGTGCCTGACTTGAGGGAAATTGCGATTATTAGAGATCTCCCGAGCCAGGAAAAAGGTGGCGCCGTATTTCACCTCAGCTTGTGCCTGGCTGTGGTGCATCAGGAGTAATCGCGCTTGCGCCCCGTCATTCATATCGTCGACGACGATGCATCGTTTCGAACTGCCGTTGGGCGGCTTTTGCGCGAGTCTGGATACGAAATACTGGCGTATGAATCGGCACAGCAGTTGCTGGAGCGGCTGGCAGGCGACTCTGTGCCGGGATGTATTCTACTCGATGTGCAAATACCGGATCTGAGCGGGCCCGAATTGCAAGACCAATTGATCAAAAAGGGATCCACGCTGCCGATTATTTTTCTGACCGGTCACGGAGACATTCCGACGAGCGTGAAGGCCATCAAGGCCGGCGCCGAGGATTTTCTGACGAAACCGGTAACGAGGGAGCAATTACTGGCAAGCATTGAACGCGCCATTGCTCGTCACGAAAGGACAAAGCAACAGCGGGACCGGGTCGTCTCGTTGCGATCCCTGGCAGGCAAGCTGACACCGCGAGAGAGCGAAGTATTCAAGCTTGTTATACTGGGAAAAATGAACAAGCAGATTGCTCATGAATTGGGAACGACTGAGCGGACCATCAAGGCGCATCGCCAGCGGGTCATGCAGAAATTGCAGGTTCAGTCACTGGCCGAACTTGTTTCTATTGGGGAGCGTATAGGCGTTTTGTCTGAATCGACATCCGAGCCGACGAACGAATCCGGCTAGGCTTGAAGGGCTGAATTATTTTTCACGGAGCCATGCGTACAGGTAGCAGGCGCTTGCCGGGCGCTGTCAATCTTTCAAACGGTTGACCTATATCAAAAGGCCGGACTGTCAACATCGGGATACTTTGATTGGAGAGGTCGGCGGTGCTTATTCACAGTCCGGTCGCGACACATGCGCGAGAAATAATTGGCTACCAGTTCCGGCCTCCACCGAAATCGGTTTCGAGGGGAGGCGATCCGTGACGGTACGAAAACTCGTGTATGTAGTGGATGATGACGCCAGTTTTTTAAGGGCGATTCAGCGTTTGCTGAACGAGCACGGTTATGCCGTCGGAGTATTTCATTCGGTCGAGGACTTCAATGATCACGCTGTGCTTGATGACGCATTTTGTCTGGTATTGGACATACATTTGGGCGACAGGTCAGGAATTGATTTGAGCCGGCAACTCTCGAAACGTGGAAGTTCTCTTCCAACTATATTCATTACCGCCAATGATAGTGAATCTACTCGCAAGGCAACGCGCGAGCTCGGTTGCGTGGCGTATCTACAGAAGCCTTTCCCGGCAAAATTATTGATCGATGCCGTCGAAAGCTCGGCGGCTCAGTCGGGCCAGATACAATAACTTTACCAGCGGCCGATGCGGCTGCGACACGGCGAACGAAGGACGGGGCGGCCATTTGCCTTCACGACGCAGGCATCCATTTGTCGTGCAGTGATCTGTTTGGCGTAAAATGTACTCCTCGACATTGGCCCTAAGGCCAATGTCCCTAGAGACAATAGCGAGCAGGCGCTAACGCACCTAGTCTGCCTGGACCTAGGGGCGGGGATGCATGACGTTGCATCGCGTTTGGAGGACGAGCCATGTTTATTCAGACAGTCGCCAAGCAAAAGATCCCGTATCCGATGATGTTACGGCCCATCGGCGTGCGAACAGTTGGGCATTCCACCAAGGGTGCCGTCGAGCTGTTCGGCGCGACCGTGCCGTTCAGGCGCAACGCTGAAATTTACGGCGACAAGGAAGACGCGGAATACCTGTATAAGGTGGTGAGCGGCAGCGTCCGCACCTACAAGGTGCTCACTGACGGCCGCAGGCAAATCGGCGCCTTCTATCTAACAGGCGACGTTTTCGGGTTTGAAGGTGGCGACAAGCATACTTTCTCGGCCGAGGCCGTCGCCAATTGTCTTATCCTTGTGATCAAACGCCGCGCAATCGTCACTCAGGCCAGCCGCGATCTGAACATCGCGCGTATGCTCTGGACCATCACCGCGGCGGAGTTGCAACGCACTCAGGATCACGTCATGTTGCTGATCAAGACGGCACAGGAACGTGTGGCGGGTTTCCTCCTGGACATGGCCGCGCGCTCGCCAACCTGCGACGAAGTCGAGTTGCCGATGCCTCGCCAGGATATAGCTGACTACCTTGGTCTGACGATCGAAACAGTCTCTCGAACGCTAACGCAGTTTGAGAATTCGGCAATGATTGCCATTCCGAGCGCGCGGCGAATCGCATTTCGCAATCGCGAAGCGCTCAGTCGCCTGAGGTTCTAGGTTTTCGAAAGCGCTATTTCCGATGTTGGCGAGCCGTCCTGATTTGGGCCGGGTGCGGGAGTTGCAAATAGGTTGCTAGCGGATAAAGTGAAATCGCCATCGGGAATGCTAGTCAATAATGTGATATCCGCCGTCGATGTAGAGCGTTTCGCCGGTGATGAGACGTGCCGCATCGTGGGCAAGAAACGCCGTGGCGACGCCGACATCATCGATGCTGACCAGGCTGCGCGCGGGAGCCTTCGCTTTCGCCTTGTCGAGCAATGCATCAAACTCCGGGATCCCTGATGCGGCCCGCGTTGCGAGCGGTCCGGGAGAGATCGCATGCACGCGGATGCCCTTCGGGCCAAGTTCCGCCGCGACGTAGCGGACCGCACATTCAAGCGCGGCCTTGGCAACGCCCATGATGTTGTAGTTTTTAACAACCATTTGACTGCCGTAGTAAGACATCGTGAACAGCGTACCGCCCTTTCGCATCAACGGCTCTGCCAGGTGTGCCATGCGAATGAAGGTCCAGCAGGACACATCCATCGTGGTCGCAAAGCCTTCGCGTGATACGTCGACGACGCGCCCCTGCAGCGCGTCCTTCGGCGAAAACGCGATGGAGTGGACGACAAAATCAAGCTTGCCCCACTCCTTGGTGATCCGTTCGAAGACTGCCTCCATCTGCCCCGGCTTGTTGACATCGAGCGGCATGACGATCGGAGACTCAAGTGCGCGCGCCAGCGGTTCGACATATTTTTTAGCCTTGTCATTCACGTAGGTAACGGCCACTTCGGCGCCAAATGCCCGGAACGCCTTCGCGCATCCCCAGGCAATCGAGTTTTCATTGGCAATGCCAACGACCAGGCCTTTCTTGCCTTCGAGAAGCTTGGCTTTCACTGCAGGAAGCATATGGAGCCTTTCTTGCTGTCAGATGTGGTCATGTTTCGAGATGATGGTCTGCAAAGTTTGTTATCGTATGCAAGGCTTGGCGGCGATCTTTGGCGTCGTCGACGCCTTGTCGGACCAAAGCGAGACTTCCGACTGCATGCGCTCAAGCCAGACGCGGCTCATCTGTTCATAAGATTCCAATACCGCCTTCTGCAGCTCCATTGCCGCCTTGGTGCGGTCCGGGCCCCAATTCAAAAAAATGGAGCCAGAGGCGATTTGGCGATTGCGGGACCCCGAACTAAATACCTCTCGATGGGGTGATTTCGTGGTTTGAAGGATGCCCCCCACAATTGGGGTTTCATTGACTTGCCTCAATAGGTGGCGATTTTCTAAGCGCTAAGAGCAAGCGGGCGTTTATCCGAGGCAATCCGCCCCAAAAAAGAGCGCCCGCCGGATCAGGGTGCGCTCTTGGGAACAAGCGGGAGCGCGATTGAAGCCGATCAAGCGGCTTGAAAGCGGCCCGTGTACCGCTGCATCTGTGCGGCAAGAAGGAGTGCTCCATGTCACCAGCTCAAGAAAGCTCTTCCTCCGCGAAAGCGAGCGAAACACCTTTTGGCATGTTCGCGCACGCAATGGAGTACATGGTCGACACCGCTCAGCGAAATATTCTGTTCTGGGACGTGATGCGTCAGCGCGGAAATCAGTATTTCGAGCACATGGCGGAGACGGTTCCGAACGTGCTCGACTACAAAGTCGAGCTGGTTCTCGACGGACGTACTCTCGACCGACCGGTGAACTATGGCCTTGTGCGTGTGGTCCCGCCCGTAGGTGTCGAAATCGATCCGAAGCTGCGGCCGTTTATTATTGTCGATCCACGCGCGGGTCACGGACCAGGCATTGGCGGGTTCAAGGCCGACAGCGAGATCGGCGTTGCCTTTAAGGCCGGGCATCCGTGCTATTTCATTGGCTTTCTGCCAGATCCTGTTCCGGGACAGACCATCGAAGACATCGCCCGCGCCGAAGCGATTTTCATCGAAAAGGTCATAGCCGCGCACCGGAACGCGAGCGGCAAGCCGTGCGTGATCGGAAACTGCCAGGCAGGCTGGGCGATCATGATGCTTGCCGCGGTGCGACCGGAATTATTCGGGCCCATCATCGTTGCCGGCTCACCGCTTTCATATTGGGCGGGAGTTCATGGTCAGAATCCGATGCGCTATTCGGGCGGTCTTCTCGGAGGCAGTTGGCTGACCGCGCTTGCAAGTGACCTTGGGCACGGCAAATTTGATGGCGCCTGGCTTGTGCAAAATTTCGAGAATCAAAACCCTGCCAACACGCTTTGGACCAAGCAATACAATCTCTATTCGAAGATCGACACAGAAGCTGCGCGCTATCTTGGATTCGAGAAATGGTGGGGCGGGCACGTCAACTTAAATGCGGAGGAGATCCAATTTATCGTCGATGAGCTGTTTGTCGGCAACAATCTCGC
The DNA here is from genome assembly GCA_036003145.1 of Pseudolabrys sp. Lineage (GTDB taxonomy): Bacteria > Pseudomonadota > Alphaproteobacteria > Rhizobiales > Xanthobacteraceae > Pseudolabrys. The sequence goes on from DASYSQ010000228.1 coordinate 20,570, forward strand.
CGCGGGACGAATTCATACCACTGACGGCACGACGATCGATCTTCGCAACATTCGCTCTCCCATCGTCGTGTTCTGTTCGAAAGGCGATAACGTCACGCCGCCTCAGCAGGCGCTCGGTTGGATCCTCGATCTGTACGAAAGTATCGACGACGTCCGGTCCCACGGACAAACCATCGTCTACACCATCCATGAATCGATAGGTCACCTCGGCATTTTCGTTTCTAGTGGCGTCGCAAAAAAGGAACATGGTGAGTTCTCCAGCAATATTGACCTCATCGACACCTTGCCGTGCGGTCTCTATGAGGCCGTGTTCGAGAACAAGACCACAGATACGGCCAACCCGGACCTCGCGTCGGGAAATTGGGTGATGAGATGTGAAGCACGGACGCTCGATGATATCCGCGCGCTCGGAGGGAATGACATGGCCGACGAGCGTCGGTTTGAAACGGCCGCGCGTGTCTCCGAAATCAATCTTTCGCTCTACCGGACGTTCGTGCAGCCCATGGTACGGACCATGGTAAGTGCTCCAGTGGCCGAGTGGATGCGGAATGTCCACCCATTGCGTCTGCAATATGAGCTCTTTTCCGATCAGAATTCGATGATGGCTCCAGTTGCTGTTCTTGCAAAACATGTTCGCGAAGATCGCAAAGGCGTGTCCCAGGACAACCCCTTTGTCGCGATGCAGGAGAATTTCTCAGCTCAGGTGGTCCGTGCGCTCGATGTCTGGCGCCAAGCGACCGAGACATGGTCTGAGCGGATGTTCCTTGCCGTCTATGGTTCGCCGACGCTTCAGGCGGCCGTTGGCGTCGATCCCACCGGGACACAGCATTTGCGAAAGGCTGCCAAGAACCCTCTGCATCGCGAGCTTTTGCAGAAGCGGATTGATGAACTTAAGTCGCGCATTGCGATCGGTGGCATCCGGGCGGCGGTCATTCGCGGGCTTATATACGCGGGAGTCAGCCGCGCTGCGATTGACGAGCGAGGCTTTGAGCTAGCCCGCAAAATCCGGCAGGCGCATGGCGACATGCCGATCGCGGATTTTAAGGCATTGGTGCGCGAGCAATTCAATATCCTGTTGGTCGATCAGGAGGCCGCCCTTGCGGCGATTCCGTCAATGCTTCCGCCCGACACCGAATCTCGAGAGAAGGCATACGTCATTATCTCTCAGATTATGAGCGCGAGAGGCGAGTTGTCTGCTGAAGACAAAAAGCGAATGGGCGAAGTGGCGAAGCTCTTTGGAGTGGAGGGCGCCACCCCCAAAGGCCACCTCCGAGCGGTTTCGAAGGCATCCTGAAGAAACCAGCGGAGTGCGGGCACCCAAACATCTCGGGAAGGCTCGTCGCTTATATTTTACGCGTCAACTGCCTCAGGCGGAGAGAGCACTCCAGATTTCTGCGATTGCAATCGGTAATCAGCCCTTATTGATTTACATCAACTGTATCCCGCCGGCCGTGGCTACAGGATTGGGACCAAGGTCTTTCAAACGCAAGTGAATACGCTAATAGTGGGTCACCATGTTGCGTCAATTTTTATTCGGGGGAGCCGTCAGTGTCTGTAATATTGCGATTCATGCGCTGATCACGACGGCGGTGGTTCGTGTAGCGAGGACAATGGGTAGCAAAGATTTCCTTCACCCATTCCTTGTCCTGATTGGAGTGATGATTTCGACCGTTTCGCTACTGATGATCACGCACGCTTTCGAGGTGGCGGTCTGGGCTTTGGCCTATTCGATCGTTGACCTCGCGCCGCCTGGGACCGGTCTCATGTACTTTGCATTCGTGAACTACACGACACTGGGATATGGCGACATCATCCCGACGCAGCGCTGGCAACTGCTGGGGCCGATGACGGCTATGAACGGTGTGCTTTTATTTGGTTGGTCAACCGCACTCATTTTTGAGGTGTTGCGGCGTGCAATAGGGCGGTAGGAATGTCCGGTTTGCTCCCGATATACATCACGCGCGTTGCTTTTTTTGGACAAATACTTGGTAGTTGCCGCCATTGCGCTCTGATGACGCAGGTTAGAGCGGCCGTTGCTGTGGATAACCCTCATCACCGTCCAAGTCCCGACACACAGCGTCGTTTGGTGCGCCATGGGAGCGATATCCAGCGGAGTAACTTACGTGACTGCTCGTCTGCCAAAGCGGTTGCCCACGGGCACCAAGTACGTCGTAGAAAACGCCGGGACGTTTGTGCGCCGGTTTATCGAATTGCCGAATGGTAAGAGAATTGCACTGTCAAAGCGCAAAGCGCTGATATGCAAATGCGCTGAGACCGTCAGCATCGTGCCCGACCAGGCACCCGAGGTGTCGCCGGCCAACGATCCTCGTGTAGCACCCTGACTAAAAAGTTCGCCCATATAGTGCCGCACTGACCGAGTGAAGACCGTCGTCGGCACACGCGCGCCCGTCGTTGCAGCCTCCGGTCTTGTAGGCGACATGTCCGCTTTGGGTCATGAGCGGACATTTTGCGATGCGGGAGAAAATGTCCGCTCAGTGCCAATAGCGGACAAACGGTTGCTCGGGGGCGGGTATATGCAAACGGGGATAACTTTCGAGAAAGAGTTGGAGCCACCGTACGGCAAGCGCGCGTTGGCTTATTGCTGGTGAGTATTTCTCGAACCTTGGTGACCTATGCCTGACCGACCTTCCGACGAGGACGTTAGCCGTCAAATCCTCGGCGTTTTCATGCGCCATGGGATACCTGCGACCGGCACACTGCAGCGTAACTATTTCTTCGATGTGCGCGATAGTGATTTCCAACGTGGGATCAACAAGGCGGTCGCAAACAATTGGATCACCATCGATTTACGAAACCGCTACCGCTATCACCTCACGGCAACGGGCTATGCTGTGGGACGGATGATTGATCGGGTCCTTGACGCATAGAACCGGGCGCGATGTCCGCTTTGGGTCATTCGCGGACGTTGGTTGGTGCAACTATAAAATCCGCCTTACCCCTTAAAGCGGACATTCCGCTTGGGGCCAATAACGGACATGGCCGAATTTCCGCGCCATGTCTGCTCTTCCCCCACAGGCGGACATTGACGACGGCGTGTCGTTCGGAAGTGGCGCCACGCAGACCAATCGCCATGGAGCCGTAAACAAGTTAAAGAGTAGCTTCGCGAGTGTCCTTTGTCTGGCGATGGCGGAAATCATGGCGTCGCTTCGTGAACTACACCGGGAGCACCAGCCTCTCGTCAGCCCACTGGCTCATGACGCCCTGTCAGCGCGGGTGATCGAACAGGCCGGATTTAAGACCTTCAATATCGGCGGTTCAGCGTTATTGGCGGCGCGCTATGCGTTGCCGGATCTCGGGCTCGCCGGCTTCGCCGAAATGCTGGCCGGAATCCGCGACATCGTCGAGGCCTCGAAGCTTCCCTGCCTTGTCGACGCGGATGACGGTTATGGCGACGTCAAAAGCGTCGTGCGGACCATCCAGGGATATGAAGCCGCGGGCGTTTCGGGCGTGCTGCTGGAAGACCAGGGCAGGGAGGGTAAACAGCCTGGCGCGGCTTCAGCCCGCAGCGTCGTTCCACTGGAGGTGATGGAGCAAAAACTCAAAGCCGCAATGGCCGCGCGACAGAACTCCGATTTTGTCATCATCGGCCGCACGGATGCCTATGGGGCGGAAGGACTCGATGTCGCACTCAAGCGCGCCGAACGTTTCCTGCGTCTTGGCGCCGACGGCATATTTGTGGCCGGGTTAAAGACGCCGGAGGACTACGTCCAGGTCGGCAAGGCCTTCAAAGGCGCCTGGAACTGCGCCGCCATCTTCGAAGCGGCCGCCACGCCGTGGCTTACGCCGGCAGAGCTCTACGATATGGGATTTTCGCAAATCGCTTATCCAAACATCCTTATTGGGCGCGTGGCGAAGGCGATCGAGCATGGCCTGCAGCGCCTGGGCCAACTTGCTGCAGGCAAGGAGAGTGCCTTCACGGACGCCGGGCAGGAAATGGCGCTGAAGAGTCTGGCCGACGCGCTCAATTTGCAAAGATGGAAAGACCTGGAGAAGAAATATTCATAAGCCTAGCCATGGTGGAGCCGTCGGTCGATGGCGAGCAGGAGACCGTTCACGCTCGCAGCAAACACAACGAGTAAGAACGTCACCGACATGATCAAATCAATATTGTAGAGACTTATTGCATTCATCAACAGATAGCCGAGCCCGTGCTGGGCGGCGAACATTTCACCGAGTACGGTGCCGATCAGCGTCAGCGAAAAGCCGACGCGAATGCCGGTAAAGATTTCCGGAACCGCGGCGGGAAACAAGATCGCGCGCACCATGACCGCTGGGTTGAGCTTGAAGACGCGACCGGTCTTGATCAGAATCGGCTTGATGTTGCGTACAGCGTTCAAGGTAAACAAGGCGACCGGGATGATCCCGTGAATTGCGCCGAAAGCGATTTTCGCCGAAATGCCGAGCCCAAAAGCCAAAAGAATGATCGGATAAAGCGTGATCTTCGGTATTGAATAAAGTGAAACCAGCATCGGCTCCATCGCGTCACCGGACAGGCGATGCAATCCGAGAGCGAAACCGATGAGTAGCCCTAGTGACACCGCAATCGCGAGCGCCGCGGCAAACGCTTTCAGGGTATCGGCAAGATGGAGCCAAAAAACGTCCGTTTGCATCAAGTTGCCGAGAAACCGGATCGTCTCCGATGGTGAGCGCAAGGCAACTTCGCCGACGACGAGATAGGCCAATTGCCAAAACAGGAACAAGCCGACGATCAGGATGATCGTATTGCGAAACGGCGCACGTGCTTCCTGCGTCACTTCTGACCCCTTCTGGCGAGCAGCACTCTCTCCCAGTGCGAGAGCAGGCTGTTGGCGGCAATCGACAGCAGCAGGATCAACAGGATGAGAGGGTACATAGTGGCGTTGTCGAAGTTCGTATAGGCGTAGCTGATTTCGTAGCCCATGCCCGCACGCGCCATAATGAATTCCGAACCGATGACTCCGATGAACGCATAGGCGAGCGCCAGCTTGGCCGCAGTCAGCAGGTAGGGCGCGCAAAACGGCAGGGTGATGCGCAGGGCTGTCTGCAACGGGCTGAGCTTGTTGACCCGAGCTGTTTTCTTCAGCACCGGCGGGACGCGGTCGAGGCCATTGAGCGTGGTAACGATCACGGCGACGATGGCCAGCAGAAATCCGATCAGAATTTGCGGCCCGTCGCCAAGACCGAAGATGACAATGAACAGCGGATAGAATGCAAAAACCGGAATGGCGTAATACGTCGCAAACAGCGGATCGAGAATGTCACGCGCCGTCCTGTAGCCATGCAAAATCGTGCCGGTGATGACCCCGAGGACGTATGCTGAGCCAAACGCCAATAGCACATTCGCCAGGCTTTTGCCGATGTCGCCGAAATAGCGCCGGGCCAGTAGCATGCGAAAGAGATCACGGACGATAATGTGTGGGGGCGGCATCGTGATCTTGTCGATGACGCCGGCGAGGCACAGTGCTTCCAGCAGCAGGATGAAGCCTGCGATGACCGCAAACTGATAGATCCGCAGTCTGCTCATGCGCCGTTACCCGCTCGTCCCATCGTCTTCAGGGATTCCTCGCGCAATGTTTTCCATAAGCGGCTCGTCATTGCGCCGAAATTCTCGCGTTCGACGATCCGACTGTCGCGCTCGCGCGGCCAGCCCGTCTCGACGAGATCGATCGCTTTGCCAGGTCGCGCCGACATAACGACGATGCGGTCTGCCAGCATTGCGGCTTCGTCGAGCGCATGGGTGATCAGAAAGACGGTCGCGCCGGTTTCGCGCCACAGCCGGAGCATCTCGTCGCCCATCAATAACCGGGTTTGCTGATCAAGTGCGCCGAACGGCTCATCGAGAAGAATAAGGCGTGGCTCCGCCACGATGGTACGCGCGATACAGACGCGCTGGCGCATGCCGCCTGACAGTTGGGCTGGATAGCTTCGCGCAAAATCGCGCAACCCCATCATATCGATGACCGCGGCCACCCGGCGCACCTTTTTTTCCGTGGCGATCATCTTCTGTCGCAAGCCAAATTCGATATTCTCGCTGACATTAAGCCAGGAGAAACAGGCGTCTTCCTGGAAAACCACACCGATGCCGTCGGGAACGGTGTCCTTGATCGCGCGGCCTTCGAACTCAATTTCGCCCAGCGTCGGAGACGTGAGGCCCGCGATCAGCTCGAGCAGCGTCGATTTTCCACAGCCAGACGGACCGACCACAGCGAAAAACTCGCCTTTTCTGATTTCGATATCGATCGGGCCGAGGGCGTGCACCGGCTCCCCGCCGGCGCCGGCGGGAAATACCTTTGTCACCCCGCGCAGCGTCACCTGTGCCGCGGACACGCGATCATCCTCCGGTGCGCAGCGTCCTATTTCACTTTCTTGAGGTCATCCGGCAGGAACCGGGTATCGATGATTTTGGACAGATCGATGTCGCCGGTCAGCGCGCCCACGCTTTTCTGCACCTCGATGATGCGCTTCATTCCATCGAGATGGATGTCGCCTTCGCCCCAATAAGGAATGCCGTCAGTGGTGCTGGTGATCAGATTCTTAATGGCGCTTGTCGCTATTTCCGGGGTGATGTTGAAGGGCTTGGCGATGATCTCGCCGGCTTCTTCCGGATGAGTCCGCATGAATTCGATGGCGCGTCGGCGCGCGCGGATCACGGCGCTGATGAAGTCGCCGCGCGTCGCTACGGCCTGGGCGGTCGCCACGCCGACGACGTTGTCGAGCGGGGGCAACGCCTCCGCACCGGTGATGAGAACGCGGAACTTGTCCTTCATTTTCGACCAGAGCGGTTCGGTTACAGGGGCTACGTCAATCTGCCCAAGGTCGAGCGCTGCAACCATCGGACCGAATCCGCCGGTTTTCACAAGCTCAGCATCCTCCGGCTTGAGCCCTGCTTTCTTCAGCATGAGGATGTCGAGCGCCTGGCTGGTCGAGCGCGGATTGGTGTAGCCAATCTTCTTGCCCCTGAGGTCGGCAATTGTCTTGATCGGCGAATCCTTTTTCACCAGCCAGGCGAATTCGGCGATGGTGAGCACGTTGTCGCTGACGATCCGAAGATCGGCGCCTTGCTGGATGGCGACGGCAATCGCGCCGGGATTGGCCTCACCATAAGCGACCCCGGCCATCGCATTGCGGACCGACGTACCGCCGCCCTCCGAAGCGATGATGCCGGTGACGTTGGCGCCTTCTTGCTGAAAATATCCCTTGGCCAAGGCAACGCCGAACGGCATTCCATTCGCGGATGAGCCATAATTGCCGATGGCGATATCTTCCGCGCTCGCCAGGTTGAGCGCGGCCAGCGTCAGTGCAATTGCCGGAAAGACGCGACGCGCGAAAATTCGGCCAATCATCGTTTCCCCCTGCTTGTGCTCGCCGGGTTACATCCGGCTTGGTTTTGCGCCGACACACACGTTTGGTGCCATTATAGACTGCCCGCTGGCCGCCGCCATGCTAGTTTGCCGCCGGAATTTGCCGCCCTCAAAAAGCAGTCGCCCGGCAAAGTGCTGGGGATGCACTTGCCGGGCGGAGGGGACAAGCGGGGACTTGTCCTTAGGGGCAAGTCCGAAATTAGCGGCGCGGTGGCGCCTCGACACCTATACCGTCGTATAATTCGGTATAGGTCGGCTTTTGCCGGAATGCGCCGCAATTGGCTCACCCGTGGCGTGTGGGGAGCCAGACCCAGCCATCAATGGCCGGCCTTCAGCGAGGCGCGGGGTGGACGACGGGCCGGGTGCGGCGTTGATCAAATGAACGGTCTTCCAGCCTGATGATGCGCGTTGCGAGGGCGTAAGCCAAAAACGCCATGCCGCTTCCCGCAACGACGTCGATAAAATAGTGCGCTCCCTCGGTGACGGTCGCGGCGAGCATGGCTGTGTTCAGGATCAGCAAGGCAGCGAAAATAGGACGATAGCCGCGCAGGGTCAGAGGCGTCAGGACGGCGACGGTTGCGTGGAATGAGGGGAAGGTGGCGATGCCGCCCGGAGGGTTGCTCATGACCAATGGTCCGGCCTCTCGCAGGCGCATCAGATGATCGAGTGGCGTTGCGCCGGTAAAATGCAGAATGTTGAAGTCTGTACGATCAACAAAGACGATCGGGCCGGCCGCCGGCAAGAGTGCGGAAACAAGAATCGTGAGTGTAAAAGCGATGGCGAAGGCGAGAAGATAGGTGCGGACCTCAGTGAGCCGGTTTGTGCAAGCCAGAACGACGAGCGGAAGAGCGATTTGAAGTTTAATGGTGTCGTAGGCCGAGTGAAAAATCGTCTGGACGAAAGCGTGCCTATCGACCCAATGTGCGAAGTCGGACCATGTCAGCCCAAGCGCCATGTCGACGTTCGCTAAAAGCTGGTCCTGAAGCGGAAATGCCAGGCGCTGCATCGCATAGGCCGCGAGCACCCCGCACAGAATGGTGATGATCAGGTACAGCGCGCCGTAGAGAAGCGTTCGTGCGGCCTCGACGATCCTGGTTTGGGGCGCTAGCTGACTCAGGATATCCAGCACCAGCACGTAGCCGACCAGCGGCAGGATATTTGGCAGCGATGTGAAGGTGAATTTGGTGGCGATTGAACAGATCAGTCCAATCGCCACCAGCGCAAATGTCAAAAGAGTCGCAGAGCGCGAGATTGGACTCCCGCGCGACTGAATAATGATGCTGCGATACCTTCGCACGAGCAGACTGAGGTTCATGGCCAGGATGCCCCTGAAGCGCCTGAATGACTGCGGTTTTGTTGGCGACCTCGGCGGCACGCCAATAAAATTTGAAATTGCACGCTGACCGTGAGCCAGCGCGATTAAAATTTCCTTTACGCAAACTACGTCAGGGCAACCGTCGCGCCTGATAGTAAATCAGTTGTCTGGCCCTTTGCGGGGAGGCTGCGGTTGTTAGCTCCCCCTGTGTAAAGCGGACATCGCGCGGACTTCTCCGAATGGCCGCTTTTGACCCAAAGCGGACATCTCGAGCTTGTCGCGGAACCCGCCAAGCAAGGGAGGACTTAGTAGAACGAGCGCCTACATCGCGGGCGTATGTCGAATGACACAGGAGGTTTGTGATGGATTGGAATAGGGTCGAAGGAAACTGGAAGCAGATGAAGGGCAAGGTCAAAGAGAAGTGGGGTAATCTCACCGACGACGATCTGGATAAAATCGCCGGCAGGCGCGATCAGCTCGAAGGAAAAATTCAGGAGCGATATGGCATCGCCAAGGATCAAGCCAAAAAGGACATTGATACTTGGTACAACGCCCAGACGTGGTGAAATTGGACTACCACATCTGCAAAACTCTGCCCTGCTGGCCGGATGAGCTAGCGGGGCATTTTTTCAAACAGTCGTGTCTGCTTTTCGTAGGCAATATCTCGCGCAGATGCGAGGCTGGCATTCAGCATCACGTCTCCTGTTTGTTTTTAACTAGCGGAACCAAGGGGCGTTCCTCCGGTTGGATTGAATAGGAGGAAACAATGACCAATCAAAATTTCGAAGACGCCGGGTCGCCTGGCTGGGAAGATCACACGCAAAGAAACAAAACGATGCGCGACGCCGCCGGCGAAGCTTTCTCGAAGGCATCTGACACCGCGCGCGGCGCGGGAGAAAAAGCCAAGCGGGCCGCCGCGGATGCGGCCTCGAACATGTCAGACCACGTCATGGGCCTTCTGAACGATCAGCTCGGCGTTGGCGCACAGTCAGCGAATAGTTTTGCCAGCTCGATGAGAGTAGCTGCTGACGACCTCGAACATGAGAACCCCATGCTCGCCGGTCTTGTGAGAGGATTTGCTCACAATGTGGACCGCTACGCTCGTCGCCTGGAGGATCAAACGGTCGAGCAGTTGGCCAAAAGCGCCTCCGACCTCACGCGGCGACAGCCGGCTTTGATGTTTGGACTGGGTGCGCTGGCTGGGTTTTTCGTGTTCCGTGCGTTCAAAAGTGCCAGCGCAAGTTCCGTAGCGTCACCTCCGATCCAACCTACGCATTACCACCCTGCGGGCGAGAACCATGGCTGAGCAATCTTCATCGCTGCCAAACGCGTTTTCTAAGGTCATCACGGATCTAGCGGATCTTATGCAGAAGGAAGTGCGGCTGGCCCGGGCCGAGCTCTCCGAAAAGCTTTCAATCAGCATTCGCGCCGGAGTTTGGATGTCGGTCGCGGCTGTTCTGGCCATAGTGGGAGGGTTGCTAACCGTTCAAGCGATCGTCTTGGGCCTCTCGGCCGCGACTGGCATCGCGCTGCATTGGTCCTGTTTGATCGTGGCGGCGGCGCTGGCGACCACAGCTGGCGCCGCGTTCGCCAAAGGAAAAGCCGATGTGCCCGACCAGTTCACGCCGGATCGGGCCATCAACCAAGTCAAGCAAGACATAGCCGTAGCCAAGGAGCAGTTCACATGAGTGTGCCACCAAGACCATTATTAGGAGACGGCGGCGAATGGATTTTCAACGCCATAAAGAGAAATCCGGAGGGGCTCCTGCTTTTGGCAGCCGGCGCCGTGCTCATGATGCGCACCAACTCTTCGGAATCTCCTCTGGTCGCGCCCATTAACGCGGCACATGGGGGGACCCGGGGTGCCGCCGGTGAAAAGGCCGCGGAAATGGCGGAGGCCGTGACGGACAGCGCGCGCCGTACCATGGACGCAGCGTCGTCCTATGCGTCCACAGCTTCTGACACCGCCCGGCAGACAATGGATGCTGCCAAGTCCTACGCCTCTTCGGCGGCCGAGTATGCCGGCGAGGCAAAGCGCGTGGTTGAGGACCAGTCTGATCGGGTGATCCGGCAGACGCGGTCTATGGCGCAAGGTGTTCTGAAAAATCAGCCGCTTGCCATCGTAGCGGCTGGCCTTGCGGCCGGTGTCGCACTGGCGGCGGCGTTCCCGCCGACCGAACTCGAGAAAGGAACGCTCGGTCCCGTGGGCGACCAGATGTCAAAAGCCGCAGAACGCTTTGGCGATCAACTCAAGCAGGCAACAGCGAAAGCGGGAGACAAGCTCAAAACCGCAGCCGAGGAGCGTGGCTTGCACACGGAAGGCCTGAAGGACGTCGCGGGAGAAGTTGTTGATACGTTCAAGGTGTCAATGACAGGGCAGACGGCGCCGACAAGCGATCCTGGCCCAGCAGCTCGACCTGATAGCCTCGACAGGAGTGGGTGATGGGCAATATTTCCCTGCTGAAACACGAGCACGAAGTCGAGCGATCGCGCGCCAAACTAACTCAAGACTTGGCGGTTCTTTGCTCTCCTGCGACTTTGGCGGCCTTCACAGATGATCTCAAACAGGAGGCCTTCGAGACGAGAGACGCCTTTTGGGAAAAAATCAAGGCGCGAGCCGCTTCAAATCCGGCGGCTGTGATGGCAATCGGAGCCGGCCTGGCTTGGCGGCTACTCCGGAGTCCGCCGATTGCGAGCGCCTTGATTGGGGTCGGGCTTTTCAGTTTGTGGAAGACCCAGCCAAGGACGGCTTACGACGCCTCCGGCAGGCGACTCGATTATACGCAGCAAAGCAAGGAGGTTCTTAAGGAACAGGCTGGTCAGGTGTTCTCAGCGGCTGCAGACATTGCCGGCAAAGCTCAGGAAGCCGCGGCGGCTAAAGGCTCGGAAGTTTGGGAAGGGGCGAAGGAAACAATGCGGGAGTGGCAGGGAGAAATGGGTGACTCAGTTGCTGAGACGGCCGCAAAGCTAAAAACTTCCAGCGAGGCTCTTCTGAACGATATTCGCGCGAAGCGGCACGATCTTCGTGATGAGGTCCAGGAGGTGGCGACTGCAGTTAGGGACAAAGTTCGGGACGACGATACTCGAAACATGCTCCTGTTAGGGATGGCCGGAGTTGCGATAGCAGGAGCGCTAGGCATCGCCTGTCAGAAGAAGATTTCTGAAACTGTGGCAGATTAAAAAGCATTCTCATCTCGCGGTTGTTAATCGACCGCTCTTTCAGCGCTTCGCTGATGTCCAGACTGAGCAAGAGTTCGTCTTCGACGACAAGGTTGGCTGCCAAAATGTCTCTTCCCGCCCACCAAGTCGAGGTTTTCGTTCCGATATGGATGCAATTACGAGGCGGTATCGGAATTCCGATTGGCGGGACTGAAAGTTCCGAGGAGTCTTTTCTCATTGCCGCAGAGACATGTTAATGCTTCGGCTATGACGTCATCTGAGCCGAAAGAGCCAGTTGTCGAAAGGCGATCCAGCGTCGGTCAGTCAGAAGACCTGACCGGTCTCGCACTCCGACTGCGCATTCGCCAGCAAGAACTGCTCGCCGAACTTGGTGTTCTGGCCCTGCAAGGAGCTAGTTTTACTGAAATGCTCAATCACACCGCCAGAGCAACGGCGGAAGGTCTAGGAGCGGAATACTGCAAAGTGATGGAATACGTTCCGGCTGAAAACAGGCTTCTGGTTCGCGCGGGCGTCGGATGGGGCGAGGGCGTGGTCGGGCATGCCACCGTCGGGGCCGACTTGGCCTCGCCTGCAGGTTACGCCTTGCGCACGGGCAAGCCCGTAATTTCCAATCATCTCGAAAATGAGCAACGATTTCGTACCCCCGAATTGCTGGTAGAACACGGTATTCGCCGCGCGATGAATGTGATTTTGCAAGGTGATGGCTCACCATTCGGCGTACTTGAAGTCGACAGCCGAGCCGAAGGTGAGTTCAGTGAGCATGACATTGCATTTCTGCAAGGTGCCGCGAACATTCTCGGCATGGCCATCGAGCAGCAGCAGTATCAGCGCAAGCTGCAAGCCGCCCTCGAACGCCATCAGATTTTACTCAGGGAGGTCAACCACCGGGTCAAGAATAGCTTGCAACTGGTTTCGAGCCTGCTTCAACTGCAGGCAAGCGGCTCCGGCGATCCGGCATTGACGAGTCGGCTAAACGAAGCATCCACCCGAATTTCGGCAGTCGGCCGCGCCTATGAGCGCCTCGCCTACAACGCCGACTATGAGAATATTGGTCTTGCGTCCTATTTGCGGGAGGTCATTGGTGACTTGGAGACCGCAGTTGCTCCTTGCAAAATTCAACTGGAAGCACCCGAGGAAATTCAGTTCGCAGCTGATCGCGCCATCATCGTCGCCCTTGGCATCAATGAATTGGTTCTGAATGCTGGCAAACACGCGTATCCAAATTCTTCCGGCGGCTCGATTTGGGTGCGAGTTGTTCGAACGGAAACGGATCACATTCAAATATCGGTACGTGACGAAGGTGTTGGCTTGCCTGCTGACTTTGATCCGGCGACGAGTAAGCGGCTCGGGTCACGTCTGATTAATGCGCTCGCCAAGCAGTTGGGAGCTGAGTTGACGCGGCCGGTGTCGGTCATTGGCACTAATTTTACGTTGCTAATTCCGCTGGATTCCGCCGCTGATACGTCCGACGAACCAGTCAAGAGTTAAGCCCTTGCGTCGACGGAGAGGTTGCGCGCGATAGACTTGGCGCTAGCTCGAGCTTTGTATGGGGGCATTCGGCTACGCCCCCAGTCGTGATAACCAGCGTGTTCTGTAGTTATGCTATCCGCCGCCGATCTGCCCGGATCCCATTGCCCATGGATAGCGGAGGCAAGGTGGCTTTACGCGCGCTACGATCCAGAACCTTCGTATAGTAAATCAGTTTCGCGCCTAGAACTGGCCCGGACGCCAGTCTTTCGTATAGGCGCTGTAGTCCGGCTCATGAAAACCGACGACGGTGGGCCGCCGGTGCTTGCCCGCGGGCTTCTTGGCGCGATGGTGCAGCGTCGTTTTGACGGGCGTATGCGCGGATTTCGGTTGAACGACCCGCGGCCATGTTTCCTTGCCGGTGTCCGGTGACGCAGACGGTTCAGGCAAAGAGTCGGGATGCTCGCCTGCCGCCACCACCTGCACGATATGGTAGCCCTGCTCCTTGAGCTCCTTGAGCAGGGTGGGGAGGGCCAGGACGGTCGCCGGATGAATGTCGTGCAGAAGGAGAATGCCGCGGCCTTTTTCGTTCAGTCGCCGCATCGCACGTTTCACGATCTCCTTTGCGCTGATGTGCTTCCAGTCATCAGCGACCACATCTGCACTCCAGACCACCAGCGACTTCGAGGCCAGATAGCCTTCGACGGCATCGGTTCTGCTCAGACCCGGAATTCGGAAAAACGGCGCGATCGCCTTCGGATCGCCAAGCGCTGCATCGACCGAGGCGATTCCGGCATCGACTTGCTGCTCGACGCGCGTCATCGGCAGCCGCTGAAAAGCAAACGGATGATTTTGGCTATGTGTGCCGATCGTATGGCCGGCGTTGTAGAGGCGCCGGACGATTGACGGATAGGCGCGGGCCATCTCGCCAACCAGAAAATACGTTGCCTTCACACATTGAGAGGCGAGCGTATCGAGAATTTCGTTGGTGTAAGGCGGGATCGGCCCGTCGTCGAAGGTGAGCACCACCTCATGGTCCTTGAGCGGCAGCGATTGCGCGTATTGCATGCTGCCGATACGGCGAAAGTCGTTTGGGCTGACTGTGAGAACGCGGCTGGTACCGAGCGCAGCAGGGTTGCCGGCGCACGGCTCCGCTGATGCCGCCGCGCAGCCCACCAACCAAACGACAAAAAACAACACACCGCGCATTAGGCCCCCCGGACCAGAACCCGCGCCGTCGACCTCCGACTGGAGGTAACTGACTGACATTAAAGGACGCTTACGCATTTTAAACCCGCACAGCATTGTTTTCCAATGATTTTTCCTTGTTAGGGTAAAAAGCGACGCCTTTACCTCCCAACGCCGTGGCTTCGGGCCGAAATTGCGTGCACGACGCTGTAGCCCCGCCGTTTAATCTCTCGCAGGAAGGCCGGAAGCATCTGGGCGGTCTCCGCCTTGGTGTCGTGAAACAGCACGATGCCGCGACCCGCCCGCTCGATGCGAGAAAGGACGAGACGGAGCTCCTGCTCCGGAGGCATCCGTACCCAGTCGCTTGCCCAGACATCGGCGCCGAACACCACGAGGCCGCGCTCTGTCATGCGGTCGAGGAGCGGCCTGTTCGATGCGAAGCCCGGAAAACGGAAAAATGGCGTTGTCGGCGTCGTCCGCCGCTCGCCGTAAAGGGCGAATTCGCCGGCAGCGATTCCGCGATCGATTTCTGCTTCGGCCATACCGACCGACATGTGATCGAGCAGGGGATGCGAATAGCTGTGATGGCCGATGCTATGGCCCTCAGCGAGGGCCCGCCGGGCGATTTGCGGATGTGCCGCCACATTTCTCCCCAGCAGGAAGAATGTCGCGCGCACGCATTCATTTTTGAGAGCGTCCAGGACCTTCGGCGTGGTGCCGGGCCAGGGGCCATCGTCGAACGTGAGGACCAGTTCCTTGGCGCGCAGCGGCAGCGTCGAGGGGAATTGCTTGCGGCCGACGCGCGGCGTGCTCTTGGCGTCGACCTCGATTGTCCGTGCGGTCCCGAGCGCATCCGGATTGCCGGGGCATGAGGCCGCTGTGGCCGTGACCGGAGCAAAGGCGACTGCGATTGAGAGAAAAAACGCACGCGTCATAGCCAACCAATGCCGCAACGCCTGGCAACCGGCAAGCTCAGATTCAATTGCGGATTTGTGCGTTAGTCATTGCCCGAAGTGCAGGGTCGGGCGTACAAGCGTCGCGCTTTCATTTTGCCGGCAGGCTTCGATATGCTCGATCAGGACCAAGCGAACGGCGCCGAAGCTGCGCAACTGCCGCGCAACAAGGACGGCTCCATCCGCAAGACCTTCGTCAAAAGCGTCGCCCGCAGGATCGAAATGGGGGACGGCGCCGGTCTGCGTGCGCTGGTCGGCGACCTGCACGAATCCGACATGGGCGCGCTAATCGAGGCCTTGCCACCAGAACAGCGGCAACGCCTTGTCGAACTGCTTGGTATCGATTTCGACTTCACCGCGCTGACCGAAGTGGACGACGCGGTACGCGAGGAAATTCTCGAGGACTTGCCATCCCAGGCCGTCGCAAAGGGCGTAAGCGAACTGGAATCCGACGACGCCGTCGCCATCCTCGAAGACCTGCCAAAGGACGAACAAGCCGAAATTCTCGAGCAATTGCCGCAAACCGAACGCGTCGCGCTGACGCGCAGTCTCGATTACCCCGAAGAGTCGGCCGGCCGGCGCATGCAGACGGAATTCATTGCGGTGCCGCCGCATTGGAATGTCGGCCAGGCCATCGATTACATGCGCGAAACCACGGAACTGCCGGACCATTTCTACGAGCTCTATGTGGTGGATGAGGGCGGACACTTTCTCGGAGCCGTACCGCTTGATCGATTGCTGCGCAGCAAGCGGCCGGTGCCCATTCTGGACCTGATGGAAAAAGATCGGCCGCGGGTCAGTGCCGTTCAGGACCAGGAGGAAGTTGCGCGCCTGTTCCAGCGCTACAACTGGGTGACTGCTCCCGTTGTGGATACCGGCGACCGTCTGGTCGGCGTCATTACCTTCGATGATGTTGCCGACGTGATCGAGGAGGAGGCGGAGGAAGATATCCACGCTCTTGGCGGCATCACCCGGGACGAACAGTTGTCCGACTCGGTCTGGAAGATTGCGCGCGGCCGGTTCAACTGGCTGCTGGTCAATCTCGCGACTGCGTTTCTGGCGTCATCGGTGCTCGGTCTGTTCGAAGGACAGCTGCAGAAAATGGTTGCCCTTGCGGTTCTGGCGCCCATCGTCGCAAGTCAGGGGGGCAATGCTACCACGCAAACCATGACGGTTGCCGTGCGCGCCTTGGCGACGCGCGACCTGAGTGATGCCAATGCCTGGCGAGTGATCATGCGCGAGCTCATGGTCGGCGTGTTCAATGGCGTCGCTTTTGCCATTATCACCGGCGTTGCGGCCTACGTCTGGTTCAGGGTGCCGGGGCTCGGGTTCGTGATCGGACTTGCCATGATCTGCAACCTGATCGCGGCGGCCCTCGGCGGAATCCTTATTCCGCTCTTCCTGAACCGGCTCAAGTTCGATCCGGCGGTAGCTTCGAGTCCCTTTGTGACAACGGTCACCGACGTGGTGGGTTTTTTCTCGTTTCTGAGCATTGCAAGCCTGTGGTTTGGCCTGCGGTAGGGCGTGGACAGCCGGTTACCAACTGTTCACCCTATTTGCTGACCAACGCTTAAAGCCCAATCCGTAACCCTATAGCCGACGCCGTAGCGCAGGCTGGGAGCATCCCGGTGCACGAGGTCAATACTGTAGCAGCGCGCCTGGATCGCGGGCGCTGGCTGCCGGCTCGGGCAAGGCGAAGGCGCATTCCCGGCTCGGAGCTTGCCTCGCCCGCGCCCGCGCAACGCATGGTCGTGGTGTCGCGCCTGATCATCGCATGCGCGTGTCTTACGGTTGCAGCGATCGTGCTCGCAACCGGCATCGGATATCGGTGGGCGTGGCAAAGTGATGAACGGCTTACGCTCGAGCAACATGCAGCCTTGCGCAATGCCATCTCGGTGCTTCAACCGTCGCTCTCGGGCGATGCTGATCCGCGCCTGATACGAACAGCCGAGCAAATCGCCGGCGTGAAAAATATCAAATTCACAAGCAATCCGGATACGACGGATCGCGAGATGCAGCCGGTGGTGGCCGGCGACGGCCGCATCGCAGGCTTTTTCGTCTGGGACAGCTCCCGTCACATGACACGAGCGATGAACGGCTTGGCGTCTGTCGCCGCAGTCATTGTTTTCGCGCTGATGGGCTTTGCCGCCATGTCGCTCTTCCATCTCAAGCGCGCGCAGCTGGAATTGGCGGTGAGGGAAGCGGAGGCGGCGCGTGCGGCCGACGAGGACAAGCTCACTGGCCTGCCGAACCATGCCAAGACCCTGGAATTGCTGGATCTCGCCCTGGCGGAGCAGTCTGACGACGCCTGCACGACCTTCGCGCTCATAGAGATCAACGGAATGGATGACGTGGCCGCACAACACGGTGTTTTGGGGAGCGATGAGCTCATCGCCGGCATCGCCAGGCTATTGAAGGAAGCTCTGCCCGCTCACGCGATGTGCGGGCGGATCGCCACCGATGAGTTTGCAGTCATACTGACGGCGAGTCCGCATATCGATGCTGAGGCAGTCATCCGTACCGCGCTTGAATCGATCGCGCGTCCGCACTGGATCGATAGTGTCGTGCGAATAAGCGCGCATGCAGGTTTTGCTCAGGCTCCGCGTCATGCCAGGACCCGGGGTGAACTGACGCGCCGCACCGATCTCGCGTTGCGTGCGGCAGCCAGAAAAGGTCCGGGCGCGATCGTCATGTTCAATGTCTCGATCGACACCGTATCCACCGATCAGAAATTCATTCACCGGGAGCTGCCGCTCGCACTGAGCGCGATTGAGCTGGACTTGTGCTATCAGCCGATCGTCGCATCCCACGGCGGAAGAATGGTTGGGGTTGAAGCCTTGTTGCGCTGGAACCACGCTACGCGTGGCACGATCGCACCGGCGACGTTTATTCCGGTTGCCGAACAAATGGGATTAATGGACACAATCGGCGCCTTCGTACTGCGCCGCGCCTTGCACGAAGCCAAGCGCTGGCCCGATGATCTCTATGTGGCGGTGAATCTGTCGCCGTTGCAGGTGCGCGATCGGACCATTGTCGACCTGGTGCGCTCCGCATTGGCGGAAAGCACGGTTGCGCCCTCGCGCCTCGTCCTGGAAATCACCGAAGGCGTTTTGATCGACAATCCTGACGAGATGGTCAAACGCATCAAGGACCTGCACGACCTTGGCGTGCGTGTCGCTCTCGACGATTTCGGCTCCGGCTATTCGAATCTCGGCTATCTCCAACGTTTTCCCCTCGATAAGCTCAAAATCGACAAGAGCTTTGTTGCTGCGCTCGGCCGTTCGTCAAACGGTGGCGTGATCATCCAGGCAATTGTGGCCCTTGGCCGAGCGCTCGGTTTGACGGTTCTGGTTGAGGGCGTGGAAACCGAGCATCAGCGGGTCCTGCTGCGGCTCGCCGGCTGTGACGAGATGCAGGGCTTCCTGTTTGCCAAGCCCGCTCCGGCCAATGCCATCGACAGGCTCCTGGCTCAGGCCAAAAAGGGCGGCAAGCCTCTGGAGGCCTCCGACGAGGCGCTGACAGCGTGACTTTCAGATTATAGAGTCGTCCGCGAGCGGAGGGCGCAGCATGATCCCCAATGCCTGGTCGGGCTTCGATTTCGGTCTCGGTACCGATGTGGACATGCTGCGCAAGACCATCAGCGGGTTCGCGCAGGACCGCATCGCGCCGCGCGCTGATGCAATCGATCGCGAGAATGTCTTTCCGCGCGATCTGTGGCCGGAGATGGGCGCGCTCGGCCTTCATGGCATTACCGTCGAAGAGGAATACGGCGGCTCCGGCCTCGGCTACCTCGAGCACTGTATTGCCATGGAGGAAGTTTCCCGCGCCAGTGCAGCCGTCGGTTTGTCCTATGGCGCGCACTCGAATCTCTGCGTCAATCAGCTTCGCCGCAATGGCAGCGAGGCGCAGAAGCGCAAATATCTGCCTAGGCTGATTTCCGGCATGCATGTAGGTGCGCTGGCGATGTCGGAGCCGGGCGCCGGTTCCGATGTGGTGTCGATGCGCACCCGCGCGGACAAGAAGGGCGACCACTACGTCCTCAACGGCTCGAAAATGTGGATCACCAACGGGCCCGTCGCCGACACGATGGTCATCTATGCCAAGACCGATCGTACCGCGGGCGCACGCGGCATCACTGCGTTCATCGTCGAAAAAGGCTTCAAGGGTTTTGCCCCGGCGCAGAAGCTCGACAAGCTGGGGATGCGTGGGTCCGATACGAGTGAATTGGTATTCACGGACTGCGAAGTGCCCGAAGAAAATGTGCTCGGAGCGGTCGGCAATGGCGTCAACGTGCTGATGTCGGGCCTCGACTACGAACGCGTGGTGCTTGCGGCCGGTCCCTTGGGCATCATGCAGGCGTGCATGGACGTCGTGATCCCCTACGTGCACGAGCGCCAGCAGTTCGGGCAGCCGATCGGACGTTTTCAACTGGTGCAGGCCAAGCTCGCCGACATGTATGTGACGATGAACGCGGCCAAGGCCTACGTGTACACGGTCGCACGAGCTTGCGATGAAGGTCGGACCACCCGTGAAGACGCCGCCGGCGCCATCCTGTATGCCGCCGAGCGCGCGACGTGGATGGCGTTGGAAGCAATCCAGTGTCTTGGCGGCAATGGCTATATCAACGACTTTCCCACCGGACGGCTGCTGCGCGACGCCAAGCTCTACGAGATTGGGGCAGGGACGTCCGAGATCCGCCGCATGCTGATCGGGCGCGAAATCTTCGAGAAAACGCGATAGATACCGCGCCCGCTGACCGAATTAACTTTTCGCCAGCGCGAATCAGGTAGTGCATTGGCCGACACCACCGGCGATGGGGATTTGCGGCGATGATGCGGGTGCGCCTGAAAGCTGACGGGCGGATTGTGGAAATCCTGCCTGACGGTACCGAGAAAACGCTCGACCACAGGGATCCGGCGCAATTCGTGCGCCAGGTGCGGTCGCGCTGCGGGCTCACGCAGGCCGCGTTCGCCGAACAAATCGAAGTACCGATCGAGACCGTGCGCAACTGGGAGCAGGGAAAGCGCCATCCACGCGGGCCGGCACGCGCTCTTCTCAAACTGATCGATCAGGCGCCTGACGTCGCCTTCGCCACGCTGGGCGGCAGAAGGCGCTGACCGGCTATTCTGCGGCGGCCGGGGCGCTGTGGCGCGGCGAATAGCGCGCGGCCCGCATCAGCACGAACATCGCGATCAGAATGCAGACATAGACCACGAGCTGCATTTCGGTCGGCCGTTCGGTATAGCCGATCAGCGTGTGCAGAAGGCGCCCGAAGATGCTTCCTTCTGACAACAACCAGGACGTATCCCAGACCGTGTGGTCGAGCGCTATCACGAGACCAGCATTGTTCAGAAACTGGACGGATTGAGCCGCCATACCTGCAGCAAGCAGGGCGATGAGCCAACTCGTCACCGAGAAGATATATCGGTTCGGGATTGCCAGCAGGCCGAAATAAGTCAGGGCGCTGAATGCCGCGCCGGCGGCAATGCCGAGCAGGCCGCCTGTCAGCAGCGACGATACCGTCGTGCCTGACGCAAGTATTCCGTACAGAAAAAGGACGACTTCGGAGCCTTCGCGCAGCACGGCAAGGCCAACCACAATAGCGAGTGCGGTCAGTGGTTTGGCACCTTCGCTCACAGCAGTGCCCACGCGGCGCATTTCGTCGGCAATTTCGCGCCCATGGCGCGCCATCCACGCGTTGTGCCACATCAGCATGATGACGGCGACACCAAGCACGCTGGCATTGAACAGTTCCTGGCCTGCGCCCTGAAATGCTTCCGAAATGACGCCGGCGAACATGGCAACGATGGCGGCGCCGAGCACACCAGCACCGATACCGATCATTATCCAGCGGCTGCGGTCGGGAACACCGCGCGTTGCCGCCATGACAATGCCGACAATGAGACCGGCTTCGATGACTTCACGAAAGACGATGATTAATGCGCCGAGCATGACCTATTCCGCGATGATAACACCCTTGGCCGTGGCTTCGTGATATTCGCCGACAAAGGGATAGCGTCCGGGTTTAAGCGGGCCAATGCGCACCACGCCCTTTGATTTCCCGGCGATCACTTTCTCGACCTTCAAGACAGTGCTCTCGAACTCCTCGGGCGTTGCATCTTCGTTGACCACAGTGATCACCACCCGTTGATTGGCCGGCACCTTGATCTCGGCCGGAGTGAAACGGTGCTCCTTGATTGTAAGGACATAGTCATCGGCGCGCGCTCCGGCAGCCGCGACGATCAGCAGACCAACCGTGCCAATAGCGACAAGAACACTTCTCATCCGATTCCTCTTAGTAAAGAAGGACCCCCACAAAAGCATTAAACGCCCGTGATGCAATAATTTTCTTTTACTCTCGAATTATTCCAATGTAAGAACCGATCCGAAAAGCTTGCGGCTCAAAGTATTACGCCATTTTGTATCAGAGAAAAATTTACGTGATCTTTCGCCGCACCTATCGGTACGCCCGCTGCAGACCACCGGAACCCCCCGTTGGCACGGCTGTGTCGAGAAGGCATTCTTCGTCGCCCCATCACCGGTCTGTTCCAAGACGCTCTCAAAGGAGACTGCAATGCAAGTGATTGAAGCTCATGGCGCCCGCATTCCGGCGATCGGCCTTGGCACCATGACATTGAAAGACGATGTCTGCGTGCAGGCGGTCAAAACTTCTTTGCAGCTTGGATACCGTCATCTCGACACCGCCGCCTTCTATGGCAACGAGACCGAGAACGGCGAGGGCTTGCGCCAATCGGGCCTCAGGCGCGAGGACGTATTCATCTGCACGAAGGTACGCCAGGGCGACCTGATGCCGGATGCGTTCGCCAAGGTGCTGGAGCAGAGTCTGGCCAATCTGAAGTTGCCGTATGTCGACCTTTTGTTGATCCACTGGAACAACCCGGACGTTCCATTCAAGCTTTCGGTCGGCGCACTGTGCAAGGCAAAGAAAGAAGGCAAGGCGAAGCACATCGGCGTTGCCAATTTCACGACCAGCATGCTGGACGAAGCCTGGGCGGTGACGTCGGAGCCACTCGTTTGCAATCAGATCGAGATGCATCCGTTTATCAGTCAGGATAAGGTACTCGCTGCCTGCAAGAAGCACGGCATGGCGGTCGTCGCCTATTGCCCGATCGCTCGCGGTAAGGTTCCCGGCGCCGACGCGCTTGAGCGCATTGGCAAGACCCACGGCAAGAGTGCGGCCCAGGTCTCGTTGCGTTACCTGGTACAAATGGGCGTTTGCTCAATTCCACGCACGGCCACACCCGAACACCTGAAGCAAAATTTTGAAGTATTCGACTTCAAGCTTTCGGACAACGAGATGGCAGAGCTCAAGAAGCTGAATGCCACCAATATGCGCGTGGTGAATCCGCCACACGCGCCGAAGTGGGACGAACCGTGAGAAGGACGAGCGTCCTATTGGTTGTCATGATGCTGGCAATGTCGTCGGCATCCGCCGAAGACGACAAGCCGAATGCGCGCGACTCCGCAGCGATCCAGAAATGCGTCAAGACCAAAACTGGTCGAAATTGGGCTTGGGAAAATTGCATCGGTGTTGTGTCAGAGCCTTGCGCAAAAAACGAAGGCTCGATGCCTCCGTCGGATGTCATCGCCTGTTATGATCGCGAAAGGTCGGTGTGGGACGGCATCCTCAATGACAGCTTCCGCCGGCTGCGTGAGAGACTCGACGACAACCAGCAGAGCAAAATGCGCGAGATGCAACGCGCCTGGATCGCGTCACGCGACAAAACCTGCCGTTTTATCTATGATTATTTCGAGGGCAGCATGGCAAACCCCATGATGGCAGCTTGCCAGAGCCGCGAAACCGGGCGGCGCGCGCTGTTCCTGCTCGGTTTCGCCAACGATTCCGAAGGCAAGTAAAAGCGTGGTGCAGGCGGTCGAAGTCAAAGGATTCAAGGTTCCCATTGTCGGGCTTGGCACATGGGCGCTCAGGGGCCGTGAGTGCGCCCGGCTGACCGAACAGGCAATCCGGCTGGGCTATCGTCACGTCGACACTGCGCAGATGTACGACAACGAGCGCGAGGTGGGCGAGGGCGTGCGCGCTTCAGGCTTGCGCTCGGAGGTCATGGTCACCACGAAAGTGCAGCCATCGCTTCTTGCGCCGCACGATCTCGAGCGTTCGGTGAAAGAAAGTCTGGCGCGGCTGCAGCTCGACGTGATCGATTTACTGCTGATCCACTGGCCGAACCCGCGCGTGCCGCTCGCTGAGACGCTTGGCGCCATGGCCAAGATGAAGCGCGAGGGTTACACGCGGCAAATCGGCGTTTCGAACTTCACCGTGGCTCTGCTTGAGGAAGCCACCAAAGCCTCGAGCGAACCGCTGGTCTGCAATCAGGTCGAATGTCATCCCTTTCTGAACCAGGACAAGGTGATTGCGGCCTGCCGGCATCATAAAATGGCGGTTGTAGCGTATAGTCCGATCGCGCGCGGCAATGCCGCAGGCGACAAATTGCTGGAAAAAATAGGCAAGGCTCACGGCAAGAGCGCGGCGCAGGTTTGTCTGCGGTGGCTTGTCCAACAGGGCATTGTCGTGATCCCCCGTACCAGCAGGCTGGAACGGCTGGAGGAGAACTTTGCGCTATTCGATTTTGAATTGAGCGATGCTGAGATGCGCGAGATCGCCGGCCTGGCACGGCGCGGCGGGCGCATCGTTGACTGGACCTGGTCACCGAAGTGGGATTGAGACGGTGTCTTTGCCGTGACCTTTGAAGCCGATACAGCGCTTGTCCTTTTTTCGGGCGGGCAGGATTCCACCGTTTGCCTCGCCTGGGCGCTTGAACGCTTCGCGCGGGTGGAGACGATCGGTTTCGACTATGGCCAGCGGCACGCTGTCGAACTCATGGTTCGCGCGCGACTGCGCGAACGAATGTCGGCTTTGAACGGCCGATGGGCGCAGCGGCTTGGTGATGATCATCTGCTCAAGCTCGATACTCTCGGCGCAATCTCCGACACGGCGCTCACGCGCGCAACGGCGGTCGAATTGGCCGGCAACGGCCTGCCAAGCACTTTCGTGCCCGGCCGCAACCTGGTCTTTTTCTGTTTTGCCGGCGCGCTGGCTTATCGGCGTGGTGTCCGCCATCTGGTCGCCGGTATGTGCGAGACCGACTATTCCGGCTATCCCGATTGTCGCGACGACACCGTCAAAGCCATGCAGGTTGCGTTGTCCCTTGGTCTCGACAAACGCATCACCATACATACCCCCCTCATGTGGATCGACAAGGCTGATACTTTTGCTATGGCGGAAGAAGTCGGAGGTAAAGCATTCCTTGATCTCGTCATTGAGGACAGCCATAGCTGTTACCTGGGCGAGCGGGCGAAACGGCACGATTGGGGATACGGCTGCGGGACTTGCCCGGCTTGTGAGCTGCGGGCGCAGGGGTTTGCGAAATTCATGAGTCAAAGGCTGACATGACCGACAACGAGAGACGTAAATCCATTGAAGGCATAATTTTTCTTGTGCTGTTTTGCCTGACCATTCCAGCCGCCAACTGGATGATTGGGCATGTAGGGAGCGTTTGCGTTCCGGGCGGCCCTTGTCTGGTCCCCGTCGCACCCGGAATCATGGCGCCTTCTGGTGTGCTGATGGTCGGTGCGGCACTTGTCCTGCGGGATCTGGTGCAACGGCGCCTCGGCGTTGAGTTTGGCGTTGGCGCAATCGTCGCGGGGGCGGCGATCTCGGCCGGTCTTGCGCCGGCGTCGCTGGTGTTGGCCTCTGCCACCGCATTTCTGCTTTCGGAATTTGCCGACTTTGCGGTCTATACGCCGCTGGCGCGCCGCAGATTGGTCACTGCGGTCGTTACATCGAGCATCGTCGGACTGATTGTCGACTCGATCGTGTTTCTCTGGCTTGCTTTTGGTTCTCTCGAGTTTCTGCCCGGGCAGATTGTCGGAAAACTCTGGATGGTCTTGCTCGCAGTTCCTTTCGTCGCGTATCTGCGACGCCGTGATGAGCGGCTCGGTCTCAAAGCCGCATGAGGGTTGGTTATGAGTTCGGCTATCGACATCCTGCGCAACGTCACCACGGGTACCATCACCACGATGCTCCTGAAAAAGGGCATCCGCCGTTCCTGGATGGCGGGTGCAATGCCGTTTGGCATTTCGGGAAAACGTGTGGTGGGCCCGGCCTTCACGCTTCGTTTTGTCCCGGTTCGTGAGGATCTAGCGACGCCGGAGAGCTGGTCGAAACCGATTTCCACACGCGGTGCCATTGAAGCCATGCCGCAGAACTGCGTGGTGGTCGCTGACGCCATGGGCGTGACCGGTGCGGGAATTTTTGGCGACATTTTGTGCATGCGCATGGTCAAACGCGGCGTCACCGCACTGATCACCGACGGGGTGATGCGCGACAAGCACGGCGTCCTGGCGACCGGTCTTCCGGTCTGGTGTGCGGGCGTCGCCGCGCCGGCTTCGGTCAACCAGTTGACCTTCGTCGGCTGGAATGAGCCGATTGGGTGCGGCGGCTGCGCAATTTTCCCGGACGATATCGTTGTTGCGGACGACGACGGCGCGGTCGTGATCCCGAAAGATCTGGCAGACTTTGTGGCCAATGAGGGCGCCGAGCACGAGCTGCTCGAAAGCTGGCTGGTGCAGGAAGTAGAGAAGGGGGCAAAGTTGCCCGGCCTTTATCCGCCCAATGAAGAAAACAAAAAGCGTTACGAGGCCTGGAAGAAGACGCGGTGATGTTCTTCATCCTTTCGAAGAGCATCGCCTTTCTGCTTTTGCCTTCCAATTTTCTTATCGCTCTCGGCCTCGCCGGGGTGCTGCTCATGGCTACGCGCTGGAGGCGCGCCGGCGTCCGCATGGCGGGTACAAGCCTCGTTTTGCTGGCAATTGTTGGCCTCCTGCCCATAGGGGATCTGCTCATTCGTCCGCTCGAAAAACGCTTCCCGCAGTGGGACGTACATCGTGGCGCACCGTACGGAATTATTGTCCTGGGTGGAAAGATCTCGTCAGGTCTTTCGCGTGACTACGGAGAGCCTGTAGTCGTCAGTGACGGCGCGCGGATCGTGGCCATGCTGAAGCTCGCGCACGCCTACCCGGATGCACGCATCGTGTATTCAGGGGGCGATGCGAGCCTGTTTGGAAACCGGACGCCGGAAGCCAGTTACGTTTCATCTTTGCTCGATAGTTTTGGAGTTTCGCGCGAACGCGTGACGTTGGAATCACGTTCCCGCAACACCGCGGAGAACGCCGCCTTCACGAAAGACCTGATAAAGCCGAAGCCCGGCGAACGGTGGCTTTTGGTGACCTCAGCGCAGCACATGCCGCGTGCTGTCGGCTGCTTTCGCGAAGTCGGGTTTCCGGTTGAGGCCTATCCGGTTGGCTGGCGCGTTGAAAAGCAAGGCAGTTTGCTGAACCTGAACGCATCTTCCGAACGGCTATCACGGCTCGACTCCGCCGCTCACGAATGGATTGGCTTGTTGGCCTATTGGACAACCGGCAAGACCTCGGAATTCCTGCCGGCGCCTTAACGGCGATCAAGAAACAGGCGGACTAGCGTTTTCGAATCTTCCGGCAAAAAACGTCGTAGATCGCGCCTATGACGATACGCGCCTCATCGCTTGCCAATTTGTAGTAGATCGCCTTGCCGTCGCGCCGCGTAGAGACCAGCCCGTCGGCGCGGAGGCGCGCGAGTTGCTGCGACACGGTCGGCTGCCGCAGGCTGAGTAAGTCTTCCAGCTCACTGACCGACTTCTCGCCTTCGGCGAGAATGCACAGGATCATCAGTCGACTTTCGTGAGCCAGCGCTTTTAGAAAATCACTCGCGCGCTTGGCATTGTCGACCATCCGGTCCAGTTCGCTCGAACGCGTGCGGCCTTCCAGGTGATGTAATTCCATAAGTACACCAACAATCGCCTTTGGATGCCGCTCGAATACAGACGATCAACCGCTCAGGTGCAACGACTTTTCTATCAGCCGCCCACGTTCTCCACCCGTTCCGGCTGCATCTAGTTTCCTGATCAGCGCACCCAGTAAACCCCAGAAATGATCTTCACCAGGATAGCCGCGAATGCGTCCGATCTCTTGGCCCTTTTCAACTAGCACAAAAAGCGGGGCGAGCCGTTCCGTTTCGAGAAAGTTCAAGTCTGATGGCAGAGTATGGTCAATGTTCACGCGGCGCAGCGGTGCGCGCTGACCCTCGACTGTTTTCGGGTAAATCGGTGCAATTTCACGGTCGAACGTTTCGCACCATACACAACCCGCCTGCTCAAACACGATAAGTTCCGCAGCTCGTACGGTTGGTAACGCGGCGAAAACAGATATTGCGGCGACCAGCGCAATACAAGAAAAAACTTTCCGTGTTTGCCACTTGCAGACCAAGTTCATTCCTCATCCGAATGGAGGATGGCGAAGCACCCTGAACATACCACAGGAACGGGCAACACCGGAGAACTTGTCAGGACATTGACCGATCGAATTTCAACCGTAACGGAACGCCAGCAAATTATCGAACGACCGCAGCTCAATCAAAACGCGATGAAGGAGATCGGTATCCCGGGCATCGATTGCCTTCGGGATCAGCGTCAGGCTTGCTTTGGCGCCATCGACCAGCCTGCGAAATTCAGGTGCAGTGCGCACGGCCTCGCTGGCGATGCCGGTACAGCGGTCGAGCAGGGAGCCATAGCTCGAAGCCTTGGCGGCCACGCCTGAACGTATCTCGGCGCTGCCCCAATCGAGTGTCCGGTCGTCATAGGCCATCAGCGCATCCATCATCCTGTTGGCGTCTCGCACACAATCACCCAGCACCACAACGCCACTTTGTTTGCGGAGGTCGTAGAGGTCATCGCGAACGGCGTCGAGCGCGCTGCGTGCGGCATCGAGGCGCCCGGTTTTGAGCATGATGTCGGCGCCGACCAGCCTTGCGCTAACGCTTGTAAATAGTTTGCCATAAAGCGTGTTGTCGGCGAAAACTTCAGGCCGCTTGCCGGAAAAGCGTTCTGTGAACCTGGCCCATGCATCGCGCAGGCGGTCCATTTCCAGCGAGGCGAGGTCAACATTGCCGGTCCGCAGGTAGCCGATTGCGACCCGGCTGTGGGCGCTCACTGTTTCGACCGCTGCGTTGAAATCGGTCAGGTCGTCGGCGCGGGCGAGGCTGCCGGCCAGCAGAGCCCCGATCAGGCATGCGATACGTGCGACCCAGGGCAGCATCGACGTTCATCCAATTTTGACGTGGGAATCTATATACTTGTAAATATAGGCGGGGTGGCTTCGGCCGACGAGGCGAAGTTGGCCGCGTGGTTTATAAGTGCTGATCATGATTGGACGACGAAATCTGCTGGTCGGTGCGGCGTCTTTTGCGGCGTTTGTCACTTCACGCGCACGCGCGGACCAGCCGATCCTCACCGACGATGGCCTCTATAAGCAGCCCTGGTTTCTGGAAAGCTTTCTTGATCTTGGTGACGATCTCGAAGGGGCCGACAAGGAGGGCAAGCGCTTTGTGGTCATGTGGGAGCTCAAAGGCTGTCCCTATTGCAAGGAAACGCATTTCGTCAATTTCGCGCAACCGCGAATAGAGGATTATGTGAAGACAAACTTCGAAGTCCTGCAACTTAACATTATCGGATCGCGCAAGGTCACCGATTTCGACGGGGCGGAGCTCTCTGAAAAGGATCTGGCCGCGAAATACGGTGTGCGTTTCACGCCGACCTTTCAGTTCTTTGGCGAAAATGCTGCAGTGCTCAAAACCTTACCGCCGGCTAGACGTGAAGTGGCACGCTCTCCCGGCTATACGCTTCCCGAAGACTTCCTCGCCATGTTTCGTTATGTGCGGGAAAAAGCCTATGAGAGCAAAAGCTTTCGTGACTATCGGAAGGCGATGCCGAGCTGAAGATTTCCAGGCCGGTGGACCGGCCGAATATTCTTTTTTCTGAATATGATTTGAACAAGCAGCTGACCATGGCTATGGTCTCGGCGTGACGGGACCTGGTTCCGCTCCAAGATGACCATTCGGGAGGAATTCTTCATGCGACAACTATCTCGTCGCGATGCCTTGGCGCTCGGTGTGTCGGGCGCGGCGCTCACATTCATTGGGCTCGACGAGCGTGCGTCCGCAGCAGCGAAGGAGGCGGCCGACCAGATCGCCAAATTCACCGGGGGCAAGACCGCGACGGACGGCAAGATCTCGATTGAATTGCCCGAGATCGCCGAGAACGGCAACACCGTTCCACTGTCTGTTTCCGTTGATGCGCCAATGGCTGCCGACAACTACGTCAGCGAAATTCTTGTCGTCGCCGAGGGCAATCCTAATCCCGGCGTGGCCACATTCCATTTCTCGCCAATGTCTGCCAAGGCAGAAGCGTCCACGCGCATCCGTCTCGCCACAACCCAGAACATCATTGCAGTCGCAAAGACGAGCAAAGGCGAGTTCTTCACCGGTCAGAAACTTGTGAAAGTCACCATTGGCGGCTGCGGCGGCTAATCCGGCAACAATAAAGGTTCAAGGAGACAATCATGGCGGAAAAGCCACGACTCAAGCTTCCCAAGGAAGCCAAGAAAGGCGACGTGATCGAAATCAAGACGCTGTTGGCGCATATTATGGAATCAGGTCAGCGCAAGGATAAGGATGGCAAGACGATTCCCCGCAAAATCATTAACAAGTTTGCCTGCGAGTTCAACGGCAAGCCGGTGTTTGCGGTCGATCTCGAACCGGCAATCGCGGCCAACCCCTACATGCAGTTCCATGCCAAGGTCGAAGAAAGCGGTACGTTCAAATTCACATGGACCGACGACGACGGTACGGTCACGACGGCAGAAGAAAGTATCACCGTGAGCTGATGCCGCTCGGAGGGGCCACGGTAGCGCATAACAAAAATATGCTGGGAGGATCGGATGACGCGTGGCGGGATTCTGGCGAGCGGTACAGCCGCCGTTTTGTTCCTGGTTGGGGTTCTCGTCAGCGCGGGCGGATCAGACGCCGACGCGCAGGCCAAGAAGGAGGCGCCACTCGAGACCAAGGGCGATGCTTCGGTGCGGCCGTGGAAACGCTACGCCGGATGGCCAACACGCGACGAGTCCAAGTACAACACACTTAGCAACCTGACGACGCCACCGGCGCCGAAGGGCCCGCGCAAGCTCGCCGGTCCGGTTACTGGCGATGCCAAAAAGGGTGCGGAGCTGGTGGCCGACCGCAATCGCGGCGGCTCGTGCCTCGCCTGTCATGTGATGGGTCCGGCTGGTGGCGCCAACCTGCCGGGCAATGTCGCTCCCGATTTGTCGGAAATTGGCAATGGCGGCCGCGAGGATGAGTGGCTGTTCAACTATATTTACGATGCGCGTGTTTATAATCCCGAGACGGTAATGCCGCCCTGGGGCAGCCATGGTTTCTTCAACGACGAGGAAATCAACGACATGGTCGCTTTCCTGAAGACGTTGAAGTCGCCGGCGGCTTTCAAGAGCGAACTGGATAACCCCGAAAAGCGTCCCCCTCCGGTCGAGAAGCGCGAAAATCTCGACCCGATTGAAAATCCCGGCATGTGGGCCGTCGACAGGGCGCAGGAGCTTTGGAAGCAGGTGGGCGCAGCCGGAAAGTCGTGTGAGAGCTGCCACACCAACATCGGTGCCGAATTTAAAACGTGGGCGGCATCGATGCCAAAGTGGGAGCCGCGGCTGGACAAGGTCTTAGGCGTGGAAGAGTTCGTCACGCGCCACGCCAAGGCCACAACGGGCGCTGACTGGCTGATGGAGACCGACGAGAATCGCGCTATGTCGGTCTATTTGCACTATCTCGCTAACGGCACTCCGATCATGATCGACATGACCAGCCCCGAAGCGAAAGCTGCGATCGAGCGTGGCAAAGAGCTGAGTGCGCGCAAGGTGGGCCAGCTCAATATGGCTTGCACCGATTGTCATGGCAAAGTGGCGAACCATTGGATTCGCGGGCAATGGCTTGGTGAGCCTAAGGGGCAGTACGACCATTTTCCCACTTGGCGCACAAGCCTCTTGGCGATCTGGGATATTCGGCAACGTTTTCAGTGGTGCCAGGTGAATATCCG
>DASYSQ010000229.1:0-12514 GCA_036003145.1 Pseudolabrys sp.
CAGTAACGTGGTTTCCCAAGGAAGTAAGGGTGCGCCGATCCACAAAGAGAGGCGGCAGAATGTCATGATGCACCGTAACGATCCACGTGAGTAGGAGAGCGAGAAGAACTACTAGCGCTGCACTCCAATAAATAGTTGATGGGGGTAAGGTGCGCTTTTCGTCTTTCAGGCAGGCATAACCAATTATGGAAGCGGGAAATCCCAAATGCCAAAAGATAAAGAGCCACGGTGTAGTCTGGAGCCCGGCACCAAGGAGGCCGAACGGCGCAAATGCACCTGGAAAAGTCAAAGCGTGCGAAACGACTATCAGTGCACTGAATAAATAGCCGCACGCCAGCACTAGGAGGCGATGGGAGCCGATGATCCTTGCATGACTTAACAACAGAGCGGCAGTAAAAAGATCACTGACGAAAATCACGAATTCAGTAGCCGGAATAAAGCCCTCAATCTGCTGCAGTTGCGTGGTGCCAAACGCGGTTATGACAGTGGCTGCGAGCAAGCCTCGTCGCTGTCCCGCACTTGGAGCAGCCCGGCTACGAATTGCAGTCATTCGAGTGCCCCAAATGTCATCACATTGAAACGACAATAGGCACAGTCGCATAACAGAACGCGCCTCAGTTGGCGGCGGCCTCTTTCATTTCAGACCAAGTGGGCAATGTCCGCTATTGGCACAAAGCGGACATACCGAGTTGCACTGCACATGTCCGCTTTTGACCCAAAGCGGACATCACCTTGGACTTGGGTCCACCAGCGCCAAAAGACACAGCAGCTAATCGGGAACTGGAACGTAAAAAGTGAAAGAGGCCGCCCAACTGGGGGCGGCCTACTCACCGTTTCTTTTTCTTTGTTTTACAGCTTCCTCCGCCGCATCAATACGTGTGGCAATCCCCAGCCAGTTGTCCCGGTCCTTGATATAACGGCCGCGCGTAATCGCGTCGGTCGAAGCAAGCGCCATCCGATCACATTCGGCGGCCTTGTCGTGATACCAGCCGGATTGGGACATGGATTAATATGCGGTCTCTTTTTGGGACCGCAAATCCGGGCTCCGATTTAAGACGTGTGGAGAGTATGACTAAGCTGCGGGCACATCTGTTCAAAAGAGAACACCCCCCGCCCGAAAGGGCTCATGGTTGTGCACCGCAAAATCCACAGCCGTGCCGGCATGCTATGTCAAATTTTAATGGCGGCCAAAACGACGACGAATATATTTACGCACACGGTTGTAGGCCTGGCAACGGGAGGCATAAGTGCCGCAATCAGAAATTTTTAATCCTCAAAGGGCGTCCATAGATCAACCATCTTGCCCTAAGTGCGGCTCGCCTATGTGGCTAGCTCGCATTGAGCCGGACAAGCCGGATCATGATCTGCGCACTTTCGAGTGCCCTGAGTGCGAACTTAGCGAAACAAAAGTCGTCAAGTTCAAGTAGCGCGCCCTAGCGCCAAATGTCCTTGAAGGGCTCAGGCGACATCGCGGTGTAACGCACCGTGTTTGTGATCGACTTACCCCTAAGAAGTGCTGTCCGAATCGAAAATTTGTTGCCCGAACGCAAACAAAAAAAATAGCTATCAAGCCCCGCCCCCCGAGCTTGCCGCTTTCCCTCAATATCTTTCGGCCTGGAAGAACCTAGAAAGATTCGGGCCGGTGTCGGTCGAATACCCGCGCCATTGTTGATTGATTGAGTAGAGCAATAGCACGTTGATTGATTGGGCGAGTGATTGGGCCATGTGTTGAGTGTGTATCTATACACACCACACACTCACCACTCACCCCGGCCCGTGAGTGTCGCGCCGTGGTCGCACTACCCCCGTCTATAGACGGGGGGGAGTGTGCGACTCCATCGGCAGAATCGCAGCGGAGTCGCACAAAGAGTCGCATGATAAACCTTGGCAATATTGGCTTTAGCTTTTTAGTCGCACGGAGTCGCATAGCAAGTCGCAATATCAGAAACCAATAAGCGCGACTCCCATGCGACTCAGAGTGTTTCTAGCCCTTTTGCTGTAAGCTTTATCCCGTCTTCGGCAACCAAGCCTTCATTGCGGGCGGCCTTCAGGCGTCGGAAGACGGTCGCACGGTCAACACCCATGCTCGCGGCTAGGCTTTCGGCGGTAGGCTTATCAGCGGCCCTTATAGCGGCAAGCAACGCCGCCCCTTTGTCCTTCACCAACCGCAACGCGGCCGATTCAATTCCGCCTTCCAGGTCGATTGCGACCGACTCCCGGTCAAACACCAAGGGGGGCACATTGTCGGGAGCGTCACGCATCAACGTGACCTGTAGCGTATGCCGCAAGCCGTCCTTGGTGAAACGTGCCGCGCCGTCAACGGCCGCTTCTAGCGCGATTGAGCCAAGCGCCCCTTTGCTTTCGTCCTTGCCGCTATGGTGGACTATCAGGACGGCCGCGCCGGTCGTTTGGCGTATCCAATCAAACGCGGCGATAAATGCGGACATGTCTTTTTGCGCGTTCGT
Source organism: Pseudolabrys sp. (assembly GCA_036003145.1). Lineage (GTDB taxonomy): Bacteria > Pseudomonadota > Alphaproteobacteria > Rhizobiales > Xanthobacteraceae > Pseudolabrys. The sequence goes on from DASYSQ010000229.1 coordinate 2,466, forward strand.
GTCGCCGGTCATGGCGCGCAACAGCGGGTCAATCACCACAAGCGACCATTCGCCAGGGTGGGCGCGAAGGAATTCCGCCAGGGCTTCCGGTTGATCTATCGGCACACCCTGGCCGACATACAGCCAATTTTTTCGGATTTCCGCGAGCAACGCGGCGCGTTCGTCGGGGTCCTTTCCGTTGACTTCAAGCCACGCTTTCAGTGGAGTTGGCGGCGGTTGTTGAATTGCAACAATTGTTCAGCGCAAATCTCATGAACCTAAGCGGCATCATCGGCGTTTGCATTTGCTGGATAAGCAACCGGGGCGAGAGGCAATGCCACGCAACGAGCAGAATCGAACTATTGGTCTGCAGCAGATCAGAGAGGCGCTGATAAAGTCGGGCTACAGCAAACTCGATCAGCAAGCGAAAGCGCTCGGCGTACGCCGGAGCACCGCATGGACGATCGTAAAAGCCAAGCACAAGCTCGGGCGTTTGAATGCAAAGACAACGAAGTGCATTCTCGCTAATCCTGACGCCCCGCCGTCTGTACGAGCAATTATCGCTAAATATTTGGCCGAACGGTCAGAAGCGTTTGGTGCACCGCAAACTAAAAAAGAACAGACAGGGCATAGAGCTGATTACAAAAATTAGACAAAAGTTCAAACTTCGTTCCGTCTCTCAAAAAGGCAACACGTCAAGATAAAACCATTCGCGTGGGCAAGTTTGACTTACGCTAGTGGTTTGCTGGCCACAGCGAAGCGCCCGCTTAATCGAAAACGCCCAACTGAATTTCAGAGAGCCCGCCGTGAAAGGTCTTTCTTTTTGCGCCCGCACTAAAACTTTTTCGTCGGCGTCACTGATGAGGGGATAACGCTGCGACCAGCCCATCGTGTAGAGCCGTACGCGACCGTCGCGCACGTGAATTTGCAACCGATAGCATCGTGCTTGAGTTCATGCGCCCAGCCGTCACCACGCGGCGGGCGCTGTGTGACTGGGATGAAAGCGGCGGGCGCATTAGCAGGCCTGCCGCGTGGACTACGCGAACGCGACAACATCCCGATGATATAGGATGATCAGACGCCGTAATAAAGTGGGGACCGCATGATCCACATGCAAAGTCATGCGACCCCCACCAACCAGACTGTGATCCCTCGGGGGGCGAATTGGAGAGGGGGCGCAGCCCGTATTCCTTCGGCTTTACCCGACTATCATCCTTAGTCAGTTAATCACCGAGGAAAGAAACCATTAAATCGCACGGTGGAACTATAAATCTTGGAGAACTTGGGCCACGTCATAGAGCGCAATATTCACAAGATCGTCGGTGGCAGGATCATGGTGCCGTCGAACTCTAGAGCGATGGCGCGTGTCAATTAGGGGCGGGGCCGGATACGCGCAAGGCAAACGAATTCTAGGGCGATCACGCGGAATTCTCGTGATCTTTCCCGACCATTGCGTTGGCCTCACGGATGGCGCGTCCTTCGTCTCTGGTTTCAGCCAGCACCGAATTGGCGATCTCGGCCCACATGCGCTGACGTTTAGCGTTATCCGCTTTCTTAGTATGGCGTTCGGCGTCTTCGGCAGTCCACGGCATCAGCTTGCCCTCTGTAGTATCTAACTCCCTTCCAGGTTGCTGCCGGTGCCCTCGGATTTTTGACTTTTCCAATACCGCAGACCGCGTTCGTCATGGGAAATGAATGCGAATTCGTCAAAGTTATTTACCGCTCCAACCAGCAAGTCGGCGTCACTCTCTAATGGATCGCGCTTGAATGGCCAGATCATCGCTTTTTATGAGAAATTCAAAATCATCGTTCAAGAGAATTGCGATGCACGATGCCTAGGGGGTCTGAGCGCCTTCGCCAGTCGATGATCCCGAACCGACCAGCTTCTCCAACAGGGCACGGAGTTGAACAGTCCGAAACGGTTTCTCTAACAAAGGTACATCCTCATGACGAGATTCGAGAACGTAGTCGTATCCTGTCACGAAGGCGAATGGGACACCGGCTTCGAGCAAAACGTCTGAGATTTCGGGGTGGGATTCGCCTTCGAGGTTGATGTCCAAAAGCACGCAATCGAAATTACGCATCGCAATTTGCAGACGCGCCATAGCGGCGGTGCGCGCAACGCTGGAAACCTCGTAACCAAACTCCCGGACGAGTTCCGCAATCATGCGCGCCATGACAGGCTCATCTTCCACAACGAGGATACGCGGCGGGCGGGTTCGAGAAGCAGGCTGCGGGTGTGGGGTGATCATAAGACCCCCAAGGCTTTGTTGATTGCCGCCCACCAAGGTGATCTTGGCGCAATTCTACTGCCGCGTCATCTCACGCTTGATGCCAGATGAGCCGGTGAATAAAGCCGAAAACTCGGCCTAGTGACACGGGGTTTGCAGTACCTAATACACTGACCACAATCCGGACGTTGCGAGTTCCAAAAGGTGCCCGTCTGGGTCGCGGAAATAAATGCTGCGGCCACCGCGCGACCAATCATTACGCCCTTCGATGGCGACGCCGCGTGAAGCGAGGTGCGCCTCCCAACGATCAAGTTCATCCTTGCCGACGGCGTCGCGGCCGGCCACCTCATAGGCAGACAGCCGGTTGTCGCTATAGATCGGTTCCAGCCCGAGCACGCCTTCGTAGAAAGCTCGGGAACGCGCCATGTCCTCGGTGTGGATCGCAGTTTTTAGGATGCCATCCAGCTTTGGCATGATTCCTCGATCGCGCGCGCCATTGATTGCAGAGACGGTAGATTTGAGAATATCGATAATCGCGCATGGCGTCCTCTGCTGACCAACCGCGTGCGACGGATCAATGACGCTGTAGCGACATGATCACATGGACCAGCATATTACCGTAGCGGTACTAAGTTGCTTCTGATCCTTCACCTGTTACCGCTATGGTCGATTCGTGGTTTGGAGTCTTTTCCGGTTCGGCGCTGGACGATCCAGATCACATTAGTTGCGTAGATGCCCCGGCACACAGTGCCGGGGCAGTTTTTTTTAGCGCCTCAGTGCGGCGGATTTTTAGCGCTTCAGTTTGGCCGACCCCTGCCCATTTCATGTTGCCAGCGTCTAATTACCGCGCGCGGAAATTCGCGCGCCTCAACGCCAACGCGTCGACAGGCTTCAGGCCACATTTTGAGCAAGGCTTGATCACGACGGAACATTTCAATCTGGGAGACTTCGCCGATTTCAGCACTCGGCCATTGGTCCGCTGCCATTTTCAATAGCGCGAGCAGCGGAGCTAAATCTTGCTTCTCAGCCAGCATTGCTAATCCCCTTCCGTTTCCACAGCCACCGGTAAAATACGGCAGCCAGTTTGATTCGTTGTGCTGGCCATCACATAAGTTCGAAAAAAGCGCGTGTGATGCATTGAGGTAACATCGTCAGCGCGGCAGGGTGTCGCAAACGGTATCTGGCTGTGGCGCGCCGAGCGATTGCGACGCGAGAATGAAGCTAGAGTAATATCTGCTGTCGTCGTCTGCGCCGCTTTCGCATTTTCACGCGTTAGCCCTCGCGTCGTGCGTCACCGGTCGAGGATGCCGCAGTGACCTTGCTCACGCTCAGATCAGCAGTTGACTGTCATAATGACCGCGGGCGGGCCTGCCGCTTGAGAAGCGCTCGGGCCATCGCGGCTACCGAACTAGAACCCTTCTGCGACGTTGAAGCGTCGTTGGAACTTGGAACGTCCGTGCCAGCTAAACAACGAGGCATGCTTTACCGCTTGCGTTCGCGATCCGGGCCATCGCCTCAATACTAACTTATCGGATTAAGATCATGCGACCGACGGCGGCTTTGCTTATTTTGGCGCTCGGAGGATGCGCAACAGGAAACCTATCGAAAAATGAGCCGCAATCCGTCGGTGTCGCCCCGCTGACCGCCCCGACACCTGCCGCTCCCTCGTTGTCTTCCCCGGCCGCAAGAGCCGCAGCAGCGCCTGACGCGACTGTGAGCAGCAGTGGCAAGCTGCCATGTGAGACGCAATCATGCAAAATCAATTGCGCTCCGAAGGTGGCATCACGTTTCAGACCAAAATGGTGTGCGCAATTTGAGGAGCCGGTCGAATGATTGACAATCGGCGAATCAGGTCTGCTCGACTGGGGCAGAAAGCGGAAGGCATCTGCTGCAATCGCAACCTGATCAATACACCCGATAGAACTTCGGAGAGGCCGCCGCGAGGCGGACTTTCTGATGCGTTGGTCTAATCACGTTTTTTTAACCAGCGCGGTTGCACCCTATCTGCTCACTGAAACGGTAGGCAACTCCCATGTACACCATCGCAACAGCCGCCGCGGCTATCGGCCGGAATAAGACCGCAATTCTGCGGGCGATCAAAGCCGGAAAGATTTCAGTTGCTAAGGACGAGAACGGCGAATGGCAGATCGACCCGACCGAACTGCACCGCATCTATCCCCCATTGCGGAGCGCGTCCATGCAGGACAGCGACATGCAATTGCGCCTGCATCAGTCGCCGTTGCTAACGCCAGTTTGAGGATCATGGCTCGCGGTCCCACTCGCTGCGTTTCCGAGCAAGCATTGGGTCTGTTCGGCTGGCGCGTCCGCTATTGGCACTTAGCGGACATCCCCATTTGCACCGCACATGTCCGCTTTTGGGGGTAAAGCCGACATGGCGATTGCATAGCAAAATGTCCGCTAATGACACAAAGCAGACATAGGCCGCCCCCTTCCAGTCCCTGGGGCTGGCTTGTTACGATCCGCCGGTCTGAGCCTTAGGGCACACCACAATGAGGCGACGCGAATTCATAAAAATAGTTGCCGGATCCGCCGTCGTTTTGCCGACAATGGCGCACGCTCAGCAGTCTCAGAAGTTACGCAAAATTGGCGTCTTGATGGCGCATAAAGAAGAAGATCCTGAGTTTCAGGAATATCTGGAAGCCTTTCGGCAAGGATTGCAGAAGTTGGGGTGGCTTGAGGGTCGCAATATCCAAATTGATACGCGTTGGGGAGCACTTGACGATGCGGAGGTGAGACGGCGCTCAGCTCAGGAAATTCTCGCGCTCAAGCCCGACGTCGTCCTTTCGCAAAATACTCCCCCGACCGCAACGATGCTCGAGCAAACGCGGAACGTTCCCGTCGTCTTTCTCATCGTCACTGATCCTGTCGGTAGCGGCTTTGTGAAAACCCTATCGCGGCCTGGAGGCAATGCAACCGGCTTCACAATTATGGAGCCGACAACCAGCGGTAAATGGCTCGAGCTTCTGAAGGAAATTGCCCCGAATATCAAACGAGCCGGATTGCTGTTCAATCCAAAAACCGCACCGTTTGCCAATTACTGGCTGCGTCCATTCGATAATGCGGCCAAATCTCTTGGGGTGCAGCCGGTTGCCGCACGGGTGGACGTTGAAGCCGACCTTGAAACCGTTTTTGCCACCGAAGCGCAAAGTCCCGATGGTGGCCTCGTTGTCATGCCAGATGGCTTTTTGAACGTGTACCGCCAAGAAATTGTTGCGCTCGCTTCGCGGTATCGTTTGCCCACTGTTTATCCATGGCGGTTTTTCCCAGAACTGGGTGGTCTGATGTCCTATGGTTTCGATCAGAGCGAGTCATTTCGTACGGCTGCGGGTTACGTTGATCGCATTCTCAAAGGTGAGAAACCCGGGGATCTGCCAGTGCAAGCGCCAACGAAATATGAACTTGTAATCAACCGCAAGACTGCGAAAGCCCTTGGTCTAGACGTGCCCCTGTCGTTGCTGGGTCGCGCCGACGATGTCATCGAATAAGCCGTGCAATGTCCGCTATTGGCACTTAGCGGACATCCCCTTGTGCCCTGCACATGTCTGCTTTTGACCCAAAGCGGACATCGGCCGTGCTGCGGTCGTCCCTATCTATCTGATCAAAAGCCAGGATTACACGGGCTCGCATCAGGCGTATTTAAAGAGCGCCATGAACCCGAAATCCATGTGCAGCTGCTGGTGACAGTGAAACAGTGTGTCGCCCGGATTGTCGGCCACCAAATCGATCTCTACTTCTTGGTATCCACCGAGCATTACGACGTCCTTGATGACGCCGGACGTTGGTCTTCCCGCGACGCTCGTGAGTTCGAAACTATGTCGGTGAAGATGGAGCGGGTGGATATCGTCGCTGGCATTGCGAAATTTTAGACGGTAGCGCTTGCCCCGATGGAGAGTGAACATCGGGGTCATGGTCTCCATAGAAAACGTCTCCCCGTTAAGAGTCCAACGATTAAACCCGTGTTCGGCGGCGTTGTGCTTGACGATGGTCGTCTCGATCGTCTCATCAGGGGCCGTCGTCGCAATATCCCGCTTGCCAAATTGCGTATAATCCCAGTGAAACGGCTTCGGCTTCAGCCATTGCGGTTTGCCATTTTTGCCGTCGTACTCAACTACGACGCCCATGCCATGACCGCGGTCGTCATCGGCGAGATCGCCCATGATCCAGACGCCGGGATGCCTCATCTCGACAATCGCAGAGATGCGCTCGGCAGTTCCTAACCAGAGAACGGGCACGTTCGCCGGGGTCGGGACGGGATTGCCGTCCAGCGCGACCACGCGAAAAACGTGGCCGGGCAGCGCGAGACTGCGAATCTCTGTCGCGCTTGCGTTGAGAACATGGAAGAGCACGCGCTCTCCCACCTTGACGCGGATCGGATCGCCATGTCCGAGCATTCGGCCATTGATGCTGAATAGCTCATAGCTGACTTCGTAACCCTTAGTTTTATCCTTTGCCTCCTCATCGGCCGCGCTTCCCATCCGCTGCAGCGCCTTGATTGGCGTTCCAACAAGCGCATCGCTCGCCATATCGCCGCCGCGACTGAATGACGGGTTGAACTCCTTGAGAATGAGAAAGACCTCGCGATCGTACGCTCCAGGATTATCTTTTGGCTCGATGTAGACCGGTCCGAATTGGCCGGAATAGGTCCCGCGATTGAGATCGGCACCCGCAACGACATGCGTGTGGTAAAAACGGAAACCCGACGGTCCGGGGACGAACGCGATGCGGCTCATGCCGTGCGCGGGAACATAGGGCGAGCCTTCCTCGGCTGCACCATCGACCTCGCTTGGTATTGTTTGCCCGTGCCAATGCACGAGTTCGGGTGTGTCCGTGTCGTTGTGCACCTCGATCACAACGCGTTGCCCTTGCTTGAAGCGTAGGAGCGGTCCCGGAAATTGATTGTTGTACAGCGTTGTGGAGACGATGTGCTCGGGAGCCAATTCTATAAGGCCTGTCGCGATGCAGTACATAGTCGGCCTTGTCATCGGCCGCCCACGCAAAACGTGGCGCAGCCGACATTATCGGGACCACGCCAGCTAATTTTATTAGCGAACGACGACCGATCGCCATGGCTCACCACCACTGAACGAACCAACGCGTTTCGACCAATAGTGTTTCAATACACTTTCACATTCTCGCCTTGATCGATGTCAGGACATACGACGCGGCATCTTGGTCAGCCCTGTTCTAATGAATTTTACTGACAGCGCGTTTCTTGAGCCGGTGCGAAATCGTTATCGCATTCCTGCCGCTCGTTGCACTGGTATGGAGTACGCGCGGCCAAGCGCCGTTGGCAGTGGCGGCAGGAGCGGGTAATTCAGGCACCGATTTTGGCATGTCACCCACTGGTACCACATGCACGACCTTATAGCCTTGCTCCTTGAGTTCCTTAAGCAGGCTCGGTAGCGCCAGCGCCGTTGCCGGGTGGATGTCATGCAGCAACAGAATGCCGCGGCCTCTGTCGTTGAGCCGCTGCATGGCGCGTTGCACGATCTGTTGTGGAGTGATTCTCCGGAACCAGTCGTCCGCTACGGCATCAGCGCTCCAGGTAACCAGCGAGTGTGTTGCGAGAAAGCTGTCGATGGCGTCGGAACGTGATAGGCCGGGAATTCTGAAAAAAGGCGCGACCGCCTTCGGGTCACCGATCGCTGCCTGAACAGCTGCAATGCCGCCATCAACCTCGCGCGCCACTTGTGACAGCGGCAATCGTTTTAAGACAAGTGGATGATCCAAAGTATGCGTGCCAACCGAATGGCCTGCATTGTAGATGCGTCGCACCAGATACGGGTAAGCATGCGCCATCTGGCCAATTAAAAAATAATTGGCCTGCACACACTGCGACGCCAGAATCCCGAGAATGATGTCAGTGTAAGGCGGGAGTGGGCTGTCGTCGAAGGTGAGCACGACCTCATGGTCGTTGAGCGGCAGGGTGTCTTTGTATTGCATGGTGCCGACATGGCTGAATTTGTCCGGGCTGATGGCAAGCACACGGCTTGTGCCTAGCGCGTCAGGATTGCCGGGGCATTCCGTAGCAAAGGCCGGAAAACTGGCACCGGCGACCATCAGGACGCAAATGAAGACTTTACGCACGATATCGCGGACCAAATTCGAAATCATAGAGGAGGCAATACCGACTCCTTGGTGGGCCGCAGGCGCCGATACTTTCCGGCATCAGCTATTAGTGACCAATTGCGCCCCTACCGGGGCAAACAATGTCCGCTATTGGCACAAAGCGGACATGCGTGGGTGCACTGCACATGTCCGCTTTTGACCCAAAGCGGACATCCTTAGTTGCGAAAACCGGCCCGACTGGGCGGCTTGTCGCCAATCGTCTGGGAGAGAGACGACATGAAGGCCATACTCAGGCCTGCTACAGAGGCCGATGCAAAACACGCAGCTTCGCTGTTAACCGAACTCGGTTACCCGTCGACCGAGGCAGACGCGCGAGACCGCCTCGTTCGTTCCCTGCGTAGCGCGCCCAGTTACTGTCTCGTCGCGGAGGTGGCAGCAGAAGTAGTCGGCCTGATCAGTGCCGAGCTGGTTTTCTATTTTCCCACGGGCTCAACGATTTGCAGGATCACAAGTCTGGTCGTTTCATCTCAGCATCGCGGCCATGGTCTTGGTCAGAAGCTGCTCACGGCGGCGATCGACTTCGCGCGCGAGCATCATTGCTCGGGCCTCGAGCTCACCAGCGCCGAGGGGCGCGTTGATGCGCACCAGTTCTATCGGCGGCTCGGGTTTTCCCGGACCTCGTTTCGATTCTTCCAAACCGTATGACGCGAACTTGGAGCGTTCCTAGGCCTGTACCTCGTAGTTGGCATTTTGATTGCGCTCCGCGGCCCGTAGTACGAGAACCGGACTTGGGGCCCATTCTTTTCGTAGCGCCCGATGTTTCCCGATGTCCGCTATTGGCACTTAGCGGACATGCGTGGGTGCACTGCACATGTCCGCTTTTGACCCAAAGCGGACTCGAGCATCAGTCGCTGAAAAATCTAGGCGTATTTCACGCCGATGTGCTGTGGCTTTGCTCCCGACCGATACTTTACAATCCTTACTGTGACGTTCGGGCATACCGGGCATTCAAAAGTTCGTTTGTCGTGATCTGGCTCATCCGGCTCAATGCAGGTGAGCCACATCTGTGACTTGCAGAATTCACAGAACGGACGACCTATGATTCGTTGCTGGGGAAGTGTTTGATCTTTTCGCATGCAACACCTTTTGAGTGGTTGGCGCGGCATACACACGAACTGAAGATTTCAATAAAAAGGAGTCGGCCAATGAGCTTGCTCGACTCCTATCTACAAACTCGTGGCACTCAACAAAAGGCCACACCCTATTTATGCGCGTTATCAACAACGCTGCGCGCTAAAGTTTACACTTCCATTTGAGTTCGACAGGAATATGGCGGAGCGGTTCCCTCCCGGAACTGCATCGACGATCCATGTCACTGTGATGTTCGCTACTGGCACAAAGCAGCCATCACGGTCGCCGCACTGAGAATTTCTGCCTTTTGCGATATCCTGTGGCGGCGTGAAGACGTTTTGAGTGCGGTTCCAGTAATAAGGAAATATCTCATCGGAACGCACAGAAGGTTCCTGTGTTGGCCTCACAAGACCCGTTTAGAAGGAGGTCAGTATGCATAGGGAGGACGAATATAAGCATTTAGCCAAAAGCACTCGGCAGCGCGGATGCGAAGAACAAAACGCCCTGTTAAGAGCGCAATGGGAAATTTTGGCCGCCACCTACGTGCGACTTGCCGATCAATCGAAGAAGGTCGATGACACCGGCACGTATTGCGATCCCCCGCGGGATCGCACCTGA
>DASYSQ010000230.1:0-2704 GCA_036003145.1 Pseudolabrys sp.
GCCGATCGCAGGCGACGCCAGCGAAGAGGACCTGTGGAATCAACTCGTCGTCGGCAGCCAGTCCTGGCCCTTCTTCATGCTGACCAACGAAATGCTCCTCTACATGGCCTCTAGCGGCGATGAGCAGCTTAACTACCCGGCCGGCCAGTCGGTGGTTATCCACCTGCCGGACAACGAGCGCCAAATGATCTTCTCGCTTCGAACTCCCGAGGGCGAGGAATATCCGCAAACCGTCGATCAAAAATCCGGTACGATCACCGTCTCCACCACCCAGTCGCCCGGCAACTATCTGCTCCGCTCCGGCGGCAGCCAGAGCGGGGTCCGCCGCGGCTTCAGCGTCAACATCGCAGCGTCCGAGACTGACCTGGCGCGCCTCACCCGCGAGGACCTCACCGCGATTTTGGGCGATGGCCGCTACCGCCTCTCCCGCGGCCTGGCCGAAATCCAGCGCGATGTCAATCTGGGCCGCGCAGGCCACGAGCTTTATCCCCTTCTGATCATCCTCGTCGCCCTTGCCCTCGGACTAGAACACCTGCTCGCGAACAAATTCTACCGCCGCGATGCGCAGGCCGATGGCCCGTCAGCGCGCAGCCTAGCCGCAGCAATTGCAAAAGAAACCGACAAAGAGCAAACTGTCAGCGCAGCCTAACTTCACTTCTGCTTCCTGCCTTCTGCCTTAGCGAACCCTCTCGTGCCCAAAACCATCTTCAAACGCATCATCGACCGCGAAATCCCCGCCGACATCGTCTATGAAGACGATCGCTGTTTGGCCTTCCGCGACGTCTCGCCAAAGGCACCGACTCACGTCCTCCTCATTCCCAAAGAAGAAATCGCCAATCTCGACGCAGCGGCCGAGAGTGACACCGCGCTCCTCGGGCATCTAATGCTCGTCGTGAAAAAGCTCGCGGAGCAATTGAAGCTGCAAGGCGGCTACCGCGTCGTCATTAACTGCGGCCCCGACGGCGGCCAATCTGTCGACCATCTGCACATCCATGTCCTCGGCGGTCGCCAAATGGACTGGCCGCCCGGATGATTAAGATGTGAAAAGGCTAGTGCATTGTCACAGCATGATTTTCGGGTAGAGGGATTTTAGTTTACCGCGAGCATCTTGGATTTTCATCTGCCAGTCGACACCGCGCTGGGTGGTGTTGACATCGGTCGACCAGGCGGCCAGTTCGGACTGGAGCTTGGCCAGGGTGCTGAATCGGCGGCCTGAGACGCATTGCCGCGTCAGGGAACTCAGTTCGTTCTCGGCGATGTTCAGCCAACTGCCGTGTTTTGGCGTGTGGCAGAAGCGCAACCGGCGGACGATGGCCCGCGCCCGCGGCGGTGGAAACGCTTCGTAGAATGCGCCGATAGTGTGCGTATTCAGGTTGTCGCATACCAAGGTGACCGCCGGGCACTGGCGATACCGTCCTTCCAGCAGGCGCGCCACTTCCACGGCCCAGTCCAGCTTGGTCTTGGTCGCCCGCGCCGTCGCTTCGCGCCAGCCGGCTAGCGGCTCGGTGAACAAGAAGATACTTGCCGTGCCCGCCCGCTCGTATTCGTAGTCGATCCGCTTGGCATGCCGCCGCGTCGCAGGAAGGGGCTGCCGCGTCTCCTTGATCAGTTGCACCGGCTGTTCGTCCATGCAGAGCACCGGATGGGCCGGATCGCGCGGCTTTTCATAAGTGTCCAGCACCGCTTCCATCGCGGCCACGAATTCGGCGTCCGCGTCCGGCGGAATGACCCAGTATTGAATCTTGCGGTTGGTCATCCCGTTTTTTTCAGCGTGCGGCGCACGGTTTCGTAGCTGATCGACTCGGCAATCTCCAACTCGACGACCTTGCGGGCCAGCAAACGGAGCGTCCAGTTGGCGTAGCCCTTGGGCGGCGGGCTCAGCCGCATGGCGATCACCCGCGCCTCCTGCTGGCCGCTTAAGATCTTCTCGGTGGGCGGCTTGTCCCGCCGTTTGCCGTGCAGCGTTGACTCGAAGCCTTCCGTCACGAACCGCTCGCGCAGCTTTTCGACCGTGCGGGTGCGGCTGTCGAACGCCTCGGCGATCTCTTCATCCGTCCACGCCGGTCCAGCCACGTCGGCCTTGAGCAGCATCTGCGCCCGCCGGACCTTCTGGCTCGAGCCGCTCAGATTCTTGACGACTTCACGCAACGTCCGGCGTTCCTTCGCCGACAGCCGCACAATATACTTCTTGGGCATGGGACACCTCCGTGTTGCCGGAAGTCTCCCACATTCCAAGCTCTCGGCCAACCCGAACTTTTAGGCGTGACAGAGCACTAGGAGATGGATCAGACCGCAAACCTCTTACGGCCGATCGGGATTGTTCGCTCGCCGTTAAAACGCCGTAAACATGCACCCAGACAAGGCAGCCAGGGCGCGCCAGATACCTGGTTGGAAATCAATCCGATATTTGCTGACGGACTGTCGCCTGCACCTTCGATTCTCGTGTCGGACAACCTGGAAAAACTGCGCGGCGCTGCGGGGAGCCACTTGCCGCCCGATCCACCAACGACGTCGCCGTAGGCCGGTTTTGTTGGCAGAATACTGCCATGCCTTGCCATGCCGAACTTCATCTGCGAAGAAACACGAACCTTGGCCGACGGGCTGACGCTGATCCGTTGCGGCGGGTATTTTGACTCAGGTCTGAGAATACGCATCCGGAGAGCAAGCATTCCGGGACATTAAACGGCAAACGTCAATTGGCCGC
>DASYSQ010000231.1:0-43093 GCA_036003145.1 Pseudolabrys sp.
GTCGACCACGTCACCAAATTTGATCGGTTTGAGGAAATTGGCGCGCACATCGACGAGCGGAATTCCCATGATGCCGAACTCACCTGCGAGTTCATGCGGCTTGACGCCGAGCGCCGCCTGAAACATCTGCCAGGTGCTGGCATCGAACATTTCGAAGAAACGGCTGTTGAACACGATGCCGGCCGGGTCGCACTGGCCCCATTCGATCGTCAACTGCCTGCGGAAAGTGAAAGATGCCACGCGAGTTTTCCCGACTTCTGCGATGCGCCGCTTATAACGGGGCGCGATACCGGCGTAAATGCGGACAGCGTTTTTCTGCTGTCGTCCCGGGCGAGCGAGCGAAGCGAGTGAGGCCCGGGACCCATACTCCGCAGCATCTCGCCAAGCCACGGCGTATGGGTCCCCGCTTTCGCGGGGACGACGGCGAACGATTCCGCATCACCGCCGCGCCTTGCGTTTCCGCTTTACCTTGCGCTTGCGTTTGCGCGGATCCTGCCATTCTACAACTTCCTGCGAAAGCATCTCGACGCGCGACATGCGACGGCGTTGGCGCAGCGCGTGCCGTGGCGCGACCGGTAAATGCGGCGAGGTGTCGAGGTCGACCAGCAGCTGGTCGAGATCGTCCGGCGCGATCACCCAGCTGCGCGGCGAATAGCGTGTGAGCGAAAAAGGCTTGGAAAACGACAGCATCGATTTCTTGCCTCCGGGCAGGGCGTACTCGTGCGCATAGGTCATCGCGAGCTCGCGTGGACTTCGATAGATCGGATCGCGCCAGCGCAGGATGGCATGATTGGTCTTGCTGATAGCGCCCCACAGCCCGTGCTCGCGAAAAAGCGTAATGATGTGGTCCTGATCGCTCGGCAGCGCGCGAATATCCATCAGCAGTGGTGGCCTGCCGTGATAGGCCAGCGCGGCGGCGGCAAAGATCGCACCTTCGGCACAGTGGGCCATGCGCGCCTTCATGACGCTGCGTGGAGACATGGCCGTATCGCCATTGAGGCCGAAATTGACTGGCAGCCTGTCGAGGAAGGTCTGGACCTTCTGCGGCGTGTCGAGGCGTACGAACAGCCGATGCTCGGCTGGCGTCAGCAGCGCGTGCAGCCTGCGGCGATAAGTGGACATCAAGGAGCGAAGGGTTCCGAAGTGAGCGACATCTTCTGTGTTTTGCATACGTTTTCGCGGGATTCGAGCGGTACTGGCGTTCTCCACAATACGGTGGCGGCAGGAAGAAGTTACGCGTCCTGGAGGCTAAAATGAAGAATTTCTTCTTATTTTTGGGCAGTTATTGCGGTTTTTTAGAATAACATCCTATTTATCCAGCTCCTGCCCATTGGCACGGGAGCTGAGCGATGACCGATTTTCCCCATGAACGCCGAAGCGCCGTGGCGCCGATCGCGCTCGATAACTGGGCGTTGGCGATTGCGACCGCGCTGGTGGCTCTCATCGTCCTCGGCGTTCTGCCGCATCTTGCCGGTTAAGGAGACCCTTCGTCCATGAGTACCACCACCTGGCCCGGCACAACGCCCCGTCGCGCTGACAATGTCGAACTGGCGCCGCGCATCAGCGAAGATTGGCTGTCGCTGATCATCGGGCTTTTCATTTTCATTCTGGCACTGGCCGGCATCGCCAATGTCGACCTGCTCGGCTGGGTCGTCACCACATCGGTGTGGAGTGACGCGGGCAAGGCTCTTGGTACGGTGTCAAAGTCGTATGCCTCGCTTGGCGGCTTCGGCGCGCTGGTTGCAACCTATGTTGCGCTTCTCGTCGTCCTGAGCGCCGCCGCGGTCGCGCTCAAGAGCGATATCAGGAAATTCGCGCTCGCTTTCACTGCAGTGTTCTGGATCGCCTATGCGAGCTGGATCATCGGCAATTTCGCAAATTTCGCTGCCGTCACGCCGGCTGAATTGCAGAAATTCGGCATCAGCTGGTCGCTCAAGCTGACCAATGAAGGCGCTTACATCTTCGCGCTAATCGCGGGCCTGGTGATCGCCAATGTATTTCCGCGTTTCGCCGAAGGGATAAAAGAAGCTGTACGCCCCGAGCTCTACATCAAGATCGCGATCGTGATCCTCGGGGGCTTCTTTGCGGTGACGGCCGCCGGCAAACTATCGTTGGCGAGTTCTCTCCTGCTGCGTGGCGTCGCGGCCATCATCGAAGCCTATCTGATCTATTGGGCAGTCGTTTATTTCGTTGCCCGCAAATGGTTCGGCTTCAATCGCGAATGGGCGGCGCCTCTCGCGTCCGGTATCTCGATCTGCGGCGTGTCGGCGGCGATTGCCACTGGCGGCGCCATCCGCGCGCGGCCGATGATTCCGGTGCTGGTCTCCTCGCTGGTCGTCGTGTTTGCGGTCGTCGAAGTGCTGTTGCTGCCATTTCTGGCCCAGACGTTCTTGTCGCATGAGCCGCTGGTGGCGGGCGCCTGGATGGGTCTTGCCGTCAAGACCGACGGTGCGGCGGTTGCCGCCGGCGCCATCACGGAGTCATTGATCCTCGCGCAGAACGCCGCGGAAGGCATCAAGTATCAGCCTGGCTGGATCCTCGGCACGGCGGCAACGATCAAGGTGTTCATCGACATTTTCATCGGTATCTGGGCATTCGTGCTCGGCTACATCTGGACAAACCACATCAATCGCACCTCGGACAAAGCGAGCGTGCGGGAGATCTGGGAACGCTTTCCGAAATTTGTCATCGGCTTCGTCTTGACCTTCGCGGTCGGGCTTTATCTCGCGCTGGCGACGCCGGCGAATATCGCGACAAAAGTGCCAGCGGCGATGGGCGAAGCCAACACTATCCGGGTCGTCTTCTTTATCCTGACCTTCTTCTCGATCGGGGTGCTCTCCAACTTCAAAAAGCTTTGGCAGGAGGGCGTCGGCCGGCTTGCCGCGGTCTATGTCGTGAGCCTGTTCGGCTTCGTGATCTGGGTCGGTCTTTTGATTTCCTGGCTGTTCTTCAGCGGCGTGAAGCCGCCGTTGGCCAGCTAAGGCAAGGAGCAAACAATGTCGCAAGTGAATGTCGGCGAGGAATTTCGCAAAGCGGAGGTCGAGCCGCTTCTGCCGATCGAGAAGAAGCTGATCGGCTGGAGCCTCGGCATCGGGGTGGGGCTGCTCGTCATCCTCGCCATCGTCAACCACCTGTTCCCGGCGTCGATCTGACGCCCTGCAATACGACGGCGCCTGTCGCGCCGCCGAGAAATGAGAATGGAAATGTCGCCAATTCCGAAGACCGCGCCGTTCGCCGAAGAGGAGATCGATCTCCTCAACCGCGTGGTCGGCCCTGCCAGCGCCAACCAGCGGGCGTGGCTTGCCGGGTTCCTCGCAGGTCTTGATGCCGCAGCGGCAGGTGCCGTTGCGCCGCAACCGGCCGCGCCTGCGCGTCCGGCCGAGCCGCTGACGATCGTTTATGCGAGCGAGTCAGGCAATTCGGAGAAGCTTGCCGGCGATCTCGCCAAGTCGGCGCGCAAGAATGGTCTCAAGCCAACGATCATCGACATGGCCGATCTCGACCTGTCGGCGCTCACGACCGCCAAGCGACTCGTCTTCATCGCCGCCACCTGGGGCGAGGGCGAACCGCCGGCGCGGGCGATACGTGCCTATAACGAGTTGATGGGCGAGGGCGCACCGCGTCTTGAGGGCGTCGAATTCGGTGTGCTCGCGCTCGGCGACACCGCTTATGCGGAATTCTGCGCGATCGGCAAGAAGATCGATGAGCGGCTGGCCGCCCTCGGTGGCAAGCGCATCGTCGATCGCGTCGATTGCGATCTCGATTTTGCCGAGCCTGCCGGCCGCTGGATCGGCGACGCCGTGAAGGCGCTGGCGCCTCCGAATGCAGGCGGTCGCGTGATCGAGGTCGATTTCGGCGCCAAGCCCGCCCTCGCGCTGAACAACGATGTGGTCGAAGCCGAGATCATCGAGTACGTCGACCTCAACTCCTCGCGGTCAGACAAGGAGACCATCCATCTCGCGCTCAGCTTCGAAGGTGGTGCGCCCGCTTACGAGCCGGGAGATTCGCTCGACCTCTATCCAGAAAACGATCCGGCCTATGTGGACGACTTGCTCAGGGCTGCCGGCCTTTCCGGGGATGAAAAGCTGCGCGCAGAGTTCATCAAGTCACGCGATGTGACCACGCTTTCGCTCAAGACCGTCGAGACTTATGCGTCGTCGACCGGCCACCAATACGTCAGGACCTTGCTCGACGAGGGCCAGGCAAAGGAATGGATCGTTGGCCGTCAGCTCATCGATCTCATCGCGACGTTTCCGATCGCGCTCGATGCCGAGAAACTGCGCGCGCTGACGCGGCCGCTTGCGCCGCGCGCCTACTCGATTGCCTCCTCACGGCGCGAAGTCGGCGATGAGGCGCATCTGCTGATTTCGGCGGTGCGTTACGAAAGCCATGGCCGCGCGCGCAAGGGCGTCGCGTCGAGCTACGTGGCCGAGCGGCTCAAGCGCGGCGACCGCGTGCGCGTAAAGGTGAAGCCGAACAAGCATTTCGCGCTGCCGGCGCCTGATAAGGATATCATCATGGTGGGTCCCGGCACAGGCGTCGCACCGTTCCGCGCTTTCGTCCAGGAACGCCGGGCCACGGAGGCCACGGGCCGCAGCTGGCTGTTCTTTGGCGACCGGCATTTCACGCACGACTTCCTCTATCAGCTGGACTGGCAGGATGCCCTGAAAGACGGTGCACTCACGCGCATGGATGTCGCGTTCTCCCGCGATACGCCGGAGAAGATCTATGTCCAGCACAAGCTGTGGGACCGGCGCGCCGAGCTGATCGAATGGCTCGACGGCGGTGCGCTTTTCTATGTCTGCGGTGACGCCAAAGCGATGGCGAAGGACGTTCGTGCCGCGCTGGTGCGTGCCTATGCGGACGTAAAGGCTCTGTCCCCCGAGGCGGCCGAGCAGGCGGTGGTGACACTGGAGCGCGAAAAGCGCTATCTGCAGGATACGTATTGATCCTGCATTTGGACGGCCCATAAGCGCGTTTACGCGCGTGTTCCACGGGTAAAACAATGACCGACGATGTCTCGCGCAACGAGCGCATCAAGGAAGCGAGCGACTACCTGCGGGGGACGCTCGCCGAAGGGCTGCGTGAGGAAATCACCGGCGGAATTGTCGAGGATGACCAGCAGCTGGTGAAGTTCCATGGCATGTATCTGCAGGACGACCGCGATCTGCGGCCGGAGCGCACGCGCAAGAAAATGGAGAAGGCGTTTGCCTTCATGATCCGCGTGCGAATTCCGGGGGGCGTGCTGACACCGCAACAATGGCTCGCGCTCGATGAGGTTTCCCGGGTTTACGGCAACGGCACCATGCGGCTGACCACGCGGCAGACTGTACAGCTTCATGGCGTCATCAAGTCGAACCTGAAAGCGACACTGAAAGCGATCGACACGGTTCTGCTCAATTCCATCGCGGCCTGTGGTGACATTAACCGCAACGTCATGTGCAACGTCCTTCCGGAGCAGTCGCGCGCGCACGCCGTCGCGATTGAGCTGGCGCGCTCCGTATCCGACCACTTGTTGCCGCACACCCCCGCCTACCGGGAAATCTGGCTCGATGGCGAGCGGATCGCGGGCGGCGAGGGGGAAGTTGTCGAGCCGATCTATGGCAAGACTTATCTGCCGCGGAAATTCAAGGTCGTGGTCGCGGTGCCGCCGTCGAACGATGTCGACGTGTTTGCGCACGATCTCGGCTACATCGCCATTGCGGACGGTGCCGCCAATATCATCGGCTGGAATGTGACGGTGGGTGGCGGCATGGGAATGACCCATGGTGAGCTCGATACCTATCCGCGCACCGCTGACGTCATGGGTTTTTGCGAAACCGCGGATGCCGTCAAAATCGCCGAGGCCGTCGTCACCGTGCAGCGCGACTGGGGCGACCGCAAGAGTCGTAAGCACGCACGGCTCAAGTACACGATCGAGGATCGCGGTCTCGACGCTTTTCGTGCCGAGGTGGAGCGCCGCGCCGATGTTAAACTCGCGCCGCCGAAGCCCTTCACGTTCACGTCGACCGGTGACCGGTACGGCTGGAGCGAGGGGAGCGAGGGACGCAGCCACCTGACACTCTTCGTACAGAACGGCCGCGTCCACGATGTGGGTGGTGCCGCTCAGCAAACAGCATTGCGCTCCATCGCTCAGATGCACGACGGCGAGTTCCGCATCACGCCAAACCAGAATTTGGTCATTGCGAACGTGCCAACGAGCCAGCAAGCGGAGATCGAGCGCATCGTGCGCGAAGCGGGTTTGCTTGCGCCCTGGTCAGGCTTGCGGCGCAATTCAATGGCGTGTGTTGCGCTGCCGACTTGCGGGTTAGCCCTTGCCGAAAGCGAGCGCTATTTGCCCGATTTGCTGACGGCCCTCGACGAACAACTCGCAGCGCACGGGCTTTCCGCGGACGATATCGTCATTCGCATGACGGGTTGCCCCAATGGCTGCGCGCGGCCCTACCTTGCTGAGATTGGCTTGGTCGGCAAAGGACCGGGACGTTACAACCTCTATCTCGGTGCGGCTTTCGACGGCTCGCGCATGAACAAGCTCTACGCCGAGGATCTCGATCACGCGGGGATCGTGGCTGCGCTCGAGCCGTTGTTTGCGGCTTACGTCTCGGGGCGGCAGAATGGCGAGCGCTTTGGCGATTTTGTCATCCGGTCCGGCCACATCGCCGCGAGTGGCAACGGCGCCGACTTCCACGCAAACGTCAGACCATACACGCCGCAGTAAGCTTTCGCCGCCCTAGTGCCAGCCCGTCTGCACGACGAGCAGGGCCGAGATGATCAGAACAGCAACGAATAGGATCGCGGACAGGCATTTCCAGAAAAGCAACGGATCGCGCTCGATGAGCGGCTTCGCCGCCGACCCGACAAATTTCCTGTTGGGATGACGAAGGTCGAAAACGAACTCGGACAGCTCGTCATAGCGTTGATACGGATCAGGATGCACGGCTTTCTTCAGCGCGCCGTCGACCCATGCCGGGAGCTCGCGGCTGTCGCTCAGGGCAGATTTGTATCTTAATTTTTTTTGCTGGGCTTTCGTCCTTGTTCTGGCGACCCCGGCGCCATATGGCAGCTGGCCGGTCAGCATCTGATAGGCGATGACTCCAAGCGAGAAGATGTCGGAACGCTGGGATCCACCCTCGCCGAGGAAATATTCGGGGGCGGTGTACTGGGCCGTTCCCAGGATTTCGTGGGGGCCGCCTGCGTCGTCCGTGATGCCCGCGATTCTCACCGAGCCGAAATCGATGATCTTCGCCGTCCCGGTCCTGTCGATCATGATGTTGTTGGGCCGCAGGTCCTGGTGCAGCATCTCCAGCCGGTGGAATGCCTGCAGCCCTTTGGCGATCTGTTCGACAATCCCGCGCACCGTTTCCAGGTCCGGGTTGGGATTGTCGATCATCCACTGGGTCAGGGTCTGCCCGTCGACGAATTCCGTCACGACGTAGAGGTAGTTTTGCCGTCTTGATTGGATGGAGGCCTTCAGGACGTGAGCGCTGTTGACGCGCCGGGCCACCCACTCCTCCATCATGAACCGTTGCAGATACGCAGGGTCGCCGCGCAGGTCGATTGACGGAATCTTGACGGCAACCATCGCGCTATCCGCAGTGTCGACCGCCAGGTAGATGTGGCTCCGGCTGCTGCCGTGGATCTCCCTCACGATCCGGTAGCGGTCCAGCACCGTTCTGGGCTCCGGCAAAGGAGGGCATGGCAACTCCGACGCCTGCCTGATGATCTCGCTGCTCTCGGTATCAGGCAGAGCGTCGATCCTCACGATCTGGACCGTCAGATTGTCGGGGCTGCCCTGGCGCTTGGCTTCTGCGACGATCGTTCTTGCCGCGCCATCCAGGTCGCCCGCATTTTTCTCGATTGTCTCGGCGATAAATCGACCGCTGACATGCTCGTAAACGCCGTCGGTCGCAAACAGGAAAAGGTCACCTTTTTCGACGGTGACGGCACGATAGTCGATCTCGATCTGGGGATTGATGCCTAGGGCGCGCCCAAGATAGCTCTGCTGGGACGAGACGATGACCCGGTGATCCTCGGTCAGCTGTTCGAGGTTGTGCCCGGCGACGCGGTAGATGCGGGCATCGCCGATATGGAAGATGTGCGCCGTCGTCGACTTGATGACCATGGCACTGAGCGTGCACACGTAGCCGCGGTCCTTGTCGTAAAGGTATTGGCTCTGGCGCGTTTGCGCGTGCAGCCATGAGTTTGTCGCGGCGATGACGCGCTGCGCCGATGTTTTGACGGACCATGAGTCCGACGTGCAATAGTAGTCCGTCAGAAAGCTTTTAACTGCCGATTCGCTGGCGACGCCGCTGACCTCGCTGGTGCTGATACCGTCCGCCAGGACAATGGCGATGCCCTTCAGGCTCAGGAGAGGCTCTTCCGGAATCAGCGCGCCGTGAAAATCCTGATTGGTATCCTTGCGGCCTTTGTCGGAATACTGCCCGATCGATATTGTGAGCTGGCTTGGCATCGGCGGACCAAAGAAAAGAGCCTCAACCCTTTCGGGTTGGGGCTCCACGATAGCAAATTGCATCACGCGACGCGCTTGAGCGCGGCGGCGCGCTTGGGAGCGGTCCGCACGTGCGTGGCGTAGAGGGTGAGGCCGGTGAAGGACAGGCCGCCCACCAGATTGCCGAGTACGGTCGGAATCTCGTTCCAGATGAAATAATCCGCGATCGAGAACGGCGCGTGGAGCATCAGCCCGGACGGGAACAGGAACATGTTCACCACGGAATGCTCAAAGACCATGTAGAAGAAGACCAGGATGGGCATCCACATGGCGATGACCTTGCCCGTCACTGACGTCGATATCATGGCACCGACGACGCCGGTCGAAACCATCCAGTTGCACAATACGCCGCGGAGGAACAACGTTGCCATGCCGGCTGCTCCGTGGGCTGCATAGCCGAGAGTCCGGGCTTCGCCGATGTTTCCAATGACCGTGCCGACCTTATCGGGCGCCTGTGTGAATCCGTACGTTGTTACGAATGCCATCAAAAAGGCTGTCGTGAGAGCGCCGCAAAAGTTGCCGACAAAAACGAGACCCCAATTTCTCAAAATTCCTTTGATCGTCACGCCCGGCCGATTGTCGAGCCAGGCCAGGGGACAGAGCACGAACACACCCGTCAGCAGATCGAAGCCCAGCAGGATCAGCATGGAAAATCCGACCGGAAACAGAAGTGCGCCGACCAGCGGCTGGCCGGTGTTCACGTTGATCGTGATCGCGAACCATGCCGCCAATGCCAGAATCGCGCCGGCCATGTAGGCGCGCACGAGCGTGTCTCTTGTCGACATGAAGATTTTTGACTCACCGGCGTCAATCATCTTGGTGACGAATTCCGAAGGGACGAGATAAGACACGGGAGCGCTCTCCTTTTGGTCGGTTGCAGTTTCTCAATCGCTTTTGAGCAATTGACATGCCAACTGCTGATGACCCCGCGCTTGCGCGTCCCTTCTGCGCTTTCAGCGCGAAAATGGGCCGCAGTGCATGGATACGCCGGCACCTCGTTGGGCTCACAACAGCGGGCCCTCTGCCCATCTTAGTTGCAGTGCACAAAATCGCGCCGCTATCGGCTAATTACCGGGCAGCGATGTTCTGAACCTCAAAAATATCATTTGATATCAGTTCGTTATCGTCTGGCACGGTCATTGCTGAGATAGCAGGCGGAGAGACTGTGCAGGTGCCGAACGGATGACCACTGAAGCCGGGACTACGACCAGGTCGGCAGGCGAAACAACGTCTGGCGACTTCGAGGCCGAACAAAAGCGATATCTCGAAGGGTTTGTCGCAGGACTGCAGATCGCCAAGACGACGAAGGGGATCGCCGCGCCTGGTTCGGACGCATCGCCCGCGTCGAAAGAAGCGATCGGTCCCGAGGCCGCTGCCCGCAAGGCGCAGGATCGTATCGTTGCCGCAGGCGGCAAATTGTCGGATCCGGAGACGTTCAAGCGCGACGAGCATCCCTTCGATACTTACGAGCGCCTGAAGGCGCACGCCGCAAAAAACGAGTATCCGAAGCCGGCGGATAATTTCCGCTGGCGCTACTTCGGGCTGTTCTACGCCGCGCCCAACCAGAATTCCTACATGTGCCGTTTGAGACTGCCGAACGGCATTCTGAAGTCCGCGCAGCTTGGGGGGCTCGCCGGCCTCGCCGAGCGATACGGCGGCGGCTACGCGCACGTCACCACGCGCGCGAATATCCAGATCCGCGAGATCGAAGCGAAGAATTCCGTTGCCATGATCGAAGCGATCCAGGATCTCGGCCTCTGCTCGCGCGGCTCAGGTGCCGACAATATCCGCAATGTCACGGGCACGCCGACCGCCGGCATCGATCCGCAGGAACTGATCGACACGCGTCCTTACGCGCGGGAATGGCACTTCCATATTCTCAACGACCGCTCGCTCTACGGGCTGCCGCGCAAATTCAACGTCGGGTTCGATGGTGCCGGACTGATACCGGTTCTGGAAGACACCAACGACATCGGCTTCCAGGCGGTGCAGGTGAACGAAGGCTTCGGGCTCGAGCCTGGAGTCCAGTTTCGTCTTTGCCTCGGCGGGCTGACCGGCCACCATAGTTTTGCCGGCGACACCGGTGTCATCGTCAGGCCGGCGGAGGCGACGTTGGTGGCCGACGCGGTGGTGCGGGTCTTCATTGATCACGGCAATCGCACTGACCGCACCAAAGCGCGACTCAAATATGTGCTCGAGAAGATGGGCGTTGAGAAATTCCTTGCTCTCGTGGAGGAGAAGCTCGGCCGCGAGCTCGACCGGGCCGTGCCTGGCGCCCTCTCTCCACGGCCACGGTTCTCACGTACCGCTCATATCGGCATCCACGCGCAGAAGCAGGAAGGGCTGCACTGGATCGGCGTGGTGGTGCCGGTCGGCTATCTCGGCGTTGTGCAGATGCGGGGGCTCGCCGATATCGCGCGCGAGTTCGGCGACGGCGATATCCGTCTTACGGTCTGGCAAAATCTCCTGATTTCCGGCGTGCCGACCGACAGGCTCGAAGATGCGCGACAGCGCATTGAAGGGCTTGGCCTTGCCGTCGAAGCGAATGCGCTGCGCTCCGGTCTCGTTGCCTGCACCGGCAATACCGGCTGCAAATTCGCCGCTTCAAATACCAAGCGGCACGCTGAAGAGATCGCACGCTGGTGCGAAACACGCATTTCTCTGGACACACCGGTCAACATCCACCTGACCGGCTGCCATCATTCCTGCGCGCAGCATTTCGTGGCGGAAATCGGCCTTCTGGCCTGCAAGGTACAGGACAACGAGGATGCCGATCCGGTCGAGGGATATCACATCCTCGTCGGCGGCGGCTTCGGACCCGACGCGGCGCTCGGGCGCGAACTTTACCGCGACGTGAAGGCCGAGGACGCCCCGCACAGGATCGAACGCATCCTGAAAGCCTATCTCGCACACCGTGCTTCGCCACAGGAAAGCTTCATCGAATTCGCGCGCCGGCACGACGTCGACGCGCTCAGGGTATTCGCCGCGGAGGCTGCATGAGCATCACGCCACGCCCGCCGATCCCGTCCTTTCTTCCGGAAAATGCACCATTCTCCCCTGAGCAGCGTGCCTGGCTGAACGGCCTGTTCGCCGGGCTTTATGGTTTGACGGAAGGTGTGACGCCACTGACGGCGCAGGAGGTCGCGCAGCTTGTACCCGGTGTCGCGCTGGCTCCGACGGCCGAAGTTGATGACGGCGCCCCCTGGCACGATCCGGCGATGCCGCTCGTCGACCGCATGAAGCTTGCCGAGGGCAAGCCACTGTCCCGCCGCATGATGGCAGCGATGGCGCAACAGGATTGCGGGCAGTGCGGCTACAACTGCAAAGACTATTCGGACGCGATCTTCGTCAAGAAGGAAGGACGTCTGAATCTGTGCGTGCCAGGCGGCAAGGAAACCGCCCGCATGCTCAAGGACCTTTTCCGCGAGCTCGAGGCGTCGGGTGCCGCGCCGCCGGTCGAAAAAACTGCCGTCGCGCCACCGGCCAAGCTCGGCTATTCGCGGGACAATCCGGTCGTCGCGACCCTCGCGCAACGCTGCCGTCTCAACAAGGACGGTTCGCAGAAGGAGACATGGCACATCGAGCTCGGTCTCGAAGAGCTTGCCTATGAGGTCGGTGACTCACTCGGAATCTATCCGATAAACGATCCCGGTCTGGTTGATGCGGTGATTGCGGCGCTGGACGCGCCGCCTGATTTCCCGATCGGCGGGCGCACGCTGCGTGAAACGCTGAGCGATGGCGTGTCACTGTCGCCTGCGCCCGACATGCTGTTCCAGCTCATTTCCTTTTTGACCGGCGGAGACCGGCGCAAGACAGCAAAGGCGCTCGCCTCCGGGCAGGATCCCGACGGCGATGCCGCCACGCTCGACGTGCTGGCGGCCCTGAAGAAATTCGAGGGGATCAGGCCGGATCCGGAAGCCTTCGTTGAAGCGCTCGACCCCCTGCAGCCGCGCGTCTACTCGATCTCGTCCTCGCCCAAGATAGATGCGGGTCGCGTGTCCCTCACGGTCGACGCGGTGCGCTACGAGATCAACGAGCGCACCCGTCTCGGAGTCGCCTCGACTTTCCTCGCGGGCCGTATCGAGCCGGGCCAAAAGGTGCGCGTCTACGTGCAGAAGGCGCAGCATTTCGCATTGCCGGCCGATCCGAACAAGCCGATCATCATGATCGGACCCGGCACCGGCATCGCGCCGTTCCGCGCGTTTCTGCAGGAGCGGCTTGCGACCAATGCGCCCGGCCCGAACTGGTTGTATTTCGGACACCAGCGCAGCGACTACGATTTCTTCTACGAGGAAGAACTCAAGGGCATGCGCAAGTCGGGCCATCTCACCCGTCTGACGCTGGCCTGGTCGCGCGACGGCGACGAGAAAATCTACGTCCAGAATCGCATGCGTGATGACGGACGGGATCTCTGGGCCTGGCTTGAGCGTGGCGCGCACATATATGTGTGCGGAGATGCTTTGCGCATGGCGAAAGACGTCGAACGCGCTCTGACAGACGTCATTGCCGAACACGGTAAAGGCAGCCCGGAAGACGCAGCGCGCTATGTTGCCGATCTGAAAAAGAATGACCGCTATCAGGTCGACGTGTATTAAGGGGCCATGTCGGTGAACGAGCATCGAACTCCGTCAGACGCAAAGCCCGCGCGCATGGGTGCGCTGGCGCGGCTTCCTGTATTCCTGTCGCTTGACGGGAAGCGGGCGATGGTGGCGGGCGGAAGTCCGGCGGCAGCATGGAAGGCGGAACTGCTGTCGGCTTCGGGCACACGCGTTGACGTCTATGCGACCGAAATATGTGATGAGCTGCGGGAGCTGGCCGCAAATTCACCGCGCGGCGCGATCGTCATCAATCACTACGCGTGGTCTCCTGACGATCTTGAGAATGCCGCCGTTGCCGTCGGCGCATTTGAGGACGACGAAGGCGCTGCCGAATTTGCGTCGGCTGCGCGCGCCGCCGGCGTCCCGGTCAATGTCATCGACAAGCCGGCGTTCTGCGATTTTTCGTTCGGCGCGATCGTCAATCGTTCACCACTGGTGATCGGAATTTCCACCGATGGTGCTGCGCCGGTCTTCGCGCAGGCAATCCGCGCCAAGCTCGAAGCTCTTCTGCCCAACGGATTTGCCGGCTGGGCCGCTGCCGCGGCGCGTTGGCGCAGTGCGGTGAAAGCGTCAGGGCTGTCATTTTCCGGGCGGCGCAAGTTCTGGCATTTGTTCACCGCGCAGGCCGTCACCGACCCTAACCACGAACCAGGTCAGACCGATTTCGAGAGCTTCATTGCTGAGGTGAAGGGGCTTGGGACAACGGTCGAAAACGGATCGGTAACACTGGTTGGAGCCGGACCGGGGGACCCCGAATTGCTGACCTTGCGCGCCGTCCGCGCGCTGCAGTCAGCCGACGTGATCCTGTTCGACGATCTGGTTTCTCGCGAGGTGCTCGATTTTGCTCGCCGCGAAGCAAAAAAAATGCTCGTGGGTAAGACCGGCTTCGAGCCTTCCTGCAAGCAGGAAGACATCAATGCCTTGATGGTGGGCCTCGCCCGGCAGGGCAAACGCGTGGTCCGCCTCAAGGGCGGCGATCCCCTCATTTTTGGCCGCGCCGCCGAGGAAATCGCCGCATGCGAGGAGGCGAACATCGCGGTCGACGTGGTGCCCGGTATCACCGCCGCGCAAGGCGCTGCGGCCAAGCTTGGCCTTCCGCTCACCGACCGCAAGCGCGCACGCCGGGTGCAATATGTCACAGGCCATGCCAGCGAGGGCGCACTGCCTGGCGATCTTGACTGGCAAAGCTTTGCCGATCCGACGACCACGACAGCGATCTATATGCCAACGCGTACGCTCGCAGCTCTGGTCACGAGAGCAACCGCCGAAGGTCTCGATCCACAGACGCCGGCACTGGCAATTGCCCGCGCCACGCGGCCCGACCAAGCTGTCGTCACAGCACCGATCAGCGAACTTCCCTTGAGGGTTGCGGAAGCGAATCTACCGGGTCCGGTGCTGGTGATGTTGGGACATGCACTCGGAGAACGAGCCGTCGTCCGAGCAAGCGCGGCATCTGCGGACCAGAAAGCCGGCTGACGCCGGTTACCGCACGCTGTAGCGGATCGGCACCGAGATCGGAATTTGGCTACCCGTAATTTCAGGCGGAGGCGGTGGCAGCGGTGCCGCGCGTCCGACCATCGCCAGGGTTGCTTGATCGAGCGCACTCGATCCCGAGCTCCGCACGATGCGTGCATTATGTACGCCACCACCGCGGTCAACGCTGAATGCAAGTTGCGCAACACCCTGCTCACCGCGTGATTGCGCCTCGGACGGATAGCGCTTGTTGCGCTCGAGCTGGGCCATCAACTGCGACTTCCAGTTCGGCACTGCATTCGGGTTGTGCGAATTGGCCCCGGGCATTGGTGCCGCCGCGCGTTCAGATCTTGTCTCGGCAGAGCTGGGCGCGCTCGGAAGGCTTGCGTGCTTCTGCTTGGGCTTTTTCTCGGGCGGCTTCTCGACTTTGGGCGGCGGTATAACGGCCTGCAACGGCTCAGCCTTCGGATCCGGCGGCAACTCCAGTTTCTTTTCAAGCGGCTTTTCGGGCTCGGGTTCCGGCTCGGCTTCCTGCTGCTGCGGTCCCGGCGGGATTTCGTTCGGTGTGGTTTCGGGGGCCACCGGCAGGGCCGCGAGTTCGATTGTAATCACCGGCGCATTGGCAACCAGATCATCGTTGTTGTTCCAACGCGCCAGCAGAGCGGCAGCACCGGCGACATGGAACGCGACCGCGAGCATAAAGCATACGGCCCAGCGCGCACTCTCTGGCCAGAGCCGCATCGGCTGCGTGACACCGGTCGCGTTCATTGCTTTTCCGCTTCAAGCCCGACCAAAGCCACGTGCAGATATCCGGCGCTTCGCAAATCGTTCATCAGGCTCATCAACTCGCCATAGGGCACGGTCCTGTCGGCGCGCAGAAAGACGCGTTGCTGCTTATCGCCAGTGGTCGCCTGATCGAGAGCGCTGGCAAGTGCGCTTCGCTGGACCGTGTTTTCCTCCAGCGAAACGCTCAAATCGGATTTGAGTGTAAGAAACAGCGGCTTATCGGGCCGCGGTGTCCGTTCGGCATTGGCGGCCGGCAGATCCACCGAAATGTCGACGGTCGCGAGCGGCGCCGCAATCATGAAAATAATCAACAGAACCAAAATCACGTCGATGAACGGCGTGACATTGATTTCGTGGACCTCGCTCAAAGTCTCGTCGCCGTGATCGAGACGCACACTCATAATGGTTACTCCGCCGCTACCGCGCGCCGCCGATCGGTAGAGCGATGCTCAAAAGTCCCACGATCGAGGTCGCGACTGATAATCCGCAGGATCTCGGCGGAAGCATCAGCGTGCAGCGCGCGATAACCTGCAATCCAGCGCGAGAACAGGTTGTACATCACCACTGCCGGGATCGCTGCCACGAGGCCAAGCGCGGTGGCAAGCAGCGCCTCGGCGATACCGGGCGCGACGACGGCGAGATTGGTGGTGTGCTGTTTCGAGATGCCGATAAAGCTATTCATGATGCCCCAAACCGTGCCGAACAGTCCGACAAACGGTGCGGTGGCGCCAATGGTTGCCAGAATGCCCGTGCCGCGGATCATCTTTCGGCCGGCGGCGGCCTCAATGCGCTCAAGACGCGAGGCAATGCGCTCCTTTACGCCGGATGGCGAGAGTGCATCTGCGGACAATCGTAGCTCGGCATCGGCGGCACGGACGAGGGCGGCCGACTCGCTATCGGGGCCCTTTATGCGTGAAGTGGCTTCGTTCCAGGAACGTGCCTGACTGAGCGCTTCGATCGTGGCCTGCATCCGCCGGCGGACCATCAGCAGTTCGATGGCCTTGGCAAACCAGATGGTCCAGGTCAGAACCGAAGCGAAGGCGAGCCCCACCATGACAGTTTTGACGACGATGTCGGCCGCCATGAACATGCCCCACGGCGACAGGTCGCGCGGCAACGAGAGCATGGCGCCGGTTGCCGGCAGCGTCGGAGCGACCGGTGAAGCGGACTCCGGCGGCTGGGCAGGTACCGTCGGTGCAGCGCTCGCCGGTGCGTTCACACTTGGTGCTGTCGGCGCAGTTGCGGCCGTTGACGTCGGCACGCTCGTGGCCGGTGCAGGAGAAGCGGCTGGGTCTGCGGGCTGAGTTTGCGGCCACGCCGGGGCGGGCAACACGAGACCAATGGCAAGCAACGCCGCCAAAAGCGGCCGCCGGTGGAAATGAAATTTTGCCGCACGCAAGCGAACCATGGGTACCTCTCCGTGGCCGGAGCTATAGCAGCAACACGCGGTTTGCCGAAAAGAAAAGACCAATAAGACGTCAGATTTGAGTTATTCCAAACAAGAGACCGTCTGTTTGCGCCACTATGCCAATTTCAAAATCCGGCCATTGCTGAAATTGCAGCCAAGCAGGAACCTCGTCCAGATTTGGGCATTCCCGACTAAAACTTGGCGATCGCTGTGACTCTGACTGTCCGCGGCTGCCCCGGCGACAGGTTGTTATTGCCATCCGCGGAGGCCCAGTAGCCCTTGTTGAAGATATTTTCGACGTTGATCTGAGCTCTCCACGTCTCGTTTATCTTCGCATAAACCGCGGCATCGAAGCGAACGAAGCCTGGCAATTTTACGCTGTCGTCCGATGAAGCGAACGAATCAGAGAAGTAAATTGCCCCAACTGCTGCGCTCCAAACCGGAGTAAACTGGTATTTATTCCACCATGAAAATTGATTGAGCGGAACAAGCTGTATGCGGTTGCCTGGCACGATCGTCGTCGATGTGGCGCTCGTCACACGCGCGTCGGTGTACGCGTAGCCGAGGGTGGACTGCCAGTCAGGTGTGACATAGCCGGTGAGCGTTGTCTCGAAGCCCTGGATTCGGTTGCTGCCGGACAGAATGAAAAATCCCGCATTGTTGGGGTCAGGCAGAGGTACATTGTAACGATTGAGATCATACACCGCGGCAGTAAACAGCAGTTTGGGGTTGATATTCCATTTGGCGCCGACCTCGTTGTTTACAAACTTCTGAGGCGCGAGAATTATGGTGCCGTTACTCAAAGTACTGAACTGGTCGCCGGCTGCGGGCAGATACGAGACGCTGTAGGCATAATAGAACGACAGATTTTCGATCGGCTTTACAATAACCGCGGCTTGCGGGGATACCGTGTTATTAACGAGGCTCCGGTTGGTATTGGTGTTCTTGTCCAATGCCGACTCATCAAAGCGGTCGAAGCGCGCCCCGGCAATGATCTGGAGCCAGCGCGTAATTTCGATCGTGTCTCGGGCGTAAGCCGACGTTGTGTAGAGGGTGTAATCGCTGTTGGCGTCAGCCGCGGATACGCCGGGCGACAGGGCGCCGGGGAATTGATGGATGAAGTTGACAGAACCGAAGTACGTCGGCGCAAACGGGTTGGCGACGATTGTGTTGGTGCCGGTCGGAAAGATCCCGGTGTTACGCAGGGATATTCCCGACTGTTGGCCAAACTCACCTCCGAACGCGAGCGTATGGAAGACCGGCCCGGTGAACACTTTATAGATGAAGTCCGTCTGGTTAAAAATATTGTCGCGATTGGTCGTATTGTTATATGCGGCACGGTTAAACGAGGTCTGGGCAGGATTGACTGCGCCTGACAGTGGACCGTTTCCTGGATAGATGTTTTGATAAAACTTCCGATACTGCGCGAACATCGTCGAGTTTCGTGCCGTTAGTCCGTTTCCGAAGTCGTGGTCGATAAATGCCATCGTCTGTTGCACGGTGGCTTTGGCGCGGTTCAGGTCGGGGCTGCCGAAAAACGCAGTCAGATCGCCACCCGGCGCAAATGGGCTGGCCGGATTGAAACGCGTCGATGATGGCGCGACTGCGCTGAGGCCCTGAGAAGGGTTGCCGCGATCGGCTACGCGCTCGTCCTGGTAATACTCGTAGCTCAGTCTGATTTTGGTGCTGTCGCTGAGCTTGTAGGTCAAGGTTGGGTTGACCCCCCAGCGTTCAAGCCAGCCGTAGTCGCGGAACGTGTTGCTTCCTTCATACATCAAATTAATACGTGCGGCGAAGTTGTCGTTGACCGCCTGGCCGGCATCGACTGTGACGCGCCGATCCCAGTAAGATCCGGTTTGTCCTGTCACCTCGTAGACTCTCGTGCCGTCGGCTTCTTTAAGCGTGCGGTTGAGAAGTCCGCCGCCCGCGCCACGGCCGAAGGTCAGGGCGCTCGGTCCCTTCAGAATCTCGACGCTCTGGGCGTTGTAGAGATCGCGAAAATATTGAACGTCGTCGCGAAAACCGTTGACAAAGAAGTTCGCGCTTGAATCGACGCCGCGAATAACGAGCTCGTCGCGATTTCCTTCACCCTGGTGAATTGCAACGCCCGGAACATAGCGTGTGACATCAGTGAGTGAAGAAAAGCCCTGATCTCTGATGAAATCCTTTGTCACGACGGTGATCGACTGCGGAATATTGATCAGCGGAGTGTTGGTTTTGGTCGCGACCGAAGTACTGGGTGCGAGGTAGCCATCCGTTCGGCCGGAATCGCCCTGAACACTGATGGTGTCGAGTGTGATGGCCTGGGCGTTCGCGTCGCTCGCGGCCGCGGGTGGCGGCTGATCCTGCGCGGCTACCCGCATCACTCCGGCGTCCCAGCCGGCCACCAGAAATGTCGTCGCCAGCAACATTGGAATGTGCCGGCCTGCTGCCCCGTGACGCATCTCTCCACCTTCGCCAGTCGGCAATTTTTTCTGCGCACGCACTGAATGTGCGATTACACTTGCCCCATTGCCCTCCTAGGGGATTGCAGAAAGCCATGCAATATCAATCATTTAGATGCGTTCCAATGTATAATTGGAACGATTCGAGAATCGTACTTAGCGCGTGGCAATCGCTCGGATTTTTTCGGTGTGTCCGCGAAAACAGCCGTCACAATTTTTAGAACCACGCACAACCGAGAATGATTGAACCGCGAGCTCTTCGCGTGCATCGTGCGCCGCGCTGGCCATCCCCCAATCACATTTCAGCGTCAAGGACTCCCAATGCCCGTTTCAATGTCTCAGGCTTCCCTGCCGGTCTTCGAGATCGGTCTCAATGCCCTGTCGGCTGTGCTCGACAAGGCGGCGGCTCATGCAGCGGCGAAGAAAATCGATCAGTCGGTGTTGGTCGGCTGGCGACTGGCGCCGGATATGTTCGCGCTCGGTCGTCAGGTACAGGTGGCCTGCGACCAGGCCAAAAACGGGTCTGCTCGGCTCGCTGGAACAGAACCTCCAAAATTCGAAGATACCGAGACGACCGTCGACCAGTTGAAAGAGCGTGTTGCGAAGACGGTTGCATACCTAAAGACGCTCGACATCAAGGCGATTGATGCCGCGCCCGAACGCGAGATCACTTTCCCGCTTGGCCAGAACAAGGGTCAGATGAAGGGTGGCGACTATCTCAATCACTTCGTCCTGCCAAACTTCTATTTCCATCTCACCGCGGCCTATGCGGTGGTGCGGAATTTTGGCGTGGACGTTGGCAAGCGGGACTTTCTGGGCGCAATCCCGCTCAAGAGAATCTGATTGAACGCTAACGAAAAACGAGCCCCGGAAGCAGATTTTCCGGGGCTTGTCGCTTGAGCGAGAGTTCGGACGACTATTTCAATCGCTTGGCAGCTTCCTGAACAAGGCTCAGGTCTGAATATTTCTTGATGTCGATCTTCTTTTTCACGAAGCCAAGCTCGCGCGTCGTGTCGACATTACGCTGCAAGGCCTCGAGATTCGGCATCAGGTCCGGATCGCGATAGGTATCCTGCTTGGTGAAAAGCCACCCGAAACGCTCGGGCGGCGCCTTAGTGATCCTGGACGCGATCTGGGCGACCTCGTCATGGTTCTTCGGGTCGATATACCACCGTGTGATGCGAAGCATGTCTTCCATGAAATCGACCATGGCGGCGCGGTTCTTGTCGATGAACGACTTGCGCGCCGTCCATACGATCATCTGTGTCACGCCAAGCGCTTCGTTTTGCTTGAAAAGAACCTTACCTTCTTCGCGCAGCTTCGGATTGAAGGCGAAGGGCAGCACGGCCGGGATCAGGTCAGCCTTTTTCTCCAGCAGCACGGCAGGCATAGCGGGAAGAGGGCTCTCGACCATTGTGTAGTCGCGCTTTTCTTCGAGACCATGCTTTCTCAACATGGCGCGCATGGCGACGTCTACGGCACTGCCGCCGGCATTGGTGCCGATCACCTTGCCTTTGAGGTCTTCGACCTTGTCGATGCCGCTGTCTTTGCGGACGAAATATTCCTGCGTGTAGTAGCCGGGCACCCCATCCTGGAATTCATCGGCGATGACGCGGATGTCATCCAGGCCCGCATTCTCGATTGCGATCGCAAGTGAGGAATAGGCAAGATTGGACACTTCCAATTCGTTGTTGGCGATCGCCGTGATCATCGGCGGCGTGCCCTGGTAGCGCACCGGCTCAAGGATGTAGGACTTGCCCAGATGCTTCGCCAAATCCTTCTTTTCCAGAACAATGGACGCCCAGTTCGCGACCGGCGCCACCCATGACATACGGATCTTTACAGGTTCGGCACTGTTGGCCGAGCTGAAGCCAAACAGGCCGAGCACGCACGCAACGGCCTGTGCGAATTTTTGCAGGCGCATGGTTTTCCTCCCAGTTTCGCCGGGCTTGCGTATTTTATGGCAAGCTTCTCGTCGCGAACGGCGAAGATTGTCGGAGGTCCAACCGATTTTGGCAAGTCCGGCCTGGTGGGTCGAAAACCCACGATCCGGTACATGGAATCCGGGAATGGGTTTGTGCGCCGCGCGTTCACGACGGCGAGAGCCGGCGGTTCTCCGGAGTCTCGATCCGGGTGCAGTCGTTCGACCGAGCTACGGCGATCCAACAGTCTATTGTGTGTAAGGTTCGGCCGCTTCCTGATGCCAGATCAACAATCGGCGCCGGATCAGCGCCATCGCCTTGACGAGCGCGTAGCCGACGACGGCGATTTCGACAATGCCGGCGAACACGCCTGTGGAATTGGCAAAGCGCGATGCCGTCATCATGGCGCCGCCAAGACCGTAGCCGCCCATCAGCATTTCGGTCACCACCGCGACGATCAGCGAGAGCGGCAATGCCACCTGCAAACCGGTCATGATCGTCGGGAGCGCTGCCGGCAGTATGATTTGCCAGAGCAGTTCGCGCTCACGCGCTCCCATGTTGCGCGCCGACCAGATCAGCTCGCGCTCGACGCCCTGAATGGCGATCACGGTTGCTGCCACGACGGGGAATATGGCATCGAACACGATCATCGTGATTTTTGAGATGTCGAACACGCCGAGCCACAGGATCACCACCGGCAAAAACGCGATCTTCGGCATCGGAAAGCCTACCGAGATGAGGGGATCGAAAAACCACCGCGCTATCGCATTGCGGGACATAGCCATTCCCAGGACAATGCCACCAGCCGCGGCGATGAAAAATCCAACCATGGCGCGATAGAGCGTAACGGCGGTGTTGATGGCGAGGTCGCCCGACACGGCATCGTTCCAAATTCGCTCCAGCACGTTGCCCAACGCCGGTAACTGGAAGGGGGTGACGATGCCACTGCGCACCACCAGTTCCCACGCTGCCAGCAACAGCACGATGGAAATAATTCGTGCCCCCGCCCAAAGTGTCGACCGCAAAATGCGCAAGGCCGGCGGTGATAACGGGGCCTGGTCTATTGCCGCCATAGCAGCACCCGGTTCACGAACGTCTGGTAGATACGGTCGGCGGCAAACCCGAGGAATGAGACAGTGAACACGACCGCATACATGGCGTCGTAACTACCATTGGCGCCAAGAAAACCGATCAGATAACCGAAGCCCTTCTGCGCCACGATCAATTCCGACGACACCAGCAAGATAAACGCGAGCGAAAGTGCGGTACGAATGCCATTGAGCAGCTCCGGCATGGCGCTCGGTAACACGACGTCCCACAACATACGCAGGCGGTTCGCGCCCATGCTTCGTGCCGACCACACCAGCACTTGTTCGCTCGACCTCGCTCCGTTGAAAGCGCCGATCGTCACCGGCAGCATGCAGCCGAGGAAGATCAGCAAAATTTTAGAACCGTCTCCGAATCCGAGCCAGATCACGGTCACAGGGATGAGCGCGGACTTCGGCAACGGATAGAAAATTTCGACCAGCGGTGCGACCAGCACATTTACCGGCTTCCACCAGGCCATGCTGATGCCGAGAAGGGTGCCGACGATGACCGATAGGGCCAGTCCCACACCAGCTCGGTAAAGCGAAGATGCGCCATTGCTGACAAGTTCGCCGTCCTTGATCATGTCGATCCAGGCGGCGATGACATCGGACAGGGGTGGGAGCGCGGTGCTCGACACGAGCTCCAGCCGCGCCGCCAGTTCCCAGCCGGCGGCAAGCAGGAGAAGCGGCAGGTAGCGGATCAACGACTGTTTCATGGGCTCACGCCGTCGCGAGTCATGCTCGTTTGCCTTGCGCCTTGATGGCTTCGTCTTTCACCAGGTTCCAGATTTCGTCGACTTTCTCGACGAAAAATTTGTTCTTGAAGATGTCGGGATCGTTCTTGTCGAACTTGGTGTCGACGATGGTCTTGATGCGTCCAGGCCGCGCCGACATAACCGCGACGCGGTCGGCGAGGTAGACCGCTTCCTGCACGTCGTGGGTGACGAAAATCACTGTTTTCGGCGTGCGCTGCCAGATGCGCAGCAACTCGCTCTGCATCAATCCGCGGGTCTGCGCGTCAAGAGCGCCGAATGGTTCGTCCATCAGCAGAATCTTGGGGTCGAAGGCGAGGGTGCGCGCAATTGCGGTGCGTTGTTTCATGCCGCCCGACAATTGCGACGGGTAGCTGTCTTCGAAGCCGGAAAGGCCGACCAGTTCGATGAAATCCATAGCGCGCTTCTCGCGCTCTTCTTTCGGCATCCCTTGCCGTTCCAGACCGTAAAGAATGTTTCCGCGCACGGTCTTCCATGGAAACAGCGCAAAATGCTGGAAAACGATGCCGCGGTCAGGGCCTGGACCGGTCACTTTCTTGCCGTCGACCAGAATGGCACCAGTTTCGACCGGCAAAAAGCCGCCGATCAGGTAAAGCAGGGTGGACTTGCCGCAACCGGAAGGTCCGAGCAAAGCGACAAATTCACGGTTGGCGACATCGAGTGAAACCTGATCGAGCGCCAGCACTTCCCGACCGCGCGGAGGGCGGTAGAGATGATTGACGCGGTCGATGACGATTTGTGCCACCGGTGCCATAATGTCAGCAAGCGTCCTCACTTGCCGCGATCTGTCAAGCTCCGTCCACGCTAGCCCAACGGCGGCCTTGTCCTATAATGCGGGACGTCATTCTATCTGCACTATAAAGAGGAAACGTCAGTGTCCAACACGCTTCTCGAAGCCTGCCACGAACTCGCGCTCGCCAACCACATCGTTGCGAACGAGGGTGTCATTGACGCCTTCGGCCACGTCAGCATGCGGCATCCCGACAATCCCCATCGCTATCTGCTGTCACGCTCGCGAGCGCCCGAACTGGTAACGGCCGAAGACTTCATTGAATACGACATTAATTCGCAACCACTGCGCGATCCTGGCGTCGGGCAGTATTCCGAGCGGGTGATCCACGGAGAAATTTACAAGGCGCGGCCGGAGGTGAACTCTGTGTGTCATCACCATTGTCCGGCGTTCATGCCGTTGCTTGCGACGGGCACGGATTACATGCCGATTTTTCACCTCGGCGCGGTGGGCGGCATTCGCCCGCCATTTTGGGACCAACGCGACGAATTCGGTGACACCAACATGCTCGTGGTCAAGCCGGAGGAGGGCGCCTCTCTCGCGCGTGCTCTCGGAAAGCATTGGATGGTGCTGATGATGCGCCACGGCGTCACCGTTGCCGGCACCAGCGTGCGCGACTGCGTTTTCCGCTCAGTCTATTCAGCGCGCAACGCCGAGTATCAGGTGCGTGCGCTAACGATCGGTTCGGACATTGCGACGCTTTCACCGGGCGAAACGAAGTTGGCCGGTCAGATCAGCGCCAAGACAACGGGCCTCATGCGCTCGTGGGAATACTGGTCGATGCGCATTGCCAACAAGGCTCGTGCGGCCGCAGCCAAGGCTGATAAACCGGCAAGTAAGAAAGCCAAACCGGCACGTACTAAAACCAGGTCCAGGCGCGCCACCAGGAAGCGTCGTCGCTGACAAATTGGGCTTTCCCGCGGGCAGCTCCCGGTGTTGAATGCTGCCCACGATGGGAGCGACAAAACAACATAAATTGTGGATGGGAGGAACGCATGAGGACCTTCAAGAGTATCGTTGGCGCGCCTGGCCTCGTTGTCGCGCTAGTGCTGGGTGTCGGCTCCGCCTTGGCAGACGACACACTCAAGGTGGTCATCGGGCAAATTAATAACTGGGAAAATCAGGCGCCGACACTCGGACAGGATGCCGGCATATTCAAGAAACATGGCCTCGTGCTGGAGAACACCGGGACGCAAGGCGCTGGTGAAACAATCCAGGCGGTAATCTCGGGCAGTGCCGATATCGGCGCGGGCGTTGGCGCCGCCGGTGTGATGCGCGCGTTCGCGAAAGGCGCACCGGTGCGCATCCTCGCGCCGGCTTTTACCGGCACGGGTGATCTATTTTGGTACGTCAAGGCAGATTCCAAGATTCAGAGCCTGAAAGACGCTACACCGGAGACGACCATCGCCTATTCGACGAATGGCTCCAGTTCGAACAACATTGTCGTCGCTTTCGTCAGCGAGCTCGGCGCGAAGGCGAAGCCGACAGCGACTGGGGGGCCGGCTGCGACGCTTACAGCAGTGATGTCCGGCCAGGTCGATATCGGCTGGGCCGCGCCGCCGTTCGGTTTGCGGGAAATCAAGGAAGGCAAGATTCGTATCGTCGCAAAGGGCAGCGATGTGCCGTCGCTGCGTGGACAGACGGTGCGCACGCTGATCGTCAATGCTGAGTCTCTGAAAACCAAACGCGATGCGATCATGCGTTTCATGGATGCCTATCGGGAGACAGTGGACTGGATGTATTCCGACCCCAAAGCGGTCGAGATGTATTCCAAGAAGCTGAATCAGCCGGTCGAGTTGCTGAAGGAATCCATGGACAAATTCCAGCCGAAGGAAACACTCCAGACGGACAAATTTGCTGACCTGGATGGCGCAATTGCCGACGCGGTGAAGCTGAAGTTCCTTGAGCAACCGCTAACGAAAGAACAGGTTACCGAGCTGCTGCAAATTCCGCCGCGCAAGAAATAAATTCGGGATTCTTCGAAAAACGAACGGGCCGCTGCATGCAGCGGCCCGTCTGCATTGGTGCAATGTTGATCAGGTCTTCTTTTTCTTCTTGCCACCGCCTGCCTTGGCTTCCTTGCAGGCGCCCGACTTGGCAGCCGTCGCCTGATCTTTCGCCGCGTAGCAAGTGTTGAAATAGGTGAACTTCTGGCCACCCTTGGTCGCACAGACGGATCCTGGGACAGCCACAAGGCAACTCACCGGTTGCGGAGCAGGTGGCGCGGCCGCAGCTGTCTTTTTCTTGGCTGCCTCGCTGGGCACAGCCGAACCGATCACGATTGCCACGGCAGCCGCGGCAACAAACGTAGTGTAGGCAAGATTTTTGATCTTCATGTCATTCCTCCCGACATTGGACGGAACATAGTAAGAGGTGACACGCGACGAATACAAGAATTTTGGTGTTAAGTGCGACACAAACCTGAACGCGTGTTCATGTGGCGTAGCATTTTAATGCCGCCCTTTGGTCACGGCACTGATGGCATCGAGCATTGCGGCGCGCCCCGACTTCAATGTTTCGCGTACTTTTTCCTGCTTGCCGATGGCGCCCATTTCACGCTGGCGCCTGACGGTTGAGTCGACCATGAGCGGGTCGAGGCCGAGCTCCCGCAGGGTGGCCGCTGATTCCTCCATTTCAGCGGCCCGGCGCTCGCCGTGGCTCGCCATGCGCTCAAGGTTGTAGTCGGCGATTTTTGTCCAATCGAGCGTCGGGTAGTTGTTTTTGAGCGATGCGGTCACTTCCTCCAGCACGCCGGCCCTGCTCGCTGCGAGGAAGCATTCAAGCGTCAGGGCCTCAATGCCCTTGATCATGACGCTGCGGAT
The DNA here is from genome assembly GCA_036003145.1 of Pseudolabrys sp. GTDB lineage: Bacteria > Pseudomonadota > Alphaproteobacteria > Rhizobiales > Xanthobacteraceae > Pseudolabrys. The sequence goes on from DASYSQ010000231.1 coordinate 26,614, forward strand.
CATCTTGATTGCTGCCGCAGAGCCGGTTTCACGGCCTACGACAGTGAATTGCATCTCCAGTTCACGGAGCAGCGGCGAAACCTCTTCCGCATGCGGCCCGGCGATCAACAGCGGCGTACGGTGCCGGGCAGGGTGAATCGGCGCTATCACGGCCACGTCGACATAACGGGCGCCTTCCCCCAGCAGACTGGCTGACTCCTGCTTGCGGCCAGGCGACACAGAATTAATGTCGAGAAAATACGGCCTTCCGATCAGATGCGGTGCGGCCGAACGCGCGGCGTCTGCGCTGGACGCCGCGGTGACGGCCGATATGATCATGTCCGTTTCGCGCACGGCGTCGGCGGCCGACGATGCCATGCGCACGCCCATCGTCTGGGCAGCCGCTTTCAGCGGCACGCCAGCCGTCCCGGGAAATAAAATATCCCAGGCGGCGATACGCTCGATCCCGGCGTCACGCAATCCGGAAGCGATTGCTTGTCCGGCTTCTCCGAAACCGATGAAGGAAACGCGTGGTGTATTGCGCCGGGTCATGGCTGGCTCGCGATCATGAGTCCGGAACACCAGGGACCGGCGGCGTGCCCTTGGTGTGGAACGATTTGATCGTCTGCAATCCCCAGGCTTGTCCTTTCCGGCGCTCGGCTTCGGTCCAGCGGATCGGTTTCCAGTCCGGCGCCAGCACAAGGCGTGCGCCAGCACAGGAGACCTCGACCCTGTTGCCGCCGGGTTCATACACATAAAGAAAGAAGGTCTGTTGGATCGCGTGTTTGTGCGGCCCCGTCTCGATAAAGATGCCGTTCTCGAGGAAGATATCAGCGGCACGCAGCACGTCCTCGCGCGCATCGAGCGCGAACGTGACGTGATGCAGGCGTCCCTTGGTGCTGGTGTGATCGCGTGTATAGGCGAAATCGTAACTCTTGTTGGTCGCGGTCATCCACATTCCGGCTTCGGTGCCGTCATCGAGCACAATCTGCTCCGTCAACATGAAGCCGAGATAGTTCTGGAAGAACTCCCGGTTCGCTTTGATGTCGACAGCGAGTCCGTTGAAATGATCGATACGACGCGTGTTAATCCCGCGCGCAGGATATTTCTGAGCCTGGTTTTTGAGCGCGGGTTTTAGCTCGGCCGGTGCGTCGTACCATTCGGTCTCATAGTAGATCTCGAATTGGTGGCCGTCGGGATCCTTGAAAACAAATGCTTTGCCGTGGCCGAGGTCTCCGTCGTTCCAGCCGATGTCAAAGCCGGAGCCTTTCAGTGCGGCGGCGCGTCGCTCCAACGCCTGCGGCGAGCGGGTACGGAAGGCAGCATGGCCAAGACCTGAGGCTTTTGACGCAGTGAGCTTGAGCGAATAGCGCTCGTAGTCGTCCCATCCGCGAAGGTAGACGCTGTCGCCTTTTTCGCCACTCTGCGTCATCCCCATGACGTCAATGAAGAACTTGCGGCTTTCTTCGAATTTCGGAGTGAGAAGTTCGACATGGCCGAGATGAGCAATGTCGTGGATTGGTTCGGGTGCCATAGGTTTCGATCTTTTGTCTCGTGTGATCAATTCTGCCGAAGCGCGCGTGCGAAGGCCAGCACCACGTTATTGGCCCGCGCCGGTATGATTTCGGCAAGGGAAAGGCCAGCCCTGTCTGCGAGCGTACGCAAATCTCGAAATTCGCGCAGATACCATTAGGCACGCCCGATTGTGATGGTCAAAGGCCGGCCCAAGGGCGCATCAGGCCCGGACCCACCGATTGCGAGGCCGCCTTCGTTGTTTTTAGGGGTATGATCGGGCAAGATGCCCGTTTCAGCGGGTAATCCCGCGGTCCGTGCGCCGCCCGTCGCGTGCGTCGGACGGCCTTAGAAAAATAGTCTGGGAGGATGAGATGCACAGGTTTTATTCGACCGTCGCCTTGCTTGCCGCCGCGGCGCTGATGTTGCCGACAGCGGCCGGTGCGCAGCAAAAAGTCGTGATCGGCATTCCGACGTCGCCGCCCAATATCGTCCACATGCCGACAATCGTCGCCAAGGAACTCGGCCTGTACAAAAAAGCCGGCCTCGACGTCGATATCGTATCGCTCGGCGACGGCGTGAAGGTCTATCGCGCCTTGCTGGCGGGCAATATTGATTTTGGCCTTACACCCGGGGCACCGACGATTATCGGCCGGTCCAACGGGGCCGAGGTCAAAGCCCTCTCCGCGAACCTGCCGAAATTCGAAGCCTCGATGGTGGTGCGGGCAGAAATCAAGACGATGGAAGATCTGAAAGGCAAGCGCATCGGCATTCAAGAGCCGGGTGGTTTCGCCGATATTCTAAGCCGCAGCGTACTGCGCGCGGCCAAGATCGATCCCAAGGATGTCAACTTCGTCAGCATCGCAAGTGAAGACGTGCCGGCACTGGTCGCCAACCAGGTCGATACTGCGATCCTGCATGTCGAGCAGGAAATGTTGGCCAAAAGCAAGGTGCCTGACCTCCACGCCATTGGGCGCATGTGGGAGCTGCAGCCGAAAACGCTTTATACCTTCCTGTCGGCGACAGAGAAGACGATCAAGGAGAAACCTGCGGTCGTGCAGGCGGTCGTTACAGCCAATATCGAAGCGACCAGGATCATGTACATGGACAAAGCCAAAATCTTGCCGATCCTGGTCAAGCAAACCGGCTACCCGGAGAAAATCCTTTCGGAGAGCTTCGACTTCATGGTCAAGGAATGCATCTGGGACGCCAACAGCGGGCTCAGCCCCGAGCGCGTCAATTTTACTGCCGATCTGATGGCCAAGGTGGGCAATATCAAGGAAGGCAAGACGCCGAAATACGAAGAGATCGTCGACACGACCTTTGCGAAAAAGGCAATCGAACAGGTTGGCGAATGGAAAGGCCCGGTGTGTCCGACCGCGGCGTTCTGAGGGTTTGATCGGAAATCGACGGGCGCCGCCTGATCGGTGGCGCCCGTCGCGCAGGGATGCAGGGATCAGGAAAAAATTAAGATGAGCGTTGCCAATCAGGTCCATACGGGCCAACTCGCTGATGATGCGCCGCGCGCCGCAGCAACCAACTCTTCGTGGTGGGAAAGGCCGGCACTATTTCGCTATGGCTTTGTCCTGCTGATCCTCATCGTGTGGCAGATCGTCGGACCTTTCATCAACCCGATATTCTTTACCTATCCTACAAAGATTGCCGAGGCCTTTTATACGACGACCATATCGGGCGAGTTACCGTACTTTCTCGGGCAAAGCCTGGAAGTGATGGTCTATGGCCTGAGCATTGCCCTTATTGTCGGAATTCCTCTTGGAATCGCGATGGCGCGCATCCGATGGCTCGACTGGGCGCTCGATCTGCCGATCAACGCTCTCTATGCGACACCATTGGTCGCGGTCGTGCCACTGCTCGTCCTGTGGTTTGGCATCTATCTGAAGGCCAAGATCATCGTCGTCTTTCTCTTTGCGGTGTTCCCGGTCCTGATCAATACGTACCAGGGCGTACGTGAGTGCGACAAGAACATGCTCGAGGTCGCACATTCGTTCCGATCAAGCGAATGGCGCGTGTGGCGGGACGTGCTGCTGCCCTTCGCGGTGCCCTACATCATCGCCGGTATTCGTCTGGCCATTGGGCGCGGGCTGATCGGCATGATCATAGCCGAATTCTACACGACGATCTCAGGGCTGGGATTCATGATCACGCGTTATGCCAACGTGTTCGAAATGGACAAAACCTTCGTGCCGGTGATCGTGCTGATGGTGCTCGGCGTCTCACTCACATCGTTGCTGAAGTGGGTCGGGCGCAGAATTGCTCCCTGGAGTGCGGCTAACCGTTAGGCTTCCATCCTATTGAATTTGACGGGCAAGGGCGCAAGACTTCGTGCGCCGGCTTATGCGTGTCTGCGCAGAGGTGCATTATGATCATTGGCCTGTCGATTCACACATTTACGATCATTCATGTCATCATTTCGCTGGTGGCGATCGCCAGCGGCATCGTGGTGCTCGTCGGCATGCTGGGTGCACACCGTTTGCCCGGTTGGACAGCCTTTTTTCTGACGACGACCATCCTCACGAGCGTGACAGGTTTTATGTTTCCGATTCACGGTTTTACACCGGGCATCGGCACCGGCATCGTTTCAATGTTGGTACTGGGAGTTGCGCTGATTGCGTTGTATGCGAAGCATCTTGTCGGACCATGGCGGTGGATTTACGTCACCGCCGCCGCGGCAGCGCTGTATTTCAATGTCCTGGTTTTGATTGTGCAATCGTTCCAGAAAGTTCCGGCGCTGCATGCACTTGCGCCGACACAATCGGAGCCGCCATTCCTCATTGCGCAAGGATGTGCGCTGGTCGTTTTCCTCGTGGTCGGCTTTTTCGCGGCGTCCAGGTTTCGACCGGCCACAGATGTTTTGGCTCGTTAGTCGGGGCATCCGCGAAATCCGGCTTGCCAAAAAGGAAGAAGCCGCCGGTAACGGCGGCTTCAGCCAATTTAGGAGCCGTACAGAGCCTACTTAAGCTGCGTCGAGATATCGTTGAACTTGCCATTGAGCGTCGTGCCGATCGAGTTCACGGTGGCAATAATCACGACCGAAATGCCAGCAGCGATCAGGCCATATTCGATCGCGGTGGCACCCGACTCGTCCTTTAGAAACGCAAAAACCTTAGACATTCGACATCTCCATGTGGCTGAAACCAGGGATATCAGATGTCATCCGTGTCTATTCAGATGACCGGATCAACGTACCGTCGGCCTGTTAAAAAGAAGCTTCGTCGGCAACGACGGAATTGTTTCAAATCTTCAGGGTTATCCTGGCGGTCGCAACCCACCACGTTAAGGTGACCGAAGGTGCAAGCGATCGATAGTCCCTGATTTTCCAACCCTTTTTGCGCGGCAGCACCTGACGGGGAGATGGCCGTCAGAGAAACCCGAAGCCCTGCCGGCCCGGCAGTTAACGGGCTGTTATCCACATTATTGGGTAGTTCCACAATTTACGGATCCGGTAAGTCCGGATCTCGCCAACGTTCGCATTGGGACGATCAGCCATCATCCGAATGATCGAGATACACCAGTCCTGCTTTGGCTAGCGGCTCCCGCATTTTGTACATGTCGAGGCTGAGCGTGCCCGCTTCGAGTTGCTTGCGTTTGCCATCCTCGTCATCCTTACGCTTCTGCGCCTTTTGTGCCGTTTCGACTGCGAGCTTCTTTGGGATCACCACGACGCCATCGTCATCGGCAACGATGGCGTCGCCCGGTTCGACATTCACGCCCGCGCAAACCACCGGAACATTGACTGCGCCGAGGGTCGATTTGACCGTGCCTTTGGCCGAGATCGCCTTCGACCACACTGGAAATCTCATTTCGGAGATCGGCCGCACGTCGCGGCAGCCCGCATCGATGACGAGGCCAATCACGCCACGCGCGCGCAGTGCGGTTGCCAGCAGTTCGCCAAACATCCCGTCCGTATTGTCTGCTGTGCAGCCGACGACCAGCACATCACCTTTCTGACATTGTTCGACAGCGACGTGGATCATCCAGTTGTCGCCAGGTTGTGCAAGCACGGTAACCGCGGGACCCGCGATCTGAGCGCCAGCCCAGATCGGGCGCATATAGGGCTTCATCAGCCCCGAACGTCCAAGCGCCTCGTGTGCCGTAGAAACGCCAACCGCGGCGAGTGTACCGACGGCGTTGCTGTCGGCGCGCTTGATGTTACGAATGACGACGGGCTTCATTTGAGAATCTCCTCCACGGTCGGGAACAGGCGCTGGTAGGCTTCACCATAGGTCATCGGCACGCCAGTATTGCGGCTGCCTTGGATGCCTCGATTGACAGCGACGCGCTCATAGTACGCCCACAAATGCTTTTGGGCCGCGAGGATCTGGAACGCCTTGTACTTCTCCTCCCACACCTCGTCGATTTTCAGGATTAGATTGGGCTTGTAGTTGCACATCTCCGGCTGGTGCGGCTCGAACAGGAATACCGGCGGCGCGGAATATTTGTATTTGGCATCGGGCTTGTGACCCATTGCCTGCGCCACGATGCGTGTCTCCTGCGCGAAATGGGCGGCATTGGGGTGGTCGAAATTATATGGGTCTTCGAGCGCATGGGTCAGTACGAAGGCAGGATTGAGTTCGCGGTAGATGTCGACCATGCGGTCGAAGTGAGTGTCGTTGAGCTTCAGCGGATAGTCGCCACAGTCGAAGAATTCGATTTCGGCACCAAGAAGCTTCGCCGCGCGCTCGGCCTCGTCCCTGCGGCCGGCCTTCACTTTCTCCAGCGTTGCACCCGCTTCTCTCCAGGCGAATTGGCTTTCGCCACGCTCGCCATAAGATAGGCAGACGATCTTCACCCGGTAGCCGCGTTTGGCATGCAAAGCGATAGCGCCTCCGGCGCGCCAAACGAAATCACCGGGATGAGCGGTGACGACAAGCCCGGTCTTTTGATCTGCCATTGCGCGGCTCCCTTCCATAGCGGAGTGTTAAACTAGGTTGAGGGGCGGGCGGTCAAGCCGCGGGAAAGACGGCGGGCGCGCCGACGCCGGCAAAGTCGACACGGCTCCCTTCGGCAAGCCAACCGGCGTGCCTCGAATTGCTGATTTCATATTGTCGGCAGCGAAAACCTGATTTCAAATCGGCTGAATTTGACTAACTTTGGGGGCACGAGGCCACCCAAAAAAGGAGCAGACGTACAATGAAAAAAACCTACACGGGGGGCTGCCAGTGCGGAAAAGTCCGCTACGAAGTCCAGGCCGATATCGGCGAAGTCATTACCTGCAATTGTTCGCGTTGCCGCAAACTTGGTCCGTTGCTATCCGGCGTCGCGAAGTCCGATTTTAAGTTGCTCTCCGACGAAAATGACATGACGGACTACCAATTCAACAACCGCACCGTCCATCACCCGTTTTGCAAGACTTGCGGCATTCAGTCCTACGCCTATGGCAAAGGGCCCGGCGGCAAGGAGATGGTGATGCTCAACGTGCGCTGCCTCGATGGGGTCGACGCGGAACAGTTCAAGGTGCAAAAATTCGACGGCGCCAGTCTCTAGCGCAATGAAGGCTGCCCAAAAGCCATAACGGGCAGACCGTCGTCCACCCGTCACAAGCTCTCGGATCCATTCCCGACGCGCGAACCGAAGCCCTCGCGGGGGTACCAGCTACTGAGAGCCAGGGCCGGCAGATATGAGCCACGAATACTGCAAGCAGCACCCACGTCCCATGCCCAGGCCGGTCATGGCGGCCATCCGTGTCCGGCAGAGCCGAAGATGGGTGACCTGACGGCAAGCGTACTGCTGCCACCCGCCAAGGCAAGCCCCGTGAATCGCTGTTGATAATTCTGAGGATGAAATAAGGCGGATATGGCGCCCCTCCGCTAGCCCAAAATCGTACCTTTGCCGCGGCCATCCTTGCTCTGTTCAATCATCACTGTGTCATGCTTGAGCGCGAGTTGCCTCGTGAGTTCGGCATTCATCAGTTGCTCCTGCGTAAGAGCATGCATGGCGGCGAACATGCCCTCGGTGCCTGCCGGGCTATAGATCATCAGCATGCGAACGCCTTCCTTTGAAGTCACCTGATGTGGCACGCCAGGCGGAATGTGAACGCAGGAACCTTTCCTGGCGTGGAATAATTCTTCACCGACTTGAAAATCCGCACTGCCGTCGAAAACGTAAAATGTTTCGTAGGCCCTAACGTGATAATGCGCTCGCGATTGAAAGCCCGGTTTGCAGTTCTCTTCTACAACCTCAAATGTTTGGCCTGTATCATCACCGGTGATCTTGACGATCACTTCATTGGCCTTGGCGTAAATGTTGCCCGCGCCGGGCGGTGAATGCTTGCCTTTGCCATCGGATTTTGTCGGCATGACCGGCTCCTTTCGTTTATCACAAGCCCCTGCTGAACCGAGGGATGGACGCCGGATAAAAATAGCACGACATTCGGCGAAACAGCGTTCCAAGCGAGGAATTTTCTTATGAAGCCAACGTCTGCCCGTGAGCGGCTCGAATCCGCGCTTGACCGCATCGACGATCCGAAAGGGGAGGGCGCGCGGGCGTGTCTCACAGTTTATCGAGAGCAGGCAAAAGCTGCTGCCGAGGCCGCCGACGCGCGCGTCAGGGACGGCGTTTCGCTTGGTCCGCTCGATGGCACTATCGTCAGCATCAAGGACTTGTTTGACGTTGCGGGCGAGGTGACACGCGCGGGCTCGAAGGCACTCGCTGAGGAAGCAAAACCGGCTGCCGTTGATGCGCCGGTGGTGCACCGGTTGCGTGCGGCTGGCGCGATCATTGTCGCCAAGACCAACATGACGGAATTTGCCTATTCGGGTATCGGTGCGAATCCGCATTTTGGCACGCCCGGCAATCCGGCCGATCGCAAGCGCGTCCCCGGGGGCTCATCAGCGGGTGCGGCTGTCGCCGCGGCAGACGGCATGTGCGAGATCGCCATCGGCACAGACACTGGCGGCTCTTGCCGGATCCCCGGCGCGCTTTGCGGAATCGTTGGCTACAAACCAAGCCGCCAACGCATTCCTACGGAAGGTGCCTTTCCTTTGTCGTACAGCATCGATTCAATTGGGCCACTCGCTCGCTCGGTGGAGGCCTGTGCCAGGGCCGATGCTGTGATGGCGGGCGAGAGGTTTATGTCGTCAGATCCTGCATCCCTTGCGGGCCTTCGCATCGGTTTACCGCAGGGGTTCCCACTTGAGAATCTGGACGAGACCGTCGCGAAGCGTTTTTCCCAGGCACTCGACATGCTCAAGCGCGCCGGCGCACGTCTCTCCGACGAGACGCTTTCGCAATTCGATGGCATGGCGCAAGTCAACAGCAAAGGCGGCGTGCAGCCTGCGGAAGCCTTTGCAGTCCACCGCGATTTGTTGTCGCGCCGTGCCGATGCCATTGATCCGAATGTGCGAGTGCGGCTTGAACGCGCACGCAACGCCAGCGCAGCCGATTACATCGACATGGTGCGGGATCGCGCCCGCTTGATTTGCTCGATGGACGCACGGCTTGCCGATCTCGATGTGCTGGCCTCGCCAACCACTCCGATCGTCGCACCAACCATGGCAGAGGTTACGCCGGCGGATGAGTTTGCCCGCAAGAACGCCATGTTGCTGCGCAACACGGTTGTCGCGAATTTTTTCGACCTCTGCGCCATCTCTCTCCCGATTCCACGCGAAGGCGCCCTGCCGACCGGTTTGATGCTTGTCGCGCGAAACGGCAATGATCATCGGCTGTTCCGTATCGCCGCAGCGGTTGAGCGATTATTTGCTGCGTAGATCCCGGTAACTTTGGCTTGTTGACCGGAAGGAAAATACGGCATCATCTCCCTAACGGTCGATAAAGTCGGGAGGAGCATCTTCTATGAGCCGCAAATCTTATTCGGGCATCAAAAGCGTGACGCGCCGCACTGTGTCGGCCGGCCTGGGCGCGACAGCCCTCGGCGGGCTCGCTCCCTTCAATATTGTGCGTGCCCAGACGGCCACCCTGAAAGTCGGCGTGCTGCTGCCCCGCTCGGGTGTGCAGGCCGGTATCGGCCAGGATTGCCAGCGTGGCGTAGATATTGCGCCGGGCATACTCAAGGAGCTGGGTTTGCCCGCACTCGAAATTATGAACGGCGACACCGAAACCAAAGTAGAAATAGCGCGTTCCCGCGCTGAGAAACTAATCAGCGACGGGGCGCAGGTTCTGGTAGGTGCCTTCGATTCCGGGCAAAGCACCGCAATCGCCCAGGTCGCAGAGCAAAAGGGGATTCCCTACATCGTCAATATTGCCGCCGCTCCGCAGATTACGGAACAGGGGTACAAATTCGTATTCCGCAACTTTCCGACGGCCGGGATGATTCTCGGCGACGCCTTCGCGAATCAAAAGGAATTGTTCGAGGCCGCGGGGGCATCACCGAAGACCGCAGTGTTCATGCACATCAACGATACCTTCGGAACGGCGATGAAAGGCGGCATCGGAGCGGTGATGCCGAAATTCAACCTACCGTACACACTCGTCGACACCATCGCTTATGATCCGGCCGCAAGGGATTTGTCGGTGGAAGTTGCCAAGGCCAAGGCCACAGGAGCCGACGCGCTATTGATGGTGAGCCGGCTCAATGACGCAATCCTGCTTACGCGCGAGCTAGTCAAGCAGCGCTGGTCACCGATGGCGATTCTGAGCATGGGGCCGGGCTGGTATGAGGATCAGTACCTGAAAACGCTCGGCAAGCTTTCCGACGGACCACTGAGCTTCGTGCCCTGGTACGATCCGAACAAGCCTCTGAGCAAAAAGCTTGAGGATGCGCTTGCCAAGGCTCACCCGGGCGTCAATCTCAATACGAATCATGTCTATACGTTCGAGGCGTTGCTCGCCGCTGCCGATGCGTACAAGCGAGCTGGCTCGAGCGATCCGAAGGCGCTCGCGGATGCCATCCGCCAGGTAAATATCACTAACAATGTAAGTCCGGGTCCCGGCATTCAATTCAATGAAAAAGGCCAGAACGACAAGTTGAAGGGGTCGGCAATTCAGAATCGCGGCGGCAAGCTTGTGACCGTGGCACCGAAAACAGCCGCAAACGCAAAAGTAGAATGGCCGCTGAAGCCGTATGATAAACGCGGGTGATGCTTCTCCTTGACCGCCATGTCTGTCATGGCCGGACAAAAGGCGCGGAGCGCCGTCTTCGCGCCGGCGATGACAAATGAGGGCGTGAACGACCGTGCCGGCAGAAGTCTATCTCAACGTCGCCGTTGGCGGAGTATTGACCGGCCTTGTCTATGGGCTGATGGCCCTTGGTCTATCGGTGATTTTCGGGGTGGTCCGTGTGGTTAATTTCGCTCATGGCGAGATGATGACCATCGCGATGTATATCGCGCTGACTCTGTTTTCCGCCCTTCACCTTGATCCGCTGGTGATGCTGGTGCCGATTGCAGCGGTGTTGTTCGTTCTCGGGTACGCATTGCAGGCAGGCTTGATCAATAGCTTCATTTCCCGACCCGAGCACAACCAGTTCCTCCTGCTCATCGCCATCGCCATTATTATCGTCAACGGGCTGCTCATCCTTTTTGGCCCGGACTCGCAGAACGTACAAACGGCTTACGGCTATCAGAGCTTTCAGTATGGACCACTGATCGTAGACGCCACCAAGGTCTATGCAGCGTCCACCGCAATTGTGGTTGCTGCCGTCTTGTTTGGCTTTTTTCGTTATACACTGCTTGGCACCGCGATCCGCGCCTGCGCCGACAATCAGACCGGTGCGGCGGTGGTCGGCCTCAACGTAAAGCAACTCTATGCACTGACCTTCGGTGTTGGGGCCGCCTGTGTTGGCGCTGCGGGCTGCATGCTGTTGTTGATCTTCGACGTCACGCCCTCCGTCGGCCCGGCTTACACTTTGCTCGCCTTCGTTATCGTTATCACCGGCGGCCTGGGCTCCATGCCCGGTGCCATCGTCGGCGGCGTGCTGATCGGCCTGACTGAAGCAATTGCCGGTTTGTTGTTCACGCCCTCAGCGAAATCAATGTTCGCTTTCGCCATTCTTGTGATCGTGCTGCTCGTCCGTCCGCAAGGCATCATGGGCAAGAGGGCGGCATGATTGCACGTCTGGCTGAGGGCGTCCGGCTGCGCACCTTGATCGCCTTGAGCGTTTTGCTTGTGTTGTTCGTCACCGCGCCACTTGCCGCGAGCGACTATCTGCTGACTGTGCTCACCTTAATTCTTTATTTCGCCTATACCGGGCAGGCTTGGAACATCATGATGGGCTTTGCCGGCCAACTTTCGCTCGGCCATGCGCTCTATGTCGGCCTCGGCGCCTACACGGCAGCGGCGCTATTTGTGCATTTCGGCATCGGGCCATGGCTTGGGCTGTTGGTTGCCGTGCCGATAGCGGCGGGCGCCGGCGCATTCATCGGCTTCCTCGCCTTCCGGTTTCGTGTCGCCGGCGTCTATTTCGCCATCCTTACAATTGCTGTTGCCGAATTTGCCCGTGTCGGCTTCGAACACCTCACTTGGACCGGCGCAACGGCCGGTCTTTTCCTGCCGGTCGCGCAATACACCCACAACGACGTGTGGAATCTGCGCGGTCATCCGGTGATGTTCTACTACATTCTGCTTGGCGCCACGGTGTTCGCTTTCATTGGTTGTCGGGCGCTGCTGCAAAGCCGCATGGGCTATTTCTGGTTGGCCATTCGGGAGGATGAGGAGGCGGCCCGTGCCGTCGGCATCGACACTTTCCGTTACAAGATGATGGCAGCGGCGATATCGGCGGGGATGACGGCATTTGCCGGCGTGATCTATGCGTTCTACTACAACAATCTTTTTCCGGAACAAGTCTTCAACATCTCGCAGTCGATCCTGATCGTTCTCGCGCCGTTCGTCGGCGGCCTGGGCACGCTGTTCGGACCAATCCTCGGCGCCTTTGTGCTCGAAACGATCGCGGAGAGCATGCGCGTCCTGCTGGGATGGCTCGGCGTAGACCTGCCGGGTACGAACCAGCTGTTGTTTGGCGTGGTGTTGTTGACGGTCGTGATTGCGCTGCCGGATGGTGTGTGGCCGTGGATTTGCAGGCAGATGGGTCTGACAGAGCAAAAGCCATGAACGCGCTCCTCAGCGTCTCAGCCGTCAGCAAACGGTTTCGCGGTCTGGTCGCGGTCGATCGGGTCAGTTTTGACGTGCCGGAACGCGGCATTTTCGCAATTATCGGCCCGAACGGCGCCGGCAAGACAACGCTTTTCAACACTATTGCCGGGGTGCTTTCGCCCGACGGCGGTACCGTTACTTTCGCGGGCGAGCGGATCGACGGCCTTTCATCCGACCGGATATGCCGCCTCGGCGTGGCGCGTACCTTCCAGATTGTGCGGCCGTTTCCAATGCTTACCGTTGAAGAGAACGTCATGGTCGGTGCACTGCTTCACCGGCATCCTCCGGCTGCTCGCGCACATTCGCATGAAGTTCTGCGGCGGCTCGATCTTTACGCCAAGCGTGCGCAGCGCGCCTCTGCGCTCACACTTCCCGATCGAAAGCGTCTGGAACTTGCCCGTGCGTTTGCCACCGATCCGAAATTACTTTTGCTCGACGAGGTCATGGCAGGGTTGCGGCCAACCGAAACCGATCGACTGGTCGAAACTCTGAAAGAGCTCAACGGCGACAGTGGACTCACTATCCTGTTGATAGAGCATGTGATGCGCGCGGTCATGGCGCTTGCGACGCATGTTCTGGTGATGCACCACGGCGCAGCTATTGCCGAAGGCCCGCCAGGGGATGTCGTGCGCGACCGCGCGGTGATCGATAGCTACCTCGGCGCAGAGGCGGTCATTTGATGCTCACCATAGAGAACCTCGACGTATTCTATGGCGACGCTCAAGCGCTCGATCGGGTTTCGCTTACCGTTGATGAGGGCGCCATCGTCGCGATCGTCGGCGCAAACGGAGCCGGAAAAACCTCACTCATTCGAACAATTGCGGGAATGCAGGGGCCTGCGCATGGCCGCATCCTGTATCGTGGCGTCGAAATTACCGGTTGGCCCAGTCATAAAATCTGTGATCTCGGCATCGGTCAGGTAGCTGAGGGCCGCCAGGTGTTTCCCTCATTGTCTGTTGCCGAAAATCTTGCGATGGGCGCCATGCTTGCGCGTGCCCGCGACTTGCGCGAACAAAATTTTGCGAAAGTCTATGCGATGTTTCCAGTATTGGCAGAGCGCCGCCATCAACCCGCAGGCACACTCTCGGGTGGCGAGCAACAGATGCTTGCCATCGGCCGATGCCTGATGGGCGAACCCGAGTTGATCTTGTTCGACGAGCCGTCGCTTGGTCTTGCGCCGACCGTCGTGCAGAACGTCCTGCGATGTGTACGCGATCTCAATCGTGGCGGGCTTACTTGCGTGCTCGTCGAACAGAATGTCGCAGTATCGCTTAAACTCGCGAGTCACGCCTACGTGCTCGAGAATGGCCGGATCACGATCACAGGCTCGGGCGAGAAGCTTCTCGGCGATGATCGCGTCCGGCGGGCTTACCTGGGCCTCTAGTGCTATTTCAGAGGTGGACCGATGGTCACGGTCAACTTGCCGACGCCTTCGACTTCACATTCGATCTTGTCACCGGCGACCGTGGCGGCGACGCCCGAAGGCGTTCCGGTCATGATGACATCGCCCGCTTCGAGCGCCACCATTTCCGATAGCTTGGCGATCGTTTCGGGGACGTTCCAGATCATCTGGTTGAGGTCGCCGTCCTGGCGTACCTGCCCGTTGACCTTGAGGACAATCCGGCCCTTGGTTGGATGTCCGATCTTGCTCGCCGGCATCAGCGGTCCACACGGTGCGGACGCATCAAACGCCTTGCCGACTTCCCAAGGGCGTTTCACGTCGCGTGAGGCAATCTGCAAATCACGACGAGTGAGATCGATCCCGACTGCGTACCCATAGATGCAGTCGTTTGCCCTGGCGACTGGAATATTGCGGCCACCGCTCTTCAGCGCGACCACCAATTCCACCTCGTGGTGCATATCCTTGGTCAGCGATGGATAGGGGACAGTGCCGCCATTTGGCACGATTGCGTCGGCAGGTTTGGCAAAGAAGAAAGGCGGTGCGCGCTCGTCCTGCCCCATCTCGCGGATATGCTCAATATAATTGCGGCCAACGCACCAGATCCGGCGGACCGGGAACACCTGGTCGCTACCTGCAACCGCGATTGCGGCTTGTGGCGCGGGCGGAATGACGTAGCGGTTGTCGGTCATGATGAATTGGCCGTTCGATAGAGTTGTGGTTGGAGGATGGCCCGGTTGCGAAGTACGCGTCCCGAAAAGATGGCTGTGGGTATCAGGTGTGATGCGCCGCCGTCAACCGCGCGCGGCTCATGAGGATGCCACCGCGGCAACGGGGTCACGGCCTTCCTGTTCCTTGAGTTGCAGGCGGTAGAACGACGCATAACGGCCGCCCGCGTGCAGCAGTTCATCGTGCCGTCCGGATTCGACCACGCGACCATCCTCGACCACATAAATGCAATCCGCATGCGATACGGTGTGCAGCCGGTGTGCGATGGCAAGAGTAGTGCGGCCTTTGCAAAGATGTTCCATAGCCTCGCGGACCTGCAATTCCGACTCGGAATCGAGTGCGGCGGTCGCTTCATCAAGCAGTATGACCGGTGCATTTCTGATAAGGGCGCGAGCGATAGCCACCCGCTGGCGTTGGCCGCCCGAAAGCTGCAATCCGTGTTCGCCGACCGGGGTGTCGTAGCCGCGTGGAAATGACGTGATGAAATCATGCGCATACGCGGCTTTGGCGGCCGCCACGATCTCATCTTCGCTGGCGCCCGGTTTGCCGAATTCGATGTTCTCGCGGACGGTCCCGCGGAACAGAAATACGTCCTGTCCGACATACGCAATGTGCTGGCGCAGCGACCGGCGCGACACCTGGGTGACGTCCTGTTCGTCGATAGTCACCCTGCCGAGTTTGGCGTCATAGAAGCGCAGGATCAGATTAAATACAGTTGACTTGCCGCCGCCGGAAGGGCCGACCAGAGCGGTCAGCTTGCCGGGTTCGGCGGTGAACGAGATTCCACGCAGCACCGGTTCGTCGCTGCGATATACAAAATACACATCATCGAACGTGAGACGCGCTGTTTTGACTTGCAGATCAGGTTTGTTCGTATCGAGTGGCTCGCTCGGTGGGCTGTCGATCACTTCGAACAATATCCTCACACCGACCAGCGCGCTGTTGAGTTCAATATTGAGGCGGGCGAGGCGCTTGGCCGGCTCATATGCCAGCAAAAAGGCGGTGATAAATGAGAAGAATTGACCGGGGGTCGCGCCGGTTTCGATCACGCGGTAACCGCCATAGGTGACTGCCATTGCGATGGCGCAGCCGCCGAGGGTCTCCATTAAAGGACTTGCGCGATTGGATACGCGCGCCATCTTGTTGGCCTCGTACTCGACGGCAGAAACATTGCGGTCGAAACGCTCGCGCATGATATCTTCGAGGGTGAAGGCTTTGACAATGCGGATACCCTGGAGAGTTTCCTGCAATGTTTCGATGATGCGGGTGCCGCCGTGGAATTGGGTGCGCGCGATCGAGTAAATGCGTCGGACCAGCTTGCGCAGGATCAAGAATGCCGGGGGAGCAACCACGAAGCTGAAGAAGGACATCAACGGGTCTTGCACCACCATTACGATGATCAAGCCGATCAGCGACAGCAGGTCGCGGCCAACAGAAGTGATCAACAGATTGATGACCTGTGTCGCCGCCGCAGCACCGGTCGACAGGCGAGCAACAAATTCTGTGGAATGCCGATCGGAGAAAAAGCTCAAGCCTTCACTGAGCAGCTTGCTGAAAACCGCACGCTGATTGTCGGCAACGATGCGGTTGCCGATACGCGAGAGCATCACGCTGTGGCCATATGTAGCCAAACCCTTGAAAGCGAACAACACGACGGTGATGATGCCGATCGTGATGATCCCCGGCAAACTACGATTCACATAGGCCTGATTGATGACGTCGCCGATCAAATAGGCGCTGAAGGCGGTGCAACCAGCCGCCACCGCCATAAGCACAAATGCGACAGCGTACTTA
>DASYSQ010000232.1:0-18470 GCA_036003145.1 Pseudolabrys sp.
CCGCGATGTCACGGTCGCAGTGGCCGGTTGCGTCGCGCAGGCCGAAGGCGAGGAAATCATTCGCCGCGCGCCGGTGGTCGATCTGGTCTTTGGCCCGCAGAGCTATCACCGGCTGCCGGAAGTGCTGGACCGTGCCAAGCAGAACGGCAAAGCCGTCGACACCGAATTTCCGGCCGATGATAAGTTCAACCATCTGGCACAGCCGAGCCGGGCCGCGATTCGCGCCCGCGGCGTGTCGGCCTTCGTCACCGTGCAGGAAGGCTGCGACAAATTTTGTACCTTCTGCGTCGTGCCTTACACGCGCGGCGCCGAAGTCTCACGCCCGGTGCAAAAGGTCATTGCCGAAATCGAGCATCTGGCCACTGCCGGCGTGCGTGAAATCACGCTGATCGGCCAGAATGTGAATGCCTATCACGGGCTCGGAGAGGATGGACGGCCGTCGACACTCGGACAATTGCTGCGGCGCCTTGCGGACGTACCCGGTGTGCTGCGCTTGCGCTACACCACGAGCCACCCGCGCGACATGGACGGAGATCTCGTCGCGGCACACAGCGAACTGCCGGAGCTCATGCCCTGTGTGCATTTGCCGGTGCAATCCGGATCCGATCGCATTCTCGCCGCGATGAGCCGAAAACATACACGCCGGGATTATCTTGAGGTCATTGCACGACTGCGTGCCAGGCGCGCCGATCTCGCCTTCACCTCCGATTTCATCGTGGGCTTCCCGGGCGAGACCGATGCAGATTTCCGGCAGACCCTTACGCTCGTCGATGAAGTCGGTTTTGCCGGTGCATATTCGTTCGTGTATTCGGCACGACCCGGAACGCCGGCAGCCGAAATGAATGATCAGGTGCCGCCGGCAGAGAAGTCCGACCGCCTGCAGCGGCTGCAGGCCGCCATCACCCGCCACCAGCGCGGTTTTAATGCCGGCTTCGCCGGCCGCACCATCGATGTGCTGCTGGAAAAGCCCGGCAAACTGCCTGGGCAGATCGTTGGCCGCTCCCCATATTTGCAGGCAGTCCATGTCATGGCGCCCGCCAGCCTGATCGGCTCGGTCAAGCGCGTGACCGTCACCGAAATCGGCAGCAACAGCCTTTTTGGCACGCTCGCCGATGAAATGAACGCGCCCGCACTTGCCACAGCAGGAGCTTGAAACGCCTTTGCGCACACCGGATTCCGTGATTCCGTCCGCCGCCGCCTCCGAGGAGACGGCCACCACCCAGACCGTGCTCGCGTTCGAGGACAACAAACTCGCTTCGGTCCTGTTTGGACAATACGGACAAAATCTCGCGCTGATTGAACGGCGCCTCGGCGTGGTGGCGGAGCAGCGTGGCAATCACGTCACCGTCGAAGGCTCGCGAAGCGCCTGCGAGCAAGCGCGCCGCGTGCTGGAAGGCCTCTACGAGCAGCTCAAGCGTGGGCATGACTTGAGCCAGGGTGACGTCGAGGGCGCCATTCGTCAGGCGATCGCACAAGGGTCGCTATTTGACTATGACCCGGCGGCTCCGCGTCCCGCTTTTGAGGAAATCAACCTGCGCAAGCGCCCGGTGCGCGCGCGTACCGCCGCACAGGATGCCTATATTCGCGCGCTCAAGCGTCATGCGCTGGTGTTCGGAACTGGCCCGGCCGGCACCGGCAAGACATGGCTTGCGGTCGCGCAGGCCGTCCAGATGCTCGAGCGGAAGGAAGTCGATCGCATCATCCTGTCACGGCCGGCTGTCGAGGCCGGCGAGCGATTGGGTTTCCTTCCCGGCGATATGCGCGAGAAAGTCGATCCCTATCTGCGCCCGATTTACGACGCGCTCTATGACCTGATGGACGCCCGCATCGTCGAGCGCGCCTTGCAGGCCGGCGAAATCGAAATTGCGCCGCTTGCCTTCATGCGCGGTCGAACACTGTCGAACGCCGCCGTCATTCTCGACGAAGCGCAGAATACAACGTCGATGCAGATGAAGATGTTTCTCACCCGGCTGGGCGAGAACAGCCGCATGATCGTCACGGGCGATCCGAGCCAGGTCGATCTGCCGCATGGCCAGACCTCAGGATTGGCGGAAGCGGTCAAGTTACTCGCACGGATCGAAGGCGTTGGTCATGTCGCCTTTACGCATGAAGACGTCATCCGCCATGAACTGGTAGCGCGAATCGTTGAAGCCTACGATCGCGGCACACCCGCTCGCGAGGACAAGGGATGAGACCCGTGTCGCAGCAGCGTACATCCCCGCTGCAAATCGACGTTCAGACGCAGTCGCCGCTTTGGGACGCGCAGCCCCTCGCCGCGCAGACCGTACGCGAGGCTATTGGCGCGGCAGCCTCTGCACTCTCAACAGCCGACGGTGAAGTGAGTATCTTGCTCACGAACGATTCGGCGATTCGCATACTCAATCGCAACTGGCGAGGAATCGACAAGGCGACCAACGTGCTGTCGTTTCCCGCGTCTGGCCAGGCAGCCGGTGAAGTGCGCTTGCTCGGCGACATCGTCATCGCCTATGAAACTCTTGAACGCGAATGCGACGATGAAAACCGCATCTTCCTTCATCACCTTGCCCATCTCACGGTGCATGGTTTCCTTCATCTCATCGGATACGATCATCAGACCGACAATCAAGCCGAAGAGATGGAAGGGCTCGAAAGCAGGATCATGACGCGCCTGAACTTGCCTGACCCCTACCCCTCGCGTGATCTTGGCGACGCCTGACCGCTATGCCTGACAGTGATTCATCCAGTTCGAGCCCGTCCGGGACTCCATTCGAACCGCGCAATCTGCCGGTGCTGGTCCGTCCGGCCCAGGAGGGAGGCGAGAACTGGTTCGTGCGTGCGCTGCGCACGTTGTTCGGCTGGAAGTCCGGTTCTGCGCGCGCAGATCTCAAGGACATACTTGATGTCATGAGTCCCGGTGAATCCGGCTTCTCGCCGGAAGAAAGCCGGATGCTCAAAAATATTCTTGGCCTGCGCGAACGCCGGGTGGGCGATGTCATGGTCCCGCGCGCAGATATCGTCGCCGTGCAGCAGGACATCAAGCTCGGCGATCTCGTACGTGTCTTCGAAGGAGCTGCTCACTCGCGGCTCGTGGTCTACAATGACACGCTCGACGATCCCGTGGGTATGGTCCATATCCGTGATCTGATCGCATTCATGACGGCGCGCGCGGCAGTCGATCCGGAAAAGAATGCCAAACGCAAGAAACCGCTCCCTGCCGGCCTCGACCTCAAAGCCGTCAATCTCGGTATGCCGTTATCGGCCACCAGGATCGTGCGCGAGATCCTGTTCGTGCCGCCATCGATGCGTGTGATCGATCTGCTCGCCCGCATGCAGGCTACGCGGATTCATCTCTCGCTGGTCGTCGACGAATACGGCGGCACCGATGGGCTCGCATCCATCGAGGATATCGTCGAGCAAATCGTCGGTGAAATTGCCGATGAGCATGATGACGATGAAACGCCCGCGGTGACACAGCAACCCGACGGTTCCTTTATCGCCGACGCGCGCGCCAATATCGAGGATGTGGTCGGTACGGTCGGCAACGACTTCGATGTGGGCGATGCGGCCGAGGAGGTCGACACCATCGGCGGCTATCTGGTGACGCGCGCAGGCCGCTTGCCGATTCGCGGAGAAATCGTCCCGGGACCGGGGCTGTTCGAATTTGAAGTGCTCGATGCCGATCCGCGCCGCGTCAAGCGGATACGAATCACCCGCCTGAAGGAGCGGCGCGACCGGCAACGTGAACCACGCCGGCCAGGCGCTGCCGACGCACTGGCCGGCGCACCGGCGCCGCCATCGGGCGGTGACGTTACGCCACCGAAAGATGCCGGCCCTGCCGCCGGCACGACCCAATCGTGACGATCACCCGCTTCGCCCATTTCATCATCCTGGCCTTCGGTTGGCGGCGCGCAATGATTGCTTTTGCCGCTGGTGCGGCATCGGCGCTGGCGATGGCGCCGATCAATGCCTGGCCAATCCTGTTCGTGACATTTCCTGTGTTGATCTGGCTTGTCGACGGCTCTGCATCCGGCCGTTGGGGCGCCCCGGTGACCGCAGCGCTGGCAGGCTGGTGTTTTGGCTTTGGTTATTTTCTCACCGGTCTTTACTGGATCGGCTACGCCTTCCTGGTTGACGCGAAGACGTTCGGATGGCTGCTGCCGGTGGCTGTGGCCGGGCTCCCGGCCTATCTCGCACTTTATACAGCGCTGGGTCTTGCGGCCGCACGGCTGATCTGGGTGCGCGGACCCGAACGCATTCTGGCTCTTGCCGCAACCTTGACCGCAGCCGAGTGGTTGCGCGGCCATCTGCTCAGCGGATTTCCCTGGAACACTTTCGGCTACGCACTCACCCAGCCTTTGGTGCTGGCGCAAAGCGTCTCGCTGGTCGGCATCTGGACACTGACCTTCTTCTGTATCGCCATTTGCGCGACACCGGCAGCGATCGCAGATGATAAGGCGGATACGCGTTATCCGTACCGTCCGCTTTTCCTTGGCATCGCGGTGCTGGCAGTGTTCGCCGGCTACGGTGTGATGAGACTATGGTCGCACCCGACCACCTACGTTGCCGGCGTCAAGCTGCGCATCATGCAGCCCAATCTGCCGCAGGACGACAAGTTCAACTATTCCGCCAAGGCGCAGGTCATGGATCGTTACCTGCGCTTGTCCGACCGCGCCACCGGCCCGGGATCGAACGGCGTGCACGACGTCACGCATTTGATTTGGCCGGAAGCGGCTTTTCCATTTTTTCTCGCCCGTGAGCCGGATGCCCTCGCGCAGATCGCCGCACTGCTCAAGCCGTCCACTGAATTGATTACCGGCGCGGTGCGAGCCGCATCCGATGCCAGCCCGAGCAATTTCCGCGCCTATAACTCGGTCTATGTCATTGATGCCGACGGTTCGATCCGCGGCATTTACGACAAGGTGCATCTGGTGCCTTTCGGTGAGTATCTGCCGTTCCAGCGCCTGCTCGAACGGCTTGGCCTGATGCAGCTCACCAAGGTCGTGGGTGGATTTTTGTCGGGTGATCGCCGGCGAGCGATGGACGTTGCCGGCGCGCCGAAAATGTTGCCGCTGATATGCTACGAGGCGATCTTTCCCGGGGCCGCCGTCCCGAGCGGCGAGCGACCGGGCTGGCTGGTCAATGTCACGAATGACGGCTGGTTCGGCATCAGCTCAGGTCCCTATCAGCATTTTCAGCAAGCGCGTGTCCTTGCGATCGCCGAAGGCTTGCCGCTGGTGCGCGCGGCCAATACGGGCATCTCGGCGGTCATCGATCCGGTCGGAAGGATCATCAACAGTCTACCCTTGGGGGTCGAAGGCGTGCTTGACGCTCGTCTGCCGACCGCCATCGAACCGACGATTTATCTGAGCTACGGCAGCTACGCCTTGATCCTTGGATTGGGCCTGAGCCTGATCATCGTGGGGCGGCGCCGGCTTCGCGCATAGATTGCGGAGAAGTACAACGTATGGTGTAAGTTGTTGCACGCGCAGAGCAACCTGCACACGCGACAATGTGCCTATAGCGCCACATTGTCATCATACGAAAACTGCTGAAATCTATGAATTATTTACGCTGCCATTCCCGATTACAGGGAATCCGCGGATTGCTTTGCTGCATTCACTTGTGACAACTACGCGTCAATGGGGGCATAGGAGAATTCGATGGCCAAGAAGGCACCGAATCCGATCGACAAGCACGTCGGTTCGCGCGTGCGCATGCGCCGGATGATGCTGAGCATGAGTCAGGAGAAGCTCGGCGATGCCCTAGGCCTCACATTTCAGCAAGTCCAGAAATACGAAAAGGGAACCAACCGCGTCGGCGCCAGCCGACTTCAGCAGATCTCCCAGATACTTCAGGTGCCGGTCTCGTTTTTCTTCGAAGGGGCGCCGCATTCACCGGGCTATTCAGGCGGCATGAGCGAGGCGCCCTCGCCCGCTTATGTCGCTGACTTTCTCGCCACATCCGACGGTCTGTCGCTGACCAAGGCGTTTATGCGCATCAAGAGCAGCAAGCTGCGCCGGCGAATCGTCGATTTGGTCGAGCAGATTGCCGGCGTAGATTGATAAGGGGGGTCAAATCCCATCTGGCGAGGAGACTGCCCACCGCGCCCGCATCTTGACCTCGCTCGCTGCCACTGCAAGAACCACCCGAACAAAACATGACGCGGCAGCGCTGCCGCGCCGCGCGAGGAGTGGTAACGGTGGCTCACACCAATTTTCTATTCACCAGCGAGTCGGTCTCCGAAGGTCATCCGGACAAAGTTTGCGATCAGATCTCTGACGCGGTCCTCGATGCATTTCTTGAAAATGACATCAAGCTCGGCATCGCCGACGACAGCCTTGTGAACACACGGCTCGGCTGCGAAACGCTTGCCACCACCAACAAGATCGTCATCGCCGGCGAAGGCCGCGGTCAGGCGCCCTTGTTCCGCAAGCACGGCGACAAGGCGGTCGTTGATCGCGAGCTGATCACCAAGATCGCGCGCGACGTCGTCAGGGACATCGGCTACGACCAGGATGGCTTCTCCTATTATGGCGCAGACATCGAGGTGTTGCTGCACGGCCAGTCGCCTGACATCGCCATGGGCGTAAACGCAAAGAAGAAAAAGGGCGGCGAGGAAGAAGGCGCGGGCGACCAGGGCATGATGTTCGGTTTCGCCTGCACCGAGAGCGAAGTCTACGAAAAGAACTCGTTCATGCCGGCGCCGATCTATTTCGCACACAAGATCCTTAAAGTGTTGTCGGAGAAACGCCGTTCCGGCCAACTTTACGACCTGCAACCCGATGCCAAGAGCCAGGTTACGGTCAAATACGTTGACGGCAAGCCCGTCGGTTGCACGAAGGTGGTCGTCTCCACCCAGCACAATGCACAGAGCCGCAATGGCAAGAAATATACGCCCGGCCTGATCAAGGAGATGATTTCCGACGCGGTCGAGTCGGCGCTGCCGGAGGGATGGATGCCGCAAAGGCCATCCGACTTCTTGGTCAATCCGACCGGCAACTTTGTGATCGGCGGCCCCGACGGCGACTGCGGACTTACTGGGCGCAAGATCATCGTCGATACGTACGGCGGTTATGCGCCGCACGGCGGCGGAGCCTTCTCCGGCAAGGATCCCACCAAGGTCGACCGCTCGGCGGCGTACGCCGCGCGCTACCTTGCCAAGAACGTGGTCGCGGCCGGCGTGGCGGAACGCTGCACCATCCAGGTCGCCTACGCGATCGGCGTGGCCGACCCCATGTCGGTGCTGGTCGATACCCACGGCACCGGCAAGGTCGAGGAGAAAAAGCTCGAGAAGGTCCTGCCGGAGCTGTTCCGTCTGACCCCGACGAATATTCGCCGCACGCTCAAGCTCAACCGGCCGATCTACAAACGCACCGCGGCCTACGGCCATTTTGGCCGCGCGCCGGAAAAGGACGGCGGTTTCTCCTGGGAGAAGACCGATCTTGCGACCGCGATCCGCAGCGCGGTGAGGTGAGCGGCTCTGGCCGCTCACCTTCGCGAAAGCAGGGATCCAGCAATCAGATGCTTCGTCATGGCCGGGCTTGTCCCGGCCAGCCACGTCTTTGATAGTTGCGCACCGGCAAGACGGGATGCCCGGCAGGCCGGGCATGACAAATGATGGATCGCGACGCACCAACGACGACACGCGCCTTCTTCGGCCGCCGCAAGGGCCACCCGCTCAAGCCGCGCCAGGCGGCGCTGTTCGATGCGCTGCTGCCGCGGCTCGCAGTCGATCTGGCTAAACCCGCGCCTGCCGACCTGCGCACGTTGTTTGCAGTACCAGTGGATGATCTGCGGCTGGAGATCGGCTTCGGGGGTGCCGAGCATTTGATCGCTCAGGCGCAAGCCAATCCGCGCACCGGCTTCATCGGCACGGATGCTTTCGTCAATGCCATCGCCAAGGCGCTGGTCGCGGTTGACGAGCATAGGCTGGCGAACATCCGCTTCTATTTCGGCGACGCCAGCGAATTGCTCGACTGGTTGCCCAATGCCGCCCTTTCGCGCATCGATTTGCTCTACCCCGATCCATGGCCGAAGCGACGGCATTGGAAACGACGGTTTATCCAGGACGACAATTTAAGACGGCTCGCACGTCTTCTTAAAAAAGACGGCGAGCTCCGTTTCGCGACGGACATCGCCGACTACGCGACCTATGCGCTCGTGCGTGTGACGCGGTCGCCAGATTTCGTCTGGACCGCGGAATTTGCCGACGAATGGCGTAATCCCTGGCCTGACTTTGCCGGCACCCGCTACGAGGCCAAGGCCAAACGCGAGGGCCGCCGGCCCGCATATTTTATTTTTCGACGGAGTTAGGCCGGGGATTTATTTGGCCCCCGAAAGTGAGGAGCCTTTGACGAGACCGAGGCCCTACTCGCCTGTTCCTTGCCGCACTTGCCAGAAGCGCACGACACGCTGGGCTGTCGGTGCGGTCAGCCGTTCGAAATTCTCGCGCGCAACATCGAGCGTTTGAGGCGCCGGCTTGCCGCCGGGCCGGGCGTTGAGAACCGCCTTCACCGTCGGCCAGCCAAAGCCGGCGGAGCGTGCCAGGATCAGAACCGGATCGGCACGCTCGCCATTCATCAGCCTGTCGACGACTTCGACCGGAACCGCGCACAAGGTGGCAAGCGCAGCAATAGTCTCCTCGTATTTTCCGGCTTTGGCGAATTCCACGATGTCGGCTTCGCCGAGCTTGCGGTCCTTGTGAAGACCGCGCACCGCCGCAAGGGCGGCGGCGTAATTGCGTGGTGCCGCCTTTACAGCAACCTCGTCGACGACCTGTGCGAGGACGCGTCGGATTTCGGCCTGGGTTTCCGGCTTCGCCTTAGCCAGCAGACGCTTTTGTACGACTTCGCTCGCCTGAAGCAAAAGCTGCCGGAACAGCCGCGGCGGAATGTCGGTACGCATGCCGACCTTCTCTGCCAGCACGCCATCTTGCTCCGCGCGTTTAACCAGCGTTGTGAACGCATTGTCCGACAGCTGCGCATGTTTATTGTTGGCGATCGAGCGCGTCACATCGCGGTCGCCACGCTCGACGAGAATATCGGATAGCGCCTCGCTGATTCCCAGCCGCGTTGACATCGCGAGCAGATGCGCCTGACTCTTGTTCTCGGCGATGTACATCAGGTCGGGATCGGCGATCCTTGCCTGCTTCAATACCGGACCGGCAACCGCGATGTCGTCATTCCTGGCGAGCGCGCTGACGACACCGGCCGGCGCGTTAGCAAGTGGCGCGATCCGGCGCGCGAGTTCGGCAAGCGTCTTGGCTTCGATCTCCTCGATCAGGCAGCCGATGACGTCGTCGAACAGGGCGACGTGCTCCGCGTTGAAGCTGGGAGCGCCGTCGAGAAAAAGGGTGGTAATTCGGCGCAGCGTCTCCGCGCGCTTTTCCGCCGAGCCATGCTGAACGACGTCTTCCAGCTCTGGAAGCAGCGAGGCGGGAACACCCATCTGGAACCTACAAAACGCTGTAAAAAACCATCCGGCTGGTGGTTTTCCGCAAATTTAAGGCCAGATTCTGAACGAAGGGTTAGTCGTTCACATTGCCCCACCCTTGCGTGAGTTCGAGAAATCGCTATATTTCCGGCGTTACAAGACACCCTCATAACCAATCGGGTTTTGAGAGTGGGTCCCGCGGGGCCCGCTCTTTTTTGTTACCAAATGGGCACAGACGACGCGTCACAGACACTTGCGGTTTCCCACGCCGCGCCGGACGAACCGCGGCTCATCACCGAGCCGGGGGTGCCGGCGCGCGTTGCGGCGGTTGCCGAGCCAGTCATTGAACAGCTCGGCTACCGGCTGGTGCGGGTCCGTGTGTCGGCTGCCGAAGGGTGCACCGTACAAATCATGGCGGAGCGGCCGGACGGCAGCATGACGGTAGAAGACTGCGAGTCCGTCTCCCGCGCGCTATCGCCGGTACTCGATGTCGCCGACCCCATCGAACGGACCTATCGCCTCGAGATTTCCTCGCCCGGTATCGACCGGCCGCTGGTGCGCAAATCGGATTTCGAGCGCTATGCGGGCCATCTCGCAAAGATCGAAACCGCTATGCCGGTCGAAGGCCGCAAGCGTTTCCGTGGCGTGTTGATCGGGACCGAGGGCGAAGCCGTACGGATCCGGCGCGATGACGCGGCCGAAGGCGAAGAAGCCGAGGTCCTGCTCCAGATCGAGGACATGAGCGAGGCCAAGCTCATGCTCACCGACGACTTGGTGACCGAAGCCTTGCGGCGCGAAAAATCTGCGAAGCGTAAAGCGCGCGAGGCACGGAAAGAAGTACGACGCGAAGAGAGACATTCAAGGCATCGGCCGCAGAGGCCTGCCGCCAAAGGAGGAGAGTGAGCTATGGCAGTCAGCGCCAACCGGCTCGAGCTTTTGCAGATCGCCGATGCGGTCGCGCGTGAAAAAGCGATCGACCGCGGAATCGTGATCACGGCAATGGAAGACGCCATCGCCAAAGCGGCCCGGTCCCGATACGGAGCGGAAACCGACGTACATGCGGAGATCGAGCCGAAAACCGGTGATCTGCGTCTTACCCGCCATATGCTGGTGGTCGAGAGCGTCGAGAACCCGTCCAACCAGATTACTCTGGAAGAAGCACGCAAGCGCCATCCGGCTGCGCAAGTCGGCGACACCATTGCGGATCCATTGCCGCCGCTCGAATATGGCCGCATCGCCGCGCAATCGGCCAAGCAAGTGATCGTGCAGAAGGTGCGCGAGGCCGAGCGCGACCGTCAGTATGCCGAGTACAAGGATCGTATCGGCGATGTCGTCAACGGCATCGTCAAGCGTGTCGAGTACGGCAACGTGGTCGTCGATCTTGGACGCGGCGAGGCAATCGTTCGACGCGACGAATTGCTGCCGCGCGAAGTTTTCCGCAACGGCGACCGCATCCGCGCCTACATCTACGATGTACGGCGAGAGCCGCGCGGCCCGCAGATTTTCCTGTCGCGCACGCATCCACAATTCACTGCCAAACTGTTCGCGCAGGAAGTGCCGGAAATTTATGACGGCATCGTTGAAGTCAAGGCGGTCGCACGGGATCCCGGATCGCGCGCCAAGATAGCCGTGATTTCACGCGATTCCTCAGTCGACCCCGTCGGCGCCTGCGTCGGTATGCGGGGTTCGCGTGTGCAGGCGGTCGTGAACGAACTGCAGGGCGAGAAGATCGACATCATTCCATGGTCGCCCGACATCGCCACCTTCGTGGTCAATGCGCTGGCGCCGGCGGAAGTCGCCAAAGTCGTGCTCGACGAAGACAAGGAGCGCATCGAGGTTGTAGTGCCGGATCAGCAATTGTCCCTTGCCATCGGACGGCGCGGTCAGAATGTCCGCCTCGCCTCTCAGCTGACTGGCTGGGACATCGATATACTGACGGAGCAAGAAGAATCCGAACGCCGCCAGGCTGAGTTCGAAAATCGCACCAAGGTTTTCGTCGAAGCGCTCAATCTGGACGAAGTGGTCGGCCAGCTTCTGGCTTCCGAAGGCTTTGGCTCGATCGAAGAGCTCGCGCTGGTCGATGAGAAGGAAATCGCCGGCATCGAAGGCTTTGATGCCGACACTGCTCGCGAGCTGCAGGAGCGCGCTAAGGAATATCTCGACAAGCAGGAGGCTGAACTCGACACCAAACGCGTCGAACTGGGCGTCGAAGATACGCTCAAGGATGTGTCCGGCATAACGACCAAAATGATGGTCGCACTCGGCGAGAATGGCGTGAAGACGATTGAGGATCTTGCCGGCTGCGCCACCGATGACCTCATTGGCTGGACGGAACGCAAAGATGGCGAGAGCAAGCACGAGCCTGGCTTCCTTGAAGGCTTCGGCGTGTCGCGCGAAGACGCCGAGACCATGATCATGCAGGCGCGGCTGAAGGCCGGCTGGGTCACTGAGGCGGAGCTTGCGCCGCCGGCGGCCGAAGCGGCGCCCGAAGAAGCGCCGCAGCCCCAGGCATAGGGAGAGCGGCAATCGTTATGCTGGCAGTGGCGCAGGACAGTGATCTCGACCGCGGGGCGACCAGTGTCGCCCCGGGGACGGAGCGGACCTGCGCGCTGACGCGCGAATTAAAACCGGCCGAGGACATGGTTCGTTTCGTCGTGGGTCCGGCCGCAGAAGCGGTCCCTGACGTCAAACGCAAATTGCCGGGCCGTGGCATCTGGATCACTGCGACCCGCGCCTCCATCGAGGAGGCGGTCAAACGGAACGTTTTCGCCCGCGGGTTCAAACGGGATGTGCGGGTTGCCCGCGACCTGGCAACACAAACGGAACAGCTGATTGAACGGGCCGCCCTCGATGCGCTGGCGATGGCCGGCAAGGCCGGCACGGTGGTCAGCGGTTTTTCGAGGGTCGAGGGCGCGCTTGACCGGGACGATACCCTGGCGCTGATCCACGCCGGCGACGGCGGCGACGACGGCAAGCGCAAGCTGATGGCCGCCCTCCACCGCAATAGAGCCGGGGAATCGCGCAAAATCGTGGTGATCGACGCGTTTACCGGCGCGCAATTGGATTTGGCATTGAACCGTCC
Source organism: Pseudolabrys sp. (assembly GCA_036003145.1). Taxonomy (GTDB): domain Bacteria; phylum Pseudomonadota; class Alphaproteobacteria; order Rhizobiales; family Xanthobacteraceae; genus Pseudolabrys. The sequence continues at coordinate 12,494 of DASYSQ010000232.1, forward strand.
AAATGTGGTACATGCAGCCCTGCTTGCCGGACCCGGAAGCCAGACTTTTCTTGCGCGCGTCACGCGTTTGATGCGCTTCCGGACCGGAATTTCGCCTGAGGCAGTTAGCGCGCATGCGCCGACGGACGGCGCATAAGGACACAGTACGGAATGAGCGAAACCAAAAACCCCGGCGAGAAAAAACTCAGCGTTTCCGGCAAGACGCTGACGCTCAAGCCACGCACCGAGACGGGCGTGGTGCGCCAGAGCTTCAGCCACGGCCGCAGCAAGCAGGTTGTGGTCGAGAAGGTAAAGCGGCGCTCCGTCGGTGGACCGGGCGAAGCCAAGGTTGAAGCCGCAGCTCCTGTCGAGGTGAAGAAAACCCCGTCAGCCGGCAGGAAAGCGCCGACGCCTGCGGCCAGTGCAGGCTTGTCTCAGGCGGAAGCAAAGCCAAAAGCCTCCGGGGTTGTTCTGCGCACTTTGACCGACGAAGAGCGTACTGCGCGCGCGCACGCGCTCGCCGACTCGCGCGTGCGCGAGGCCGAAGAACGCAAGATCGCGGAAGAAGAAGCACGCCGTCGCGCCAGCCGCGAGTCTGTAGACCGCAGCGAACGGGAAGCCGCGGAGGCGCGCAAGCGCGAGGAAGAAGATCGCCGCAAGCACGACGAAGAGACCAAGCGTAAGGCCGGCGAGGTTGCGAAAAAGCGTTTCGGCGCCGAAGATGTTACGCGCACCGGCCCGGGGGCGAGGCTCACGCTTGAGGCCGAAGAGGATGAAGCTCCGCGTGCCCGCCGGCCTGGCGCGGCGCGTGCACCCGCGGCACCCCGTCCTGCCCCTCGTGCTGGCGGCGAGAAGCAGCGCGGACGTCTCACACTGGTGACCGCGCTACGTGCCGACGAGGTACGCGAGCGCTCCGTCGCGTCATTCCGACGTCGCACCCAGCGGCTTAAAGGTGTCGCCTCCGGCGAACCAAAGGAAAAGCTGATCCGCGAAGTCACGATTCCCGAGGCCATCAGTATCCAGGATCTCGCCAACCGCATGTCCGAGCGCGCAGTCGACGTGATCCGCCTGCTGATGAAGCAAGGCCAGATGGCCACGATCAACGACGTGATCGACGCCGATACCGCCCAGCTCATTGCAGAGGAAATGGGCCACAGCGTACGCCGCGTTTCGGAAGCCGACGTGGAAGAAGGTCTCTTCGATGTGGCGGACGATCCGGAACAGGTCGAAGCGCGTGCGCCCGTCGTCACCGTGATGGGCCACGTCGACCACGGCAAGACATCACTGCTCGACGCCATTCGATCGTCTGAGGTGGCTGCCGGCGAAGCGGGCGGTATCACCCAACATATCGGTGCTTACCAGGTGACCGCACCCTCGGGCGCCAAGATCACTTTCATCGACACACCCGGCCATGCCGCCTTCACCGCCATGCGTGCCCGCGGTGCCAAGGTCACTGATATCGTGGTGCTGGTGGTTGCCGCCGACGACGGCGTGATGCCGCAGACAGTGGAGGCGATCCACCACGCCAAGGCGGCGAAGGTGCCGATCATCGTCGCCATCAACAAGATTGACAAACCCGACGCCAAGCCGGACCGCGTGCGCACCGATCTTTTGCAGCACGAGATTCAGGTCGAATCCATGGGCGGCGAGGTAGTGGACGTGGAAGTGTCCGCCATCAAGAAAACGAATATCGACAAGCTGCTCGAAATGATCGGCTTGCAGGCGGAAATTCTGGATCTCAAGGCCAATTCGAAGCGCGCGGCAGAAGGCACCGTCATCGAAGCCAAGCTCGACCGCGGCCGAGGGCCGGTGGCAACCGTTCTCGTTCAGCGCGGCACCCTGCGTCCCGGCGATATCGTCGTGGCCGGCGCCGAATGGGGCCGTGTCCGCGCGCTTGTTTCTGATACCGGGGAACCTGTCCAGACCGCAGGACCTTCCACGCCGGTCGAAGTGCTTGGCTTCTCCGGCACCCCGGATGCCGGCGACCGTCTGGCGGTCGTCGACAACGAAGCGCGCGCACGCGAAGTCACCGATTATCGTGCGCGGCAGAAGCGCGAAAAGATGGCGGCGCGCGCGACCGGCATGCGCGGCTCGCTTGAACAGATGATGGCGCAGGCCAAGACTTCGGGCCGTAAGGAATTCCCGCTGGTGATCAAGGCCGACGTACAGGGCTCGCTCGAGGCCATTATCGGCGCGCTCGACAAGCTGGCAACCGACGAGGTCGCCGCGCGCGTGCTGCACTCCGCCGTCGGTGGAATTTCCGAATCGGACGTGACATTGGCGGAAGCGTCCGGTGTTCCGATTATCGCCTTCAATGTGCGCGCCAACAAGGAAGCACGAGAGGCGGCCGAACGGGCCGGTATCGAGATTCGCTACTACAACATCATCTACGATCTGGTGGATGACGTTAAAAAGGCGATGTCCGGCCTGCTGCCGCCGACGCTGCGCGAGACCATGCTGGGCAATGCGCAGATCCTGGAGATCTTCAAGGTCTCCAAGGTTGGCAACATCGCCGGCTGCAAGGTCACCGACGGTACCGTGGAGCGCGGCGCAAATGTGCGGCTGATCCGCGACAATGTCGTGATCCACGAAGGAAAGCTATCGCAACTCAAGCGTTTCAAGGATGACGTGCGCGAGGTCGGCGCCGGCATGGAATGCGGCATGGCCTTCGAAAATTACCAGGACATGCGGCAAGGCGACGTAATTGAATGCTACCGGGTGGAGCAGATTCAACGCTCGCTGTGAGTCCAAATCTCACACGCGCGGGTTAGAACCCCCACCTTCCCCCGCCATGGCCGGGCTTGACCCGGCCATCCACGCTTCCCTTCCTTCATTGAAGGAAGACGTGGATGCCCGGCACAGGGCCGGGCGTGACAACATCAGGGTTTGAGATTTTATGGCAAGTCGCAAGCAACGTCCCCGCGAGTCATCGCCTGGAGGCTCGCAGCGTCAGCTGCGGGTCGGTGAACTGGTGCGGCACGCACTCGCCGAGATGCTCACGCGCGGCGACGTGCACGATCCGGTTATCGAAAAACACTTGATCACAATACCTGAAGTGAAGGTGACTGCCGACCTGCGCCTTGCCACCATTTACGTAATGCCGATGGGCGGCCGTGATGCCGAAGAGGTCGTTGCTGCCTTCGAGCGGCATAAAAAATATCTGCGGGGCGAGATCGCCCACCGTATCAATCTCAAGTTTGCGCCCGAAATCCGGTTCCGTGTCGACGATCGCTTCGCCGAAGCCGAGCGCATCGACAAACTGCTGCGCTCACCGGATGTGAAGCGCGATTTGGACCACGACAAGGACAGCGAGTGACCGAAAACAACGTGAAAGGTCTTGATCGACCGCTGACTGCCGAAGTCGCCCGGGATGAAGGCAGAGAGCGACCGAAACAGAAAAAGCGTGACAGGCACGACGTGCATGGCTGGGTCGTGCTCGACAAGCCGGTTGGCATGACTTCAACGCATGCGGTCAGCGTCGTGAAGCGGCTGTTCAATGCCAAACGCGCAGGCCACGCCGGCACGCTCGATCCGCTCGCATCCGGTGCGTTGCCAATCGCACTCGGCGAAGCCACCAAAACCGTTCCGTTCGTCATGGACGGCCGCAAGCTTTATCGGTTCACGGTTCGCTGGGGCGAGGAACGCGATACCGATGACGCGGAGGGACGCATCATCGCGCAAAACGATCAAAGGCCTTCGGCTGAGGCCATCGGGGCGCTCCTCCCATCCTTTACCGGCAGCATCCAGCAGGTGCCGCCGCGCTATTCGGCGATCAAGATCGAGGGCGAGCGTGCCTACGACCTCGCGCGCGACGGCGAAACTGTGGAACTGATGGCCCGCCCGGTCGAGATCGGCAGGCTGGATCTTGTCAGCATACCCAACCCGGACCACTCCGTCCTGGAGGCGGAATGCGGCAAGGGGACCTACGTGCGCTCGCTTGCCCGCGATCTTGGCCGCACTTTGGGCTGTTTTGGCCATGTCAGCGCCCTCCGGCGGGCTGCAGTTGGGCCATTCGGCGAAGAAACCATGATTTCGCTGGAACATCTGGAGGCTCTATGTCATAGAGCCGCGTCCGGCGAGGCAAGCCTCGCGGACGCACTCATGCCCGTTGAGACCGCGCTGGACGACATCCCGGCGCTGGCCGTCAGTCGGGCGGATGCGGCAAGGCTTCAGCGAGGCCAGGCCGTTTTGTTGCGCGGACGGGACGCACCCAATTTCCGCGGCACAATCTACGTCACGGTATCGGGCCAACTATTGGCCTTGGCCGAACTGGATAGTGGCGAAATCGTCCCCAAGCGCGTCTTCAACCTCGCCGGCCTGATGGGCAGAGCCGCGCGTAAGAAAGGATGACCGATGTCGGTGACCACCGGCCGCAAGGCCGAAGTAATCAAGACGTATGCCAAGAAGCCCGGAGATACCGGGTCGCCGGAGGTGCAGGTGGCGATCCTGTCCGAGCGCATCAATAATCTCACCGAGCATTTCAAGTCCCACGTCAAGGACAACCATTCTCGTCGCGGACTGCTCAAGATGGTGGGCCAGCGCCGCCAGCTGCTCGATTACCTGCGTCGCACAAACGAAGCGAGCTACAAGAGCTTGATCGAGAAACTCGGCATTCGCCGATGATTTATTCCGCGCGGGGCGCTTAAGCCCGGCGCGTTTCGCGGAGCAGCGCGAGAAACGCGTTCGCTCGATTGAACCGGCGGCGATAGGCGCGGCCGGCAATTTGGCAAGAGCCGATAAGGATCGCCTCTTGCAACAAGGCAAGGTTCGAAACGCCATGGCAGGATCGCCAGACGCTGTTGCTTCCCGCATCGCGGAGATGCGCGACAGCTTCTCGCCGTCTTGCTCATGGCTTTCGGGGCTCGCCAGAAACCATGAGAGAAATGCACAATGTTCGATATTCACCGAGTTGAACTCGATTGGGGTGGGCGCAAGCTAACCCTCGAAACCGGCAGGATGGCGCGGCAGGCCGATGGAGCCGTGCTCGCCAAATATGGCGAGACCAGCGTTCTTGCCGCCGTCGTGGCGGCCAAGCAGCCAAAGGAAGGAATCGATTTTCTTCCGTTGACCGTCAATTACACCGAAAAATATTACGCCGCCGGCCGAATCCCCGGCGGCTATTTCAAGCGTGAACGCGGTCCCACCGAAAAGGATACGCTGACCTCGCGCCTGATCGACCGCCCGATCCGTCCGCTGTTCGCCGACGGCTGGCGCTGCGACACGCAAGTGACCGTCACCGTGCTCTCGCACGACATGGAAAACGACCCCGACATCGTCGCGATGGTCGCTGCGTCGGCAGCATTGACAATCTCCGGTGCGCCGTTCATGGGCCCGATCGGCGGTGCCCGCGTCGGCTTCATCAACAACGAGTACGTGCTCAATCCGGCTCTCGATGAAATGCCGGAAAGCCAACTCGATCTCGTCATCGCCGGCACACAAGATGCGGTGATGATGGTGGAGTCGGAGGCCAAGGAGTTGTCCGAGGAAATCATGCTCGGCGCGGTGATGTTCGGCCACCGGCATTTCCAGCCGGTGATCGAGGCGATCATCAAGCTCGCCGAGAAGGCCGCGAAAGAACCGCGCGATCTCGTCGTTCCCGACAACAAGACGCTGGAAAAAGAAATCCTCGGTCTCGCCGAGAAGGATCTGCGCGCGGCCTATTCGATCGTGCGCAAGCAGGATCGTCAGGACGCTGTCGCCGCCGTCAAGGAAAAGGTGATGGCGCACTTCTTCCCGGAAGGCGCCGAACCGAAGTACGACAAGCTCGCAGCCGCGGGCGTGTTCAAGGAGCTCGAAGCCAAGATCGTGCGCTGGAACATTCTCGATACCGGCAAGCGCATCGATGGCCGTGACGTTAAAACCGTCCGACCGATCGCGGCGGAAGTCGGCGTGCTGCCGCGTACCCACGGCTCGGCGCTGTTCACCCGTGGCGAGACGCAGGCGCTGGTGGTCGCGACCCTCGGCACTGCCGAGGACGAGCAGTTCATCGACGCGCTGC
>DASYSQ010000233.1:0-2776 GCA_036003145.1 Pseudolabrys sp.
CCTTCAGAATATTCGCACAAGGCGGCTCGGCAGGGCCTCGATCCGTACGGTCGGTCTTCCCCGGTGCACAATTCGACCGAGGAGGACGTTCTCGATATTCCGGCCTTCCTGCGTCGCAAGGCGATCTGAACCGCGATTAAAACTAAAAGTCGCTCGCTTCCAAATGGCAGAAAGAGAAGCCTCTGCTGACCATCAAACCAATACCATCTCACAGTTACCACGCGAGGTTACTGTCGCCGCGATGATTTGATGATTTTTTGGTTTTGGACGCTAATGTCCGCTTTATCCCCGAAAGCGGACATACACTTGGCGCCGCCAGGCGTCAGGGTGATGCGGCAATCAGTTGCGTTTTGCTCGTTTGCGCAGCGCGCCCCTGGTTCTGGCCCTTGACCTTTTTCCTTTGGTACGCGGCCCTCGCTTTTTCGGTCGAGGCGCGGGCTTCGGCGGCACCTCCTCGCGCCACTCAACGATTAGCTGTTTCTCGGTGCCGACATATTTATTGAGATCAAGATTGCCTTCGCTGTCGCCGGGAATGCCGTCGCATTTACCGTGCTCTGTGTATTGCCAGAGCCACCATTGCGGGAACGTCTTTTTTGGCCAGCTTGGCGCACCTGATGTGTACTGCGCCAGCCAGAGTCGATACTGCGACAGCTCAGAATCGCGCCTGTCGCCAAGCTGTTCTTTCAGCACATGGCCGGAATAGATGATCGGGCTTTTGCCGGTCAGCCGTTTCACCTCGTGCAGGAAGGTTTTCAGATCATCGAGCGAAACGCCTTCATCTTCGTGATCGGCGGCATAGAGACCGAGATCCTTACCTACCTCGCTGACAAAATACTGTGCCTGATCGGTCATGTTGCCGGGCCGCAGGAAATGATATGCGCCCCAGAGCAGGCCAGCAGCGAGCGCATCCTTTTTTCGCTGGTTATAAGTCGGATCGAAATAGTTATTCGATTCGGTTGCCTTGTGGATGATGCCGACCACGCCATCACCTTTTGCATCTGCAAAACTATCGACTTCATCCCAGTGCGAAAGATCGACAACTGCCTTGTCAAGCATGATTGCCCTTTCACAGACATCGACGAATTGATCTGCACAAACAGAAAGACCGCCTAGCGGCGGCCTCTCCGAAAAGGGATCATGTTTTGATCGCCTTCAATCAAAACGGCCCGCTACAGTTGGACGCGATCACGGGCCGTTATTGCACTGCCTCTCAGTAATAGTGTGCGCAAGTGCTTCCATTCCATCGCGCACACCTGCGGGCATGGCGTTTGGTGGTCCTAGCCACGCAGACACCATTAACGCGTGTCCTGCCCGCTCCGCATCCGGCCACAACTTGCGTGATCATGCTGTCCGGCTGCTGGATAGGCACAAGCGGCATCGCCTGTGCCGATGACGACGCGAGGGCCAAAACAAAAGCAACGCTGATTATTCTAAGCATACGACGTTCCTCCATAAGAGTTTTTCTTTGGAGGTTGCTGCCGAAGCCGATTTTCTGGCAATTGGCCTTAGGGGCAACAACGGGATTTACACCATGATGGCGGTCAAAAGCAGACCTGAACATGATGTCCGCTTTACCCCACGAAAGCGGGCATTTTCAGTGCACTAACTCATGTCCGCTCAGTGCCAATAGCGACGACGAGCCGTAGCAAACAGCATCTCCATTCAATCACTCGTTGGCGCGGCCAACAATCTGTAGTCGCGCCGTGACGCCGGTGCGCCGCCTCAGCGGGCGGTGGCGCCGTGGCCGGACGATGGGCGCACCGGAAACACGCGCGTGGTCGACGAGATCGTCTGGCTGCGCTTGCATTTGCCTTCGCCCGCGTCGGTATCGGGTTTGCTGTCGGAATTGAGGCGCCGCTTAGCCCATTCATCGTCGCTGCGGTTTACGATCAGCGTGCCGTGATCGCGCTCCATCGTGTCGGGATTTTTGCTTTTGTCGTCCGGATGGAAAACGTCGCCGTCGGCGGTACCCTTGAATTCGTAGTCGCAGCCGCCCTTGTAGTCGCCCTCGAACCACTTGTTGCCGTCGACTCTGAGTTTGCCGTTCTTCTCGCGCATGACCGACAGGTTCGCGTTGTAGCTCCGCCATTCACCTTCGTAGCCGCGGCGGTTCTCGTCGTAGCCTTCGAGCATCGCAATGCGTTCGCGCTGCAACTGAGCAAGATTGCCGTGCGCCAGCGCAGTCCAATGGACGAAATTCGTCTGCTTGGCCCAGGCCGGGTGCAACATGCTCAAATATCGTTCAGGCTGCGATTTGGCCCAGGCGCGTTGATCTTCGGTGAGCAGACGGCGGGTCGCGGCGTCGAGCCGCGGGAGCAGCCGCTTCCAGGCTTCGTTGAGCCTGACGTCATTGGCGGCAAGGCCGGGATCGGCGCAGATTTCCTCGTAGGATTCAGTGGCGGGATGGGCGCAGTCGAATGTGGGCGCGACAAAAGGCGCGGAATGGCCATTCGCCGCTGCCGTCGTCCCGATTGCGAAATAGTTGCCGGTCAATTGATTGGCGCCCCTGCAATTGAAGTCGGCGTCATTATCTTTATTGAGAACTTCGTCGCCCGCCAGCACCCGCAGACTGTCGCCTTGCCGGCGGATCTTCAGCAGTGCTGCTTCCAGCGCCGGGGTTTGCGCGCTCGACGGATCGCGGCGCCCGGCCACCTTGCCGGAGAGCCATCCGTTGGCACCTAAGTGCACCACCGCATCTGCGTTGCAGGTTTGCTGCAGATTGTCGGCGGACCCGCCGTAGCTTGCTTTGCCGGACAGCACGATACGGTACCCGTCG
>DASYSQ010000234.1:0-5745 GCA_036003145.1 Pseudolabrys sp.
CCTCATTTTGATTCTGTCTGACATCAACATGCCGGGAATGAGTGGCCTTGAGCTGCTGCCCAAAGCCAAGGCCATGCGGCCGGATGTGCCGATCATCATGATCACCGCGTACGGCGATGCAGAGACGAAACGTAAGGCTCTAGAAAATGGCGCCGAGGCGCTTCTGACCAAGCCGATCGATTTCGGAGCGCTCCGCAGCGAAATCGACACGCGGGTTGAACGTCCGGCGTGACGCACGATGCGTCGGGGGTCGCGGGCCGACGTTGACGCCAGTGCGCTACGGACAGTCGATATCGCCCATCAAGCTCGTCGTGCCTCGCTATTGTGCCGGCGCCCCGATTGCCACCGGGCGGACTGGCGAACCGGAGTTCCCCTGCGCGCGCAGCGGCAGGATCATCGTGCACGACACCCAAACCTTGTCGTGGGCGAGCGCGCCAAGGTTGGCGTTTTGGATCTGATATATGCCCGCCTGTGTCAGATCGTGATGGTGGATGGCAAACGGGGTGTTCGGCGGTGTGCCGGCCGGTGGCCCGGCCTTGCCCTCGAGGAAGCCGTCGGCAACCGGATCGGTAAACGGGTTGTCGAGTGCGATGAGCACGATCTGCTTGTCTTCGATGTATTTGGCGGCGTCGTAAGCGAGCCCCGGGCCCTTTGTGTAGTAGAATTTCTCGGTGTCGGGGTCTTTCCAGTTATCGCCCCAGCCGGTGTAGATGTAGAGCACATCGCCGGGCAGCAGGCCGCGATCCTGGAGCCCCTGCGCTTTGAGCATCCCCTCGATGTCCCTGGTGGTGACAGCCTCACCCGGCTTCATTGCCGTCCCTTTGCCCAGATATGTCTTTGCATCGAGGAGCACCGCGGTGGTGACGATCGGTGGTACTTTCTCGATCCCCAGCTTCTGCAAGGGCGAGTCGGGCGTGGGTTTGATGTCGGATTGTTTGTAACCGCCGTAATAGCGGGCCTTGTCGGCCGGGAATTCGCCCTTGCCGTCCCACGGTTCAGGCAGCACCGCAAAATGCCCGATGGCATCCATCTGGGTGCCTTGGGCGCCGGGCTCCCCGCTTACTGTCTCCTCGCCGTTGAAGGCATGGACCGTGCCGGGGATGCCGACCGTCGGCCGATACTTGTCGCGCAGCGGTGTGCCGAAAGGCGATTGCGGCATCGTGTTCGAGCGCGGATGTGAAACCTCATACGATTTGGCCTTGGGGTTTGCCAGGGACTGTGCGCAGCGCTGCCAGGTAGCGGAACCGAGTATATTGGCCATCCCGAGTTCATCGCCCGCCCCCCACCGCGAAGGACCAGTTTGCGCCTGGGCAACCGAGACCAGCGCGCCAGCGGCCGCGAACGCGCACACAAATCGCGAAGTAAACATCTTTCGTCTCCCCTAAATTTGTCGCACACGCGGCGAGATCGAGCCGTACCGGCTCGGCGCACACCGTCATCAAGTTTAAGCGATATGATGGCGCTAGCCGCCGCCGGCGACAAGGACTTGCCGGGGGTTTCCGCACCCCGCCCGCAAGCAGCCCGCCCGCGATTTCCTGGGTTAGAGGAATTCGCACGCGAAGCCCCGCGACATGCGGATGCATCACGATACCAGCGCAAGTCCGCTCTCTCACCCCAAGAGATTTGGTAACCAGGTCGCAATCGCGGGAAATGCAATGATGATCAGCAGAAGCACGATGCTCATCGCGATGTAGGGCACGACCGCCTGAAAGATGTGTGCCATCGTCACCTGTGGCGGAGCTACGCCCTTCATCGTCATCAACAGGAGCCCGTGAGGCGGCAGCAGCAGCCCGAGTTGCATGCAGATCAAGTAGAGCACGCCAAACCAGATCAGATCGATCTCAAGGCGCTGAACGACCGGCATAAATACAGGTAACGTGATCAGCATCATGCTCACCTGGTCCACGAAAATTCCCAGAAATATCAACAGCAGCATCATTCCGGCAAGTATGGCCAAAGTCGAAAGTCCCTGGCCGAGGATGGCTGTGACGATGCCTTGGGTTGCGCCGGAAAAACTCAGGATCTGCGAGAAGGTGATCGCTCCGAGGATGATAAAGAGAATCATACCGGAGATTGCGACCGTGCCGCGCAAGGCCCGTATCAGGTTTTCCAGATTGAGCGCGCGATAGCCGGCCGCCAGTGCCATCGTGGCAAGTGCACCCAATGCCGCCGATTCCGTTGGTGTTGCAATCCCCGCAGACATCGCGCCGATGACGACAACAAAAATAGAACCAAGCGGAAGGACATAAAGAAAAAGCAGTTCGTAACGCGCCCATCCTGTTTTGCTCTCTATTGGGGTTGCCGGAGCGAGGTCGGGTCGCGTCAGTACCCGAACGACGATATAGCCGACGAAAGCGACGCTCAGTATCAGGCCCGGCACGACTCCGCCAATCAGCAGCTTGGAAATCGAAATTCCCGATAGGCTACCGAGCAGGACGGTGAGCGCGGATGGCGGAATGAGCATATCGACTGCGCCAATCGCCATGATCGGGCCGGTTGCTAAAACGGGATTGTAGCCACGCGATAGCATTACTGGCAGCATTAACGAACCAAGCATCGCTGTCGTCGCTATCGTCGATCCCGATATCGCGGAGAAAATCGTTCCTGCGATGACCGCAACGACTGCGAGGCGGCCCGGCACCTGGCGGATCAGCCGCTCGACGCCGTCGATGACCTTAAGTGCAAGGCCGGTGTGGAAAAGCACTTCACCCATCAGAATGAAAAGTGGGATCGGCGTCAGCGAGAAGTTGATCGCGGCTGCGACGCTGTTGCGTGCAACCTGGTGCAGACCGGCATCACCGCCAAGAAACAAAGTCGCCCCGATCAGATTGATTGCAATGAACGAGATCGCGACCGGCATCCCGGCAAACAACAGGACCGTCGAGCCGCCGAGGAGCAGCAACGAGGCCATCTGCCAGGACATGCTCATGCTTCGTCTCCGGTAACCGCCCGACTTTTCAAGCCGCCGAAACGGCGTCGTCCCGCAGGCCGACCTCGGCCACGGACAATCGATGCATGCGAAAAATAAACTCGATACCGAGCAGGGCAAATCCGAGCGGAAGCGGCGCCAGTGTCCACCATTCGGGTGTGACCAGCGTCTTTATGTTGATCGAGCCGGCGTCATAGCTCGCTCGCGTTATGAGATAGCCGTACCAGACGAAATAGAGACAACAGAGAAAGCCCACGATGTCGCCGATCCATTCCAGCAGCCATGCGACGCGAACGGGCAGGGCGCGCAGGATAATGTCTACGCGAATATGCTGACCCTGACGCAACAGCCAGGGTGCTGCCAGTAACGTCATCAAATAGAGAATGTCTTCGGAGAGTTCATTGCTTACCGCTACGCCGCCGCCGCCCACGTTGCGAGACACAACGTCGGCGCCGATCATGATAGTCATGATCAGCAGAAGAAGGCACGCCACCAAGACGAGCGCATCCAGCAAGCGCCCATACCACTCGGATAGTCGCGCCATGCGGGAGCTCATCGGAACGAAGCGGACAGGTCGCTATTTCTTCGCGAAAAATTCCTTGATCTTCGGACCGTGTTCGGGGCTTTGTTTGATGACGCCCTCCCAGCCAGCCTGGTAGGCCTTAGCCCGGTAGGCTTCGGCTACCGCGCCATCGAACTTGATGGTTTGAATACCGGCATCGGCCTGCCGTTTCGTATCTTTCGCATTCTCCGCACCAAATTCGGCCGCCGCTTCCGCTTCCCCGCGCTCGGCCGCCTTGCGCAGCACGGCTTTCTGAGCATCGGACAGCTTGTCCCAGGTGGTCTTGTTTACAAGGATCGAGACTTCGACGGTATAGAATCCGGGATCGACGCGATACTTCGTCTTCTCATGCCAGCCGAGATCGAAGATACCGGTGATCGGCCAGCCATATCCGTCGACGACGCCGCGCTCAAGCGATGTATAGACTTCGCCCGGCGGAGTTTGCACGACCGTGGCGCCAAGCGCCTGAAAGAAATCGCGGTAGACCGGTGTAATGCGAATCTTCAAGCCTGTGAGGTCCGGAGTTGAAATCGGCTTGTTCAGGTAGAGATGAAACTGATTGTTGTCGACCAGCCGCGCGAGAAAAATAGCATTCATCTTCTCTGCATAGAGTTTGGCCATGTAGTCGTAACCGCCGTTCTTGCGAAGCTCCGACATTGGACGTTCCGTGAGTTTCCACGCGTCGGATTCCGGCATGACGTTGGTAGTAAAAGCGCCGGTCGTGTTGGCGATGTCGACCACGCCGGCCTTGAGTGCGTTGCCGACTTCGAAAGGCGGCATCGCTTTTGGCCCACCGATATAGTTGATCTGAATTATTCCTTTGCCTTCCGCGTTGACCTGCTCGACAAATTTTTCAAAGGGGCGCGAATAGGTTGTTTTCTCGGCAAATGCCGTCACAGCGCGAAGCGTGACTTCCTGAGCGAAGCCGGACGAGCAAATGAACGTTGCCGCGGCCAATGCGAACGCAAATCTCTTGCACATAGTGACGATCCTCCCCTGCCGAGTTCGAACGCCCGGTCGTTTGTCATGTATTTCCTATATTGTTATGGGTAGGTTAGGGAGTCAAACGAAGGTAGTCGGTACGTTTTGAGTAACATCTCCACCGTCGCGGCAGTCTTGGCGAAGGATCTTGCGGCGCTCGGCGCGCGCCGATGTTTTGGTCTGCTCGGCACTGCCAATTTCAAGATCTCGCACGGACTCGTCGAGGCGGGTGTCGAGCTGATTTCTGCGCGGCACGAAGGCAATGCTGCCAGCATGGCCGATGCCTATGCCAAGGCGACCGGAGAGCTGACGCTTGTGAGTGTGCATTCCGGACCCGGTCTTACCAATGCAATCACAGGGATCGGCGAAGCTGCAAAAAGCCGGACGCCTCTTCTGGTCCTGGCGGGAGACGTGCCGACCGGCAACGTCAAATCGAATTTCTATTTCGAGCAGGCCGAACTTGTACGGTCGGTTGGGGCCGTCTCCGAGCGCACGCACACGCCCCAGTCCGCACGGAGTGATTTACTGCGCGCAGTGACGCGGGCTTTGCGTGATCGCCAGACAGTTGTGTTGAGTTTGCCGCTCGATGTGCAGGACGCAAAACTCAACGGCACGAATGCTCCGCTCGAACTGACGCCGATGCCGGGCCGCCTGCAGCCGGATCCGAAAGACGTGCGCCGGCTCGCCGAGGCTGTGGCGCGCGCGAAGCGCCCGCTCGTTCTGGCTGGGCGCGGAGCCGTGCTGTCGGATGCCGAAGGGTCGCTCATCGCGCTTGCCGATCGCCTGGGTGCGCTGCTCGCAACATCGGTTTGCGGCCATGGTCTGTTTGCCGACAATCCATGGTCGCTTGGTATTTGCGGCGGCTTTTCCTCCCCGGCCGCTGACGAGCTGATCGGCGAAAGCGACTTCATCCTGGGATTTGGCGTGAGCTTCACTCAATGGACCACCAAGAAAGGAAAGTTGATCGCGCCGGGCGCAAGCGTAGCGCAGATCGATATTGAAGCGCCGAAGTTGGGTTACCAGAGGCCAGTGCAGCATGCCGTGCTCGGCGACGCAAAATCGACAGCGGAAGCTTTGCTGACCGAGCTTGGCGGGCCTGATCCGTCGAGTGACAAATCCGGCCGCCGCAATAACCGCACGCGCGAGCGCATCCGTTCAGGCGACAACCATCACAGTCCGTATCCGGATGCGTCGAGTGCGGCGTACATTGACCCTCGCACGCTGAGCAAGGCAGTGGACGATATTCTGCCAAAGGATCGCGTGGTTGCATCGG
>DASYSQ010000235.1:0-3171 GCA_036003145.1 Pseudolabrys sp.
GATGAACTCTCATCTCTAGAGTCGATTCGAATGTATCCGCTGCCCTAGTCATGGTAACAGCATAACGCATTGTCCGGCGATCGTGTCCGGGCGCTCGCTGCACTGCGGGATTTCGTCCTAGGCCCTTGCCAACCTGCATGCATCGCCTGAGCGCCAGTGGCGTCCAACGGCATGGAGCGTTGGACGCCCGCGCTAAACTCGCCGGTCCTGCCGGAAGGAGGACGAAGAGCGGGACGAAAAAAGGCTCTCAAAAGCTGATCGGACGGCTCGACCGACCTCATCAGCGACTTTTTCAACATTATCGACCCAACTGAGACATGTATAGGCTGCGATGCACGCCCTGATCTGCTATATGTCATCGTGATCCTTAGCCTATGGTAACGCCCTATGAGTCGGCGAGAGTTCATCGCTCTATTCGGCGGTGCGGCGGCGGCGTGGCCGGTCGCGGTGCACGCGCAACCGGACCGACTGCATCGGCTCGGTCTCATAATGGCTGTCGGAAAGACCCCTGAATATGTGGCCGCTCTGACCTTGTTCCAGCAAACACTGGCGTCGCTCGGTTGGAAACAAGGTGACAATCTGCGGATTCACGATCGCTGGTCTGCTGGCAGCCAAGGGGGGGCACGTGCGGCCGCTCAAGAGATCACGGCACTCAACCCGGACGTCATTCTTGGACAGTCGGCGGCGGTAGTCGAATCTCTGGTATCGATGACGCGTAGTATCCCGATCGTTTTTCTGCATGTCGCTGACCCGGTGATTTACGGATTCGTCTCGAACTTGGCGCGTCCCGAGGGCAATGTAACCGGCATCACGAACATCGTGCCATCGATCGGCAGCAAGTGGCTCCAGCTGCTCAAGGAGATTGCGCCTGCGCTGACGCGGGCCGCATTGCTTGTCAATCCCGAAACGCAGCCGGATCGCGGCGCAATTTTCCTCAATCCTTTTGAGGGTGCCGCGCGCTCTCTGGGCGTGACATCGGTGAACGGCGAGGTACATGATGTTCTAGGTATTGAGACGTTAATGGCTGGCTTGGCAACGGAACCCCGCGGCGGTGTCGTAGTGATTCCTGACGCCTTTTTTGCCAGCCATAGCACTCAGATCGTCGCGCTCGCCGAGCGTTTCCGGCTTCCAGCGGTCTATCCGTATAGGTATTACGTCACGCAGGGCGGCCTCCTGAGCTACGGGGTCAACAATGTCGACCTGTTCCGGCAGGCCGCACCCTACGTCGATCGTATTCTGCGAGGTGCAAAACCGTCCGATCTCCCGGTTCAGCAGCCGACCCGCTTCCAGCTTGTCATCAACATGAAGACAGCCAAGGCGCTCAACTTGACGGTTCCACCATCGCTGCAAGCGAGCGCCGACGAGGCGATCGAATAGCCTAACCTTATGAGCCTCGTTTGCTGCGCTTGCTCACGGCCGGTTGTGGCACATTGCTGCCGAAATCCAATGCGCGGCACGTCCGCATCTGGCGGAAGCGGACCGTGACGCGCCGGGCTTTGCCTATTCGCTCGGCACCTCCGGCACGAACAATCCGTACGGCAGTCGCTCCTAAAATGCCGGATCACGTGCGCCTCGCTGCGCGGGATCGAGATCGCCAGCGCCTCACCCTCGACGGTCCTGAACTCGACCACGTAGGTGCCGTCGTTCTTCGGGCCGAGGATCATGATCCGGTTCTTGCCGGTTACGGTCATCGCGCCGAACGTTGCCTATCGTGCTCCGGCCAATATCGAGAACAGTCGACTTGAAAATGCTTGTTCACCTCATCGACTCATCGGTCGCCGCGCGACGGCTAACAGGGTGTAAAATCGTTCCATTACCTCCTGACTGATCCTCGCCAATTAGATATCCTGCACTTCGGCCCTGGCTGCGTAGGGGACCGAATGAAACTTGCTCGGCGGCGCGGTGGTGGCGTGGCCGCTCGCGGCGAGGGCGCAGCAGCAGGCGGCGGTGCGCCCGCTGATCGGCATACTGTCGCCGATCTCGGCCACGGGAGCGAGGCCTTTGATTGCGGCGTTTCGGTCGGTGCTGCGCGACCTCGGATATTTGGAAGGACAGAACGTGACGATTGCTATTCGCTATGGCGAGGGAGCGCCGGAGCGCATGGTTCCACTTTCCCGCGAAATGATTGCGCTTAATCCAGACGTCATTGTCGCCGGAGCGTTCGTGGCCCTCCACAAAGCGACGCAGACTATTCCAATTGTTGCCTTGACGCCGGAAGATCCCGTCGCTGCCGGAATCGCACAGAGCCTTGCAAGGCCCGGGGGAAATATCACCGGAACGTGGTTCCTAGGTGACGAAGCTCTGGCTGTTAAGGGGCTGGATTTCTTGAAGCTCGCGGTGCCTGGACTTGCACGCGTCGGAGCCATGTTTAATCCCGACGACTCGGTCGATCGAGTTCAAATTCCGCGACTATCGGCGGCGCACCGTGCCGCAGGTCTGGATATTGAACTCATCCAGGTTCGTGACCTCAACCTCGATGCCATGGCCGACAAAATCATGCGCGCGAATGTCCAAGGGCTATTCGTCGGAATGTCCCCGTTTTATATGGTCAATCCCACAGGAATCACGGCCATGGTCGCGCGCCGCAAGTTGCCTGCGGTGTATGGCTGGCGCGAATTTTCGGACGCAGGTGGCCTCCTGTCCTACGGACCGAACCTCCCCGAGATGTATCGCCAGTCAGCCAGATTGGTGGCCCGAATTCTCAAGGGTTTAAAGCCAGCCGATCTGCCATTTGAGCTGCCGACCCGCTACGAGTTGATCGTGAACCTGAAGACTGCCAAAGCGATGGGCCTCGTAATTCCAGACTCCTTTTTGTTGTTAGCAGACGAGGTGATCGAATAGCTGAGCCAATGTCGCCTATTGGCACGAACCTGCCGATCCAAGCTCGCCGCTCATGGGTCCCTATCACGTGATAAGCGGACAACATATGCTCAATGCGAGTTCTTCCCATTTTGACCATATGCGACATCGGGCGGCATCCCATGTTGCAGTAGCGAAACTGGTTTCAGCCTTTGTCCGGTCGTTATGTGCATGTCGTTGCCTGAATTGTGATAACCTCTACGCACTACACGAGGCAGGTTTTTCGTAGGCGCGGAATTTCGACGATACGAACAGCTATCGGCGGCGTGCGAATGGCACGCTGCCCAATGCCCTGTTTGTCGCGCGAATTGC
>DASYSQ010000236.1:0-3100 GCA_036003145.1 Pseudolabrys sp.
GCTCATTCCTGTCCCCGCCCTCGCGGGGACAGGCTCCAGCGGGGATCCAATGGTGGATGCCTGCTTGCGCGGGAATGAGCGGAGAGGCACAAGCACGCGACGGAATGGCCGAGCAAGGAGCATCCCATGGAAATCGACTTACCGGACGTCGTGGCGGAGGTGAGCGCGGCATTTGACCGCTACGAAAAAGCACTTGTCACAAACGATGTCCCGATGCTCGACGAGCTTTTCCGCGACGATCCGCGCACTGTCCGCTACGGCGCGACCGAAATTCTCTACGGCTACGACGAAATCAAATCATTCCGCGCCGCCCGCTCGCCGGTCGCCCTCGGACGCAAGATTTCGCGCACGGTGATTACCACGTTCGGCCGCGACTTCGCGGTCGCGTCAACGCTGTACGAACGGCCGACCGCGCCCGGCAAAATCGGACGGCAAACGCAAACCTGGGTAAAATTTCCGGAGGGCTGGCGCGTGGTGGTCGGTCACGTCAGCCTGATGGACAAGCCGTCCGCAGGTTAGAGCGCCGCCACAGCCTGCACTTCGACCAGCAGCGCTTCCTGGACGAGCCGGTCGATCATCAGCAGCGTGTTGGGCGGATAGGCCCCGTTCGAAAACATTTTCGGAAATTCACGCAAGCGGTACTTCATGAATTTCGGAATATCCTGCGAGTGCACCAGGTAAGTCGTGAACTGCACGATGTTGCCCCATCCGGCGCCGACCGATTTTAATGCGGCCTCGATATTGGCAAAGGTCTGCACGCATTGGGCGTCGAAATCGTCGACGCCCACGACCTTGCCGTCCCGATCGACACCCACCTGACCTGCGATGAAGGCGAATTCCGAGGCCTTCACGCGGGTGAGATGCGAATATTGCCCCAGTGGCTTGCCTAGCGCGTCGGGATTGAGAATCTTGATGTCAGCCACCTTTGACTCCTGTCCTTACGCGCCGCGACAACGCCACTGCGGCATCCGGATTATTCCACCTGTACGCCGCTGGCCTTGATCGGCTCTTCCCACTTCTTGACTTCGCTCTTGACGAAATCACCGAGCCATTGCGGAGTGCGTTCGTTCGGTCCTGCAACTGTTGCCCCGAGCGTTGCCAGTCGCTCCTGGACCGCAGGTGTTGAGATGGCGCCGATTGCAGCTTCATTGAGCTTCTTCACCACATCAGCCGGCGCGCCTTTCGGCAGGAACAGCGCGCTCCAGGTGTAAGCCTGCACGTCGAGGCCCTGTTCGCCGGTGGTGGCGAGGTTCGGCAGCACCGGAGACCGGTCCTTGGTCATCATGGCAATGCCCTTCACCTTGCCGCCATCGATCTGCGGCTTGGCGGTGGCGATGATGTCGCACAGGAAGTCGATGCGGCCGCCGACCAGATCCTGCATGGCAGGGCCGGTGCCTTTGTACGGAACATGCGTGATCGTCGTGCCCATGGCGCTGTTGAGCACGACACAGCCAAGGTGCGTCGCGGAGCCGGCGCCGGCCGAGCCATATTGCATCTTGGCCTGGTTGGCTTTGGCGTAAGCGATGAATTCCTTGAAGTTGCTGACCGGCAGGTCGGGCCGGGTGATGAGCGCAATCGGCGTGACCGCGAGATAGGCAACCGGTGTGAAATCGGTCACGACATTGTAGAGCGGATGCTTGTAGAGCGTCTGGTTCTGCGCGTGCGTACCGACGCTGCCGAGCACCATGGTGTAACCATCGGGCTTGGCCTCGGCGACACGCTTCGACCCGGTCATGCCGCCGGCGCCGCCGACGTTTTCCACCACGACCGTTTGTCCGAGCAATTCACCCATCCGCTGCGCCACGATGCGGCCGATTGTGTCCTGCGGTCCGCCGGCGGCGAACGGAACAACCATCGTGACCGGGCGCGTCGGGAAGTCCTGGGCGCCGGCCGATCCGGCGAACGCCAGTGCGGCGAGAGCCGCTGCAAACATTGCTTTTTTCATTGTTGTCCTCATTTCCTCTCCACCTGACAGGCAAAGCCTTGCGCGGCGCGCGCCCTCCGGTCAAGCGGGGCGGGCTAGCATGACTAACCGACTTCGACGACGTCCTCGGGGAACTGGTGGAGCCGGTCGCCCGGTCCGTTGCCGCCAATCAGGTAATTGTCGCAGAGCCAGTTGAGATAGCCGGCGTGGATATACGTCGGATGCACGACGATGTTCATATCCTTTTCGATGACCATGGGCTCGTCCTGACGGACGAGGGGGCGCTCCACCAGATCGTAGCCCTGGCCGTGGCAATAAAGCCGCGCCTCGGCAGGCCGGCCATTCTTACGCATGAAGTCATTGAAGGCGTCCCAGATATTCTTGCAGGGCGTGCCCGGCTTGAGCAGATCGAGCGTCAGCTTGCGCGCGGCCTTGCAGAACGCGAGTTCGTCCTTCATCGCCTGCGGCACTTTGGCGCCGACCACACAGGAACGGCCAAGCTCGGTGTACATGCCGCCGGGCCCGTTATCCTCGACCAAAAGGGCAATCTGGTCACCCTTTTGGATGACACGGTTCTGCAAATGCCGGTTGGCGAATTTCGATGGCTTGCCGAGCGGCATCGATGCGCAAAGATAGATGCCGTTTTCGCTGCCGTGACACTGGCTATAGTGCTGCGCAACAGCGGCAACCTCGGTATCGCGCATCCCCGGTGTGGCGGCGGCAAAGGCCGCGCGCATGGCGCCGTCCTGCATCAGCGCGGCGCGCTTCACCAGTTCCAACTCTTCCGCGCTCTTGATGACCTTGATCCTGTCAACCATGTCGGTGGCATCGACAAAGCGCGCCTGCGGGTACGCGCGCTTCATGTAGTCGAGCATCGCGTAGGACATCTGATACGTGCCGACATAACCGATGGTCGCCTGAGCGAACGGCTTGAGCGCGGTTGCGGCGAGTTCGGGATCGTAGTCCTTCGTGTAGTGCGCGGAAGCGTAGCTCGGCGTGGTGAGAAGGCGTTTGACGCCGCGCCAGCTCTGATCGCCCTGGGCCGTTGCTTCGTTGCCGCCGAACGGCCCCTGACACACCACAGTCATCTCGTCGTCGCGCGGGAATACGACGGTGTTGGGATATCCGTTGGTCGCCGGCATGTCCGTGAAATAGCGGACATAGCCGCCCATGTGA
>DASYSQ010000237.1:0-18310 GCA_036003145.1 Pseudolabrys sp.
CTGCGGAAAAGCGCCTCCGGCCGCCGAACCAAGCACAATGGCGGTGAGACGCCCCATTTAGCGGCGTCGGATAAGGAAAATCAGGGAATCAAAACTCGGCCGGCAGATAGCCGTTGATCTCGAGTCCAATGCAAATCTCGACAAGAATCGGGGTCGTCCAAGCCATAGCGTTTCCTTTCGGCCGCATTTTATCGTCAACGGCTCTGGGATGAGATTAGCGCAAGCAGCGAACCTCGCAAGGGCGGATTCAGTTACCGGAGATGTAGAAACTTCACGTATTTGTCATGCCAGTGGCCATAAAAGCGTCTGACCTATCTGACGTAAATGTCAGGGTATAACCCTCAGGAACCGGCCGGCCGCCCGGCCGTTACCTTACGCTTCGCCTGCCGTATGCGCTAAAATCACCTTGAATCGCTGTAACCCATGCAAAATAGCCACAGTTGACGCTTGTTCTGGCGCGGCTATTGGGAAAAACGTAACTCGCTGTGCGCTATCAGTTAAACTGGGCTCGAAAAAAGGGGGCGTATGCCCCCAAGGAAAGTTTGGGGAGATCCCGCGGTGAAAAGTCTTCGATTTGACCGTCTGTTAGCTTCGACGGCGCTCGCGCTGGTGCTGGCCCTGTCCAGCCATGCTGCGGTCGCGCAACAAACCGAAACGTCGGTACGGACGGCAGTGCCAGTGCCGGATACGTCGTTGCCGCCACCACTAACCGCCAAAGACATCGAAGCGCCTGCCAAACTGGCTGCTCCGGTCACCAAGGACGAGCCCAAGCAAACTGCAACAATTCCTGCCGTGGAGCCGGCCAAAGCCGCCGCACCCGTTGCCACCGCAGACAGCGGCGTCTCCGACAGGCTGCGCGAGCTGATCAGCAGCAAGCAATTCGAGCGCGTGGTCACCCACAAGGCCGACCGTGCCGGCGTCGAGGCTTTCTATAGCGCTCGCAACTATGCACCGCTCTGGGTGAACAACAATGCCGGCAATGATCGCGCCAAGGCTGCGATCGCCTATCTGGCGCAGGCCGATGCGGTTGGCCTCGATCCGAGCGACTATCCGGCGCCTGATTTCAAATCGGGAGCGACACCCGACGCGCTGGCCGAGGCCGAGCTCAAATTGACCGCCTCTACACTGACGTTTGCGCGCCACGCGCAGATCGGCCGCATTCATTTCACGCGCGTCGGCTCGGACATTCAGTATGACCTGATCGCGCCCGACCCGGCCGAAGTATTGGTCAAGCTCGCCGATGGAAGCGATGCCGGCAGTGTCCTGGATGGATTCAATCCGCCGCAGCAGGAGTTCAAGGCGCTCAAGGCAAAGCTCGCCGAGTTGCGCAAGGGGCCGGTTGCTTCAGAACCCAAGGTTGAGGCAAAGCCTGAGCAACCGCGAGTCCATGTGCCTGATGGGAAGCTCCTGCGCCCGGGCATGAAAGATTCGCGTGTTGTGGCACTGCGCAAGCGTCTCGACATCGCTGGCGACAAAGACAATCCGCTTTACGATGATGCCGTCCGCGATGCGGTGAAAACTTTCCAGACCGAAAGCGACATTGGCGTCGATGGCAACCTTGGTCCCAACACCCTGCGCGCACTCAACGGTGAGCAAAGGGAAGTGCGCCGTGCCTCAGCCGATCCGATCGACACGATTATTGTGAACATGGAGCGCTGGCGCTGGGTGCCGCGCAATCTCGGCAACCCGCACGTGGTTGTTAACGTGCCGGACTACTCCTTGAGCCTCTACAACGACGGCAAGGTCTATTGGAAAACGAAGATTGTGGCCGGCAAGCCAAATCTGGCAACGCCAATGGTCAGTGCGGAGATGAAATTCATCACCGTCAACCCGACCTGGAATGTGCCGCCATCGATCATTGAAAAAGAATATCTGCCGGCGCTGGAGCAGGACCCGCAGGCGCTTGATCGTATCGGCCTTAAACTGACGCAAGACGCGGACGGCACGATTCACATCTCACAGCCGCCTGGCGCCGGCAATGCGCTCGGCCGCATCCGGTTCAATTTCCCGAACAAGTTCCTGGTTTATCAGCACGATACGCCGGACAAACATCTGTTCGCCAAGGACAAGCGCGCCTTCAGCCACGGCTGCATGCGCGTGCAGAATCCGCTGACCTACGGCGAGAAGCTGCTGTCTCTTGTGATGCCGAAGGAGCACTATACCGAGGCGCGGCTGGAATCGATGTTCGGCGGCAGTGAGATCAACATCAACTTCCCGAAGTTCATTCCGGTGCATCTGACCTATCAGACTGCCTTCGTGGACGACGCCGGCAAGCTGCAGCTGCGCGACGATGTTTATGGCCGTGACGCCAGGATGTTTGCGATCCTCAAGAGCAATGAACGCAAGGTCGCCGATATTGCGGTCGAACGCGCGAAAGACACTTCGTCCAAACCGGTCCGTATGCCGGCCGGTATGTATGGAGGAGGAGGCGGCGGCTACAGTTATGGCGGTGGCAATAATTTCTTCGATTGGATATTTGGTGGACCGCAAGGCGGGCCCCGCCCCTATCCACCGCGGAACATCCCGCCCCCGCCGCCGCGTAACAATGGCCGTTACAGCTGGCGCTAGCACTCAGGACGGCAAGCAACACGAAACGCCGGCGAGATACTCGCCGGCGTTTTCGTTTCGGCAATTCGCGGACGGAAGATGGTACAGGCGGGTGGACTTGAACCACCGACCTCTGGTTCCACAGACCAGCGCTCTAACCAACTGAGCTACGCCTGCACGCGCGATCGGCTTTCAATGCTCGATCCAAGCGGGCGGAACCTAGGTGCCGCTTGGCCTTTTGGCAAGCGGCCCATTCGACGCCTTTTCGCCCAGAAAACGAAAGCCCGGACATCTTTGTCCGGGCTCGGCACCCAATATTTCGCGATACGAGGTAGAAGGCTCAGGCAGCCTTGCTGAGGTTGCTGATGCTTTCCTTGATCGGCGCGGCCGTTTCGGTCGCCACTTTCTGAGCGTGCTCGGAGAGTTCCTTGGTCTGTGCGACCAGGACATCGAACTGCTTGCGCAAATATGCGCTGGAGAGTTCGACCATCTCCGAATACGACTTGGCGGTCATCAACTCGCTCATCAGATCGAAGGTAGCGTCGCTATTGGCGCGGGTCGCTTCGATAAGTTTGAGGCCGTAGCTCGCGCAGCCTTTTGAAGCTGTGGAGTAGGTGTCCTCGAGGACATCCGTTGCCTGCTCAGCGGCACTCTTGACCTTCTCGTAATTCTCTTTCGCCTGGGCGACGCCCTTTTCGGCGAATTCGCGGAAGGCGGGCGGTACTTCGAATTTTGGCATCTCAAACTTCGGCATATCGAATTTGGGCATTTCGAAAGCGGGCGCGCCGACGGCAACCGCCTTTGGCTTGGATTTCGCTGTAGGGGCCGCTGAAGTGCTGGTTTCGGCCATGGCTGGCATCCTTGATAGAGGGCAATTTCGGGACGACTCGGTGCTGTCCCCTCTCAAGATCAGCCCGGTCAATTTCGGATAGCCGCCACGCACCCTCATCCAATACGTGCTGCTGGCGGTCTGTGTATCAACGCTCATAGCCTGGTTTTTGATGCAATGCAATAAAAAATATTGCATTGCACAAATGTGTCACACGTTCGCGTTCCGCGCCAACCGGCTCGGCTCAAAACTCACATGGAACCGCCGTATTTAATGCTGGGTACCTTGCCCAGTCATTTTGGCAGCACGTTTACTCAGTTCCCGGCCTGCTCGGTGAGCGTAGCGATTTGGGAATTCACATATTCCGAGTGCAGCGCCATCACATCCGTCGGCTCTTTGGCCTGCAGCAACTTCTGCACAAATTCGAATGAAGACGCGACGTTCCGCTCGGCGAATCCGATTGCCAGCTCACCAACTTCCTTGGCGCCAGCTTGCGCGGTAACCGCCTGATTTTCAGCGGTGCTGACAGCATGTTGCGCGGCCGAAATAAAGATATCGAATGCCTGCTTGGCCTGTTCCACGCTCTTTTCAGCCAATGCGCGCATATCTGCGGGAATGTCGAAACGTACACCGGTGCCTTCCTTTGCCATGACATCCCTCCTGCATGTCCCACCAGCGTGCGCCGGCGGCCTTAGCCCTATTTAGGTCGGCGGGCCGCGTGTGCCAGTGACGGAACGTCTCGGCATTAAGGTTATTGCGGCTTGCTGTTGAATGATCGTTGTCATGTCGTGGACGCGGCCCGCCCCCAGCCGTATTAAGGTTTTATTATCCGTAAAACCTGCGACACCGCGATGACGGAATCCGAGCCTCAATGGATTTTTCTGCGTGACCCGCGCCTGGCCACGCACGCGCTCAGTTCCGCACCTGTGTGGCTTTGGAGCGCTGACGGTGAGCGCATTCTTTGGGCTAACTCGACCGGTGCGTCGATCTTTGACGCGGCTTCACCAATGGCAGCCGCGGCAACGCGCTTTGGGCCGCGCCATACGGCTGCTGCGCAGATCTCGCGACTCGCTGCGACACTGCCGCAAGGAAATTCGCCGCGGCTGGAGCGATTGCGCGGGTTCGGAGCCCGTTTCGGGGGCATGTTGGTATGCCTGTGTTCGCGCATCACGCTCGCGGACAACACCACGGCGATTTTGGTGATATCGACTGAGCGCGCGGGCGACGACATTGCATTGCCCGAACGCGCGCGCCGGCTGCTCGCAGATGTGCAGCAACCCGCGGCCATCTTTACCGCTGACGGAGAGCTGATGGAGGCGCAGCCCGCGGGCACTGCGCTTATTGGCAACCGGCGCGACCTGATCGCCCTTGGGGCAGAAAAACTTGCCCGCGAAGCCAGTCTCAACGGGACTGCCGAAGGTGAGACTCTGGCCGGCCATGCCAGCCTGTTCAAGCTCGGCGCGGGTCCGACCTTCGGGCTGCTTGTCGTCTTCTCTGGACATGCAACGACGTCGGACACCGAGCATGCCAGCCCGAAGGCAGCCACAACGCCAGCGGTCCCGAGCCCTCCGACATTGGAAGTACGCCCGCAGTATGCGCCCGTTCGCTTTGTCTGGCAGACCGACTCCGGCGCCCGTTTCACCCTCGCAAGCCTGGAGTTTGCCGACCTGCTCGGACCAAAAACGGCCACGCTGCTCGGCCACGCCTGGAATGATATTGCCCGGACTCTGAACCTCGATCCGCAGGACCAAATCGCCAGCGCACTTACGGCACGCGAAACCTTCAGCGGTATCGTCCTGTTTTGGCCGCTTGATGATTTCGATGAGCGTCTGGCGGTCGAGATGTCGGGTTTGCCGGTGTTCGACCGCGACCGGAAATTCAAGGGTTTTCGCGGCTTTGGTATTTGCCGCGACTTCACCCGTTTGGAGCAGATTCGGCAGCGCCGCGGCGGAAAAGCCGTTCCACCGCCCGCATCAAGGGAGGCCAAAACAAAAAAAATAGTGCCGTTTCCGGCGACACCAGAGCCGCAAACGCAAGAACAGAAATTCAATGTCCGAGATCGCAGCGCATTCCAGGAACTCGCGCGTGAACTCAGCGAGCGCCTGAAGAAATCATCAGGCAAAGGCAACAAGCCCCCTCCAGACGATCTTGTTGCCGGGCCCCCAGTCCAAGGTCCGCCAGTGCGCGAGCCGGCCAAAGCTGTCCAGAATGCGCAGGATAGCCGAGCGATCTTCGATCGTTTGCCGATCGGCATTCTGGTGTATCGCCTCAACAATTTGATCTACGCAAACCGGGTGTTCCTCGAGTGGACCGGCTACGCCACCCTGGACGCGCTGAACGAAGCCGGCGGTCTCGACAGCCTGTTTATCGACAGCAAAGACAAATCCACTTCCAAGGACGGCGGAAACGGCGCAAAAACTCTCACAATCGCGACCATCAACGGCACGCAGAAACCTGTTGAAGGCCGCTTGTTCAGCGCGATGTGGAATGGCGAGAATGCGCTGGTGCTGATGATCGATCCGCGCGTTGGAACCAACGAAAAGCCCATCGGCATCTCGCCCGATTCCGTGACGAGAGAAAATCGCGAGCTCAAGGCGATTCTGGACACCGCCACCGACGGCGTCCTCATGCTCGACCGTACCGGCCGAATAATTTTTGCCAATCGCAGCGCCGAGGCTCTATTCGGCTACGAGTCCGCCGACTTTACCGAGCATTCCTTTGGCGACTTATTGGCGCCGGAAAGCCGACGCTTAGCGCTCGATCACCTCGACCGGCTCGCACACAGCAGTGGCGCGGGTGTCCTCGACGCCGGGTACGACGCAATCGGACGTGTGCGTCAAGGAGGACTGGTTCCGCTTCATATCACTATGGGTCGCATTGAGGGCGGAGAAAAGCTGTGCGTGGTACTTCGCGAGGTTACCGCATGGAAGCACACCGCCGAAGAGCTCACGGATGCCAAGCAGGCAGCCGAGAAAGCCTCGATCGCGAAATCCGAATTTGTCGCGAAGATCAGCCATGAAATTCGCACACCGCTCAATGCCATCATCGGCTTTTCCGAAGTCATGATGGACGAGCGTTTCGGCCCGATCGGCAATGAGCGTTACCGGCAATACCTGAAGGACATCCACGCCTCCGGCGGTCATCTGATTTCATTGCTCAACGATCTGGTCGACTTGTCGAAGATCGAGGCAGGAAAACTTGACCTGACTTTCGTAAGCGTCAGCCTGAACGATCTGACCCAGCAATGCGTCGCCATCATGCAACAGCAAGCCAGCCGCGAGCACGTGATCGTCCGCACATCGCTGTCGGCAAATCTGCCGCAGATCGTCGCCGATGCGCGATCAGTTCGTCAGATAGCGCTGAACCTGCTGTCCAATTCTATCAAATTCACGGGTGCAGGTGGCCAGGTCATCGTATCGACCGCGCTGACCGACGATCAGGAGGTGGTGCTGCGCGTACGCGACACCGGCACCGGGATGAGCGAGAAGGATCTGGAAACGGCCCTTGAACCGTTTCGTCAGGTCGCCACCGTGGCGCACTGGGGTTCCAGCGGCACCGGCCTTGGCTTGCCTATCATCAAGGCGCTGGTCGAGGCCAACCACGCCCGCTTTCGCATAGCCAGCGAAGTCGGCAGTGGAACACTGGTCGAAGTTTCTTTTCCGACGACCCGGGTGCTGGCGCAATAATTCCAAAATCGGTTAGGCTCCTTCCCATGGGCCAACTGTCCCGTTGTGCAGCCATCGTGTTGGCAGTCGCGAGCGCGCTGTTCGGTGCGCCACTCGTGCGAGCCGCCGAGCCCGTCGATCTCCTTCTGGTGCTCGCGGCCGATGTCTCACGGAGCGTCGATAGTCAGAAATTTCAACTGCAGCGGGAGGGTTATGCCGCGGCGCTCGCCAATACCCGCGTGCTTGAGGCAATTCAGTCTGGTCGGCGTGGTCGCATTGGCGTTCTGTTTCTTGAGTGGTCAGGATTCGGCAACCAGAAGGTCGTCATCGACTGGATGTTGATAGACGGGCCGAAGACGGCCCAAGCGTTCGGGGATCGGCTCCTCGAATCGCCACGGTCTTTTGCCGATCGTACCTCGATCAGCGGGGGCATTGACGCCGCTGTGGCGCAGCTTGCACGTGCCCCATTCAGTTCGGAGCGGCGAACCATAGACGTTTCCGGTGATGGCACGAACAACGCCGGCCGGGACGTAGGACAAGCGCGCGATGAGGCCCTGGAACTGGGCATCAGTATCAACGGACTGGTGATCCTGAGCGAGACGCCGCTGCCCTGGAATCCCGAGCACACAAACCCGCCCGGAGGGCTAACAAAATACTACCGCGACAATGTGACCGGCGGGCCCGGCAGCTTTGTGCTCGAAGCCAAGGACTTCGACTCCTTCGGCGAGGCCATTGTCAAAAAGATGATTGCTGAAATCGCCGATGCCGGCCGTGAGGGCGCGTCATTTGCGCGCTAAGCATAATCGGTGTGGACCCCGCCAGCCTTGAAAGGGTCACAGAGCCCATCCAAGGTTGGCGGCAGCTGGACCAATGCTATAGTCCGCCGGCATAAGCCGAAACAACCGGAAACCTCCCTTTGACAGCGGCCACCGGCCTGAAACGCCTGGGATTTATCCTGCTCGCGGCAATCGCAGGCGGGTTGGTCGTGCTCACAACCGCCGGATACCTGATTTCCGCCGATACGGTGCGCCAACAGGTGGTGGGCGAAATACGCGCAGTAACCGGACTCGATCCGGTATTGCGCGGCAAAGCCAGCGTCTCACTCTTTCCAACCGGCAGCGTGAGCTTCGCTGACGTGGTCCTCGGCGATGCCAGGCAGCCGGCGCTCACCGCGGAGCGGCTGACCGCACGTTTACGATTTTTTCCACTCCTTATCGGCCGCGTCGAGATCGCCGACGTTTCCCTCGACCACCCGAGCATTGCGATCGAATTGCAGCCGAATGGGCAGTCCAATTGGTCTGGTCTCATCGAAGCATTGGTGCGCGGCCAGACGGACATGCATCGCCTTGCGGCATTTTCCGAAATGCGCATCGAAGGCGGCACCGTCGTAATACGGGACGAAGCACGGAAACTTGCCGAGACATTACATGGCGTAGAGTTCTCGCTGGCTTGGCCATCGATTTCAAAGAGCTTCGGCGCAACCGGGCGCTTCATCTGGCATGATGCGCCAATGGACGCGAGCCTGACGCTCGCCGATTTTCCTGCCGCACTTGCCGGCAACCGCAGCGGACTGAAACTACGCGTCTCCGGCGCGCCAATGAAGGCCGCTTTCGAAGGGGCCGTCAGTTTCAAACCAACTTTGAAGGTCGAAGGTACGGTCGCCGCCGATGCCACTTCATTGCGCAACGCATTGGTATGGGCGGGACAGAAGCCTCTGCCTGGAGGCGGTTTCGGCCGGTTCGCAATCAAGGCACGGACCAATGTTGTGGGCGGCACGATCGGCCTTTCGAGTGTCAATGTTGAGCTCGATGGCAACAGCGCCGAGGGCGTCCTCACGTTTGCTGCAGATGGCCGGCAAACATTGCAAGGCACGCTTGCTGCCGACAGTCTCGACCTGACGCCTTATGTTTCGACGGTTCGTCTGCTCGCTGCCAATGAGCGCGCATGGAACAATGGCCAGATCACACTTGATGGTCTTGCCGGCCTCGATCTCGATCTGCGTCTCTCGGCGGCAAGTGTCATTGTCTCCAACGCCAAAGTCGGACGCACCGCTATTGCCGCAAACTTGCGTAATGGCCACCTGGTGGTCACCGTTGGCGAGGCACAGGCCTACGGCGGCGTCGTCAAAGGGTCATTGGCGCTCTCCAATTTCGAGCAAGGCGTCGAGGTCAAATCGCAACTGCAATTCACTGACGTCGACCTTGAGAGCTGCCTTGGTCAACTATTTGGCCTCCGTCGGCTCGAAGGCAAAGGCAATATTGCGCTTGTGGTCGATGGTACCGGTGACAGCGTTCTCGCGGTGACGCATACCCTGAACGGGACGGCCACGTTAACCGGATCGAACGGCGCACTCGCGGGACTTAATGTTGAACAGTTGCTGCGTCGGCTAGAGCGGCGGCCGCTTTCGGGCGGCGGCGAATTCCGAAGCGGGCGCACACCCTATGACAAGATCAGCGTTGCACTGAAGGTCGCTCAGGGCACCGTCACCGTCGAAGACGTCAGGATTGAAGGCTCTGCGGTTGTTCTCGCCCTGGCCGGCTCGGCCTCAATCCCGGCGCGCGAACTCGATCTGAAGGGGACTGCCGCCCTGGTGACACCGCCCAAGCCCGGCACCACACCATTCGAGTTGCCGTTCATCGTGCAGGGTTCGTGGGACGATCCGATCATGCTGCCAGACCCCGAAGCTCTGATTCGCCGTTCCGGCGCCGCCGCTCCGCTTCTCAATGCGGTGCGCGAGCGCCGCTCCCGCGACTCGGTTCGCTCGGCCATCGAGCGGCTGACTGGCGGGGCACCGGCGGCCGGCACTGCTCCGGCAGCCGATCAATCGACCGCACAGCCGGCGACAGGAAAGACCGAATAACTGCCACTTCCTGCCGTGCCGCCAGGCGGCGCTTCGACTATCATTTCATCGGAGACGAATCACTCGCCGGCGGGCCGGCGCGATGGGCTGCGAATGCTAAACCCTCTCTTTCGCACTCTGGTCAAAGTCGCCGTCGCCTCGTTGGTGGTGGGAACCATCATGGCCCACTTCGGAATCACCGTCGACAAACTGATGCACGAATTCGGCCTCTCGGCCGAGCGGATCGAGGAGTATGCAAAACAAGGCTTCGCCTGGGCCTGGCCGAACGTGTTGCTGGGTTCGATCGTGATAATACCGATCTGGTTCGTGGTCTTTTTATTCCGGCCGCCCGGCAAGAGCAGCAGCGACTGAGCGCCGTACCGGCTTACATCGCACGCTGAAATTTCACACCTGTGCCCCCAAGGCGGCGCGATCGCGCCGCACCGCCCCACGTTTGGCTATCAGCGATGACACAACCGTGCCAAACGCAACAAACGTAATCATAATGGTGCACACGGCATTGATCTCCGGCTTCACCCCAAGACGCACCTCCGAGTAAATCCGGATCGGCAATGTTGTGGCGCCCGGTCCGGTGGTGAAGCTCGCAATCACAAGATCATCAAGTGACAGCGAGAAGGCCAGCATCCATCCGGCCGCAATCGCTGGCGCAATCAGCGGCAACGTAATGGTCACGAAGGTCTTTGCCGGCGGGCAGCCGAGATCCATCGCAGCCTCCTCAAGGCTGCGATCAAAGGTAACGAGCCGCGATTGCACGATCACGGTGACAAAGCACATGGTCAGTGTGGTGTGGGCAATGGCGATGGTCCAGAACCCGCGGTCGACGTCGAACGCAACAAACAATAACAGCAGAGAAAGTCCGGTAATGACTTCTGGCATCACCAACGGCGCATAAACCATCCCCGAAAACAGCAAGCGGCCGCGGAACCTGCCTAGACGTGTGAGAGCAACCGCAGCAAGCGTCCCAAGAACCGTGGCGGCGCTGGCGGATAGGGCGGCAACCCGCAGGCTGACCCACGCCGCCTGCAAAACCGCTTCGTCATGCAGCAGTTCGCGGTACCACACGAGTGACCAGCCGCCCCAGATGGTCACCAAGCGCGAGGCATTAAACGAATAGACAACCAGAATCGCAATTGGCAAATAGAGGAACGCCAGGCCGAGTGCGACCGAAATGACATTGAAAGAGGAAGCGCCACGGTTCATCCGCGACTTCCCTCGAGTGCTCGCTGTTGAAGGCGTTCGTAGAACAGGATCGGCACCAGCAGCAGGCCAAGCAGCGCGATCGCTATGGCCGAGGCAACCGGCCAGTCACGGTTGGAAAAGAACTCGGTCCATAAGGTCTGCCCGATCATCGAGCTTTCCGAGCCACCAAGTAGATCGGGGACGACGAATTCGCCAACGATCGGGATAAAACAAAGCAACGCGCCCGCAGCGATGCCCGACAGCGACAGCGGCAACGTCACCAGCCAGAACGCCTTCCATCGCGGGCAACCGAGATCGGCTGCCGCTTCCAGCAGAGTTTCGTCCATCTTCTCAAGTGTGGCGTAGATCGGCAGCACCATAAACGGCAAATAGGAATAGACCATGCCGATATAGACCGCGGTGTCAGACGACAGCCAGGATGCCGGGACGTTAATCGCGTGCAACCGCATCAGGACGTCGTTCAGAATTCCATCGCGCTGCAGAATATTGATCCAGGCATAGATCCGGATGAGGAACGAGGTCCAGAACGGCAAAACAACGGCCATCACCAGCGGAGGCTGCCACGCCCGCGGCGCACGCACCATTCCGTAAGCAATCGGATAGCCGACCACCAGGAGGACAATCGTGGAGATCGCCGCAACTTGCAGGCTCTTGAGATAAGACAGGAGATAGATCGAGTCGGACGAAAGCAATCGAAATGAATCGGCGGAAAGCTGCGAGACAAAGTCCATCAAACCTGCCCAGCCGGCAGCGGCATCGAATAGCGGCACGTAAGGCGGCTGTGCCAGTGCCGTTTGCGACAGGCTGATTTTCAGGACGATGACAAACGGCGCAAGGAAGAAGATGCCAAGCCAGACATAGGGCAGTAGCACGATGCCCCGCGCGCTCCAGTTTCGATTTCCGGACGGTGCGCTCATCTGGTTATCTCGTCAGGACCACGCCGGCGTCCGGCCGCCACGATAACCAGACAAGATCACCTGCCCCGTACGAATTCTTGCCCGGAGCACTCACATTGGCGAGCGCAACCTTCATGAGCGACCGATCGGCGAGCCTCACCTTGTAGATCGACACGTCGCCGCGATATCCGATCTCGGACACGGTCCCGGACACAGTATTGAGCGCGCCTGCCGGCCGCTCGCCGCTCATGCCGATCTTTTCCGGTCGCAATGCCAGCCAGACCGTATCTCCGGGCCCGGCCGCGCCGGTATCGGCAGTGCGCAGCTGGCCGAGCGTACTGTCGATGACACCGTTCGCGGAAACACGCCCCTCAATCGTGGTCACTTCGCCGATGAAATCGGCGACCCGGCGCGAATTTGGCCGCTCGTAGATTTCGGCCGGTGGTGCTACCTGCATCAGGCGCCCCTGATCCATCACGGCGATACGATCGGCAACGATCATTGCCTCTTCCTGGTCGTGCGTGACGATCACAAATGTGGTGCCCAGCTTACGCTGCAATTCCATCAGCTCGAACTGGGTCTCCGCGCGCAGCTTCTTGTCGAGCGCGGCCAGTGGCTCATCAAGCAGGAGGATGCGCGGCCGCTTGATGAGCGAACGCGCAAGCGCCACCCTCTGGCGCTGGCCGCCCGAGAGCTGGTCGACCCGCCGCCCGCCGTAGCCCTGCAGGCGCACAAGGGCCAGCATCTCAGTGACGCGCTCGATGATTTCGGCGTGGGTCGCATTTTCCTGCCGCAGACCGAAGCCGATGTTGCCCGCCACGGTAAGGTGCGGGAACAGCGCATAACTTTGGAACATCATATTCACCGGCCGCCGATGTGGCTGCACAGCGACGATATCCTCGCCGTCAAGAAAAATGTGCCCCTCGCTGGGCGTCTCGAAACCGGCGAGCATGCGCAATAACGTGGTTTTGCCGCAGCCCGAGGGGCCGAGCAGCGCGAAAAATTCATCGTGCGCGATGTCGAGTGAGAGGGCCTCTATTGCGGTAAACGAACCGAACCGTTTGGTGACAGCCTTGAAGCGCACCAGTGGCGATTTCCCGTTTTCCGCCAGGCACTCCGCTGGTTCGCCGTCCGCCATCGATTCCCCGCTTTAGGGAACACGCTAGCGAGGCGCGCGAAAACGCTCAACCCGGATTTGTGAGCGTTCGGCGGACGGCCTCGCGCCAGCCGGAATATTTGCGTTCGCGTGTTTCCCGATCCATGTGCGGTTCAAATCGGCGATCAAGCCGCCATTGCGCCGCAAAACCGTCGAGGTCCGGGCAGACCCCCGTTGCACGCCCTGCAAGATAGGCAGCGCCCAGCGCCGTCGTTTCCATCACCATGGGCCGATCGACCGGACTTGCAAGAATGTCAGCCAGAAACTGCATCGTAACGTCGCTGGCCGTCATGCCGCCGTCGACGCGGAGCACCGTCGCAGAGCTTTTTGATGCCGGCCAGTCTGCGTGCATGGCCTCCAGCAGGTCGCGCGTCTGGTAGGCAACTGCCTCAAGCACCGCACAGGCAAGCTCGGCCGCCCCGGATTTGCGGGTCAGCCCGAAGATCGCGCCGCGCGCCTGCGCATCCCAATACGGCGCGCCCAAACCGACAAAAGCCGGCACAAGGTAAACCTGCTCGGCTGTATCGGCGCGCTGCGCGAGCGGGCCTAAGTCGGATGATGAGGTGATGAGGCTTAATCCGTCGCGCAGCCATTGCACGGCGGCGCCCGCAATAAAGATCGCGCCTTCCAGCGCATAGGTGCGCTTGCCATCGAGCTGGTAAGCAATGGTGGTGAGCAAGCGATTGCGCGAAACAAGGCGTTCAGGCCCGGTGTTGAGGAGCGCGAAACATCCCGTCCCGTATGTCGATTTCATCATGCCGGGAGCGAAACAGCCCTGCCCGATCGTCGCTGCCTGCTGATCGCCGGCCATGCCCAGAACGCGGATCGGCCCCCCGAACATCTCGGGGACCGTCTCGCCAAACAGGCCTGCGCAGTCACGCACACCAGGGAGAAGATCCGCCGGCACTCGAAAGAGCTCGCAAAGATCGCGATCCCATTCAGCTTTGACGATATCAAACAACAGCGTGCGTGCGGCATTCGTGGCGTCCGTCAGATGGGCTTGACCGCCGGTGAGGCGCCAAAGCAGAAAACTATCAATTGTACCGAAGGCAAGCCTGCCATTTTCGGCAGCCGCACGAGCGCCGTCCACGTGATCGAGCAACCACGCGATCTTGCTGGCGGAAAAATATGGATCGAGCAGCAGACCGGTCCTGCTCGCGATGCCACTCTCGTGGCCGGCGCGCCGCAGCGACTCGCAATCCCCGGCAGTACGCCGATCCTGCCATACGATCGCGTTGTGGATCGGCTTGCCGGTTTGCCGGTCCCAAACGACGGTAGTTTCACGCTGATTGGTGATGCCGATTCCGGCGACGTCACCCGCCGCGATCTTTGCCTGCGCCATCACGGACCGCACGGTGGCGACGACAGCCGTCCAGATCTCCTCCGGATCATGTTCGACTTCGCCCGGAGAAGGGTAGATCTGACGTAACTCCATTTGTGCGGTGGCAAGCGGCCGCAGCGTGGCATCAAAAACGATTGCCCGCGTCGAGGTCGTCCCCTGGTCGATTGCGATGATTGCGGTCGGCACCGAAAACTCCAGTCGCGCCGGATGGCACGGACCAGGGGGCAGCTTAGTTCACCAAATAGAAATGTGCGACTGACTGATCGGCTTCTTTGACTCCCGAAGACGGTGTGCGGGGCGGAAGTCGTCAACCGGCATTTACCGCGATCTTTCCGTTGAGCGATGCGATGAAGCGATCGAGTTCCGCACAATCCTCTGCCGTCGCTTTTAGTCCAAGCTTGCTACGACGCCAGAGCACGTCGTCAGCGTTCTGCGCCCATTCGTTTTCCACCAGATAGCGTACTTCGGCTCCGGTGAGATCGCCGGCAAAGCGCGGTCCCAACTCGTCCAGACCTTGTGCATCCTTGAGAAATCGCTCAACGCGGCGGCCATAGGCCCGAACCAGACGCTGCGCATGCGGCGCAGACAGAAACTGCCATCGCCCCATTGTTTCCGCCACCAGTGCATCGAATTCGTCAGGGGCGAATTCACCACCAGGCAGTCTCGACCCGGCGGTCCAAGGCGGCAGGGCCTCAAAGAAATGGCCGATCCGCTTGAGCGCCGCCTCCGCCAGTTTGCGGTGAGTGGTAATCTTGCCGCCGTAGACAGTGAGCAGCGG
Source organism: Pseudolabrys sp. (assembly GCA_036003145.1). Lineage (GTDB taxonomy): Bacteria > Pseudomonadota > Alphaproteobacteria > Rhizobiales > Xanthobacteraceae > Pseudolabrys. Next base: position 15,274 of record DASYSQ010000237.1, read on the forward strand.
CGCCTCACCGTGGCGCTGATCGATGACAAGCTCGTAGTCGCGCGTGACATCTTCCGGCTTGTCGGCACCATCATCGTAAAGCGCACGCACGCCCGCAAAGGACCACACCAGTTCATCAGGTGTAACCTTATCCCGGAAATAGTGGTTCGCCGCCTCACACAGGTAGGCGATTTCGGCTGGATCGGGCGCAACGGAATTTAGATCGCCAACGAAATTTTCGTCGGTCGTCCCAATCAGCGTAAAATCCTGCGCGAAGGGCAAAGCAAACACGACGCGCCGGTCCGGAGCTTCCAACAGATACCCGTAATCGTGTTCAAATCGGCGACGAATGACGATATGGCTGCCTTTGATCAGTCGTACCGCACTCGGTAGCGGCTGTCGGATAACGGTGTCCGCCACTGCGCCGATCCAGGGCCCGGCAGCGTTGACCAAGACGCGCGCGGTCTTCACCTCGCGGCGGCCTCGGGCATTAAGCACCAACTCCCACTCATCTCGCCGCTCCACGCGCGTGCAGCGGGTACGAGTCCGAATAACCGCGCCATGCTCGGCAGCGTCAAGTGCATTGAGGACAACAAGTCGGGAATCATCGACCCAGCAATCGGAATACTCGAAGCCGTAACGAAACGTACGCTTCAGAGGCTGCCCCACCATGTTATGCGTCAGATCGACAGTGCGTGAAGCGGGCAGCAATTTGCGCGCACCCAGCAGATCGTAGAGGATGAGTCCGAAACGCAGCATGAGGGGCGAGCGCAGTCCCGGCAGCGGCGGCAACATGAAGCGCATTGGCCGAACGACGTGGGGGGCCATCCGCAACAGCACTTCACGTTCGTTCAGCGCCTCGCGGACAAGACGAAAGGCGCCGTGCTCGAGATAGCGCAAACCCCCATGGACCAGCTTGCTGGAAGCCGACGACGTGCCCGAGCCGAGATCGTTCATCTCGACGAGCAAAACCTTGATGCCGCGGCCGGAGGCGTCGCGGGCAAGCCCCGTTCCGTTTATGCCGCCGCCGATAATGGCGAGATCGAAGTCGGCCATTGACTGCTGATTCGCTTTCTTCTGCAGAATGAGCGGCTTGTGTGACGCACTCAAGGAGAGAGCGCGTTAACCCCGCGTTTGGGCTAGAACATCCACGGCGATTGCAAAATCACGGCCGCGCAGCCATATCGAGCCTATTGGTACTTGATTTTCAAGACTTAAACGCCCCGCCACGGAACCTGAACAAGCCGATGCCCTCGCCCCGCCTACTCGTCATTGAAGGCAATTCACCACAGACCATGGCCGAGCACGTGGCGGCTGGCGGCACCGCGGCGAGCAGGGGTTATTCAGATCTGCTCCGCGAGCTATTGCCGGGGGCAGTTGTGGATATCTGCTATCCGGGCGACCCCACGGCGCTGTTGCCGGAAGGTTCCTCGATCGAAGGCTATGACGGCATCGCCATCACAGGGTCGAGTTTGCACGTCTACAATGCTGGGCCGGAGGTGATGCGGCAGATCGAATTGATCCGCGCTGCACTTAAAACCGGCACGCCGATATTCGGGTCTTGCTGGGGTCTCCAGATCCTTACTGCAGCCGCTGGCGGCAGCGTTCGCAAGAACCCGAAGGGCCGGGAAATTGGCTTTGGCCGCAGCATCCGGCTCACCGAGGCTGGCCGCAAACATCCCATGTATGCCGGCAAGCTGGACGTATTCAACGCGCCGACGGTCCATCTCGACGAAGTCGAAGCGCTCGCCCCGGGCACGACAGTGCTTGCCACCAACGCAGTATCAGACGTGCAAAGCGCCGAAATCCGCACGAACGGTTCGATCGCATGGGCTGTTCAATATCATCCGGAATATCCATTGCGCGAGGTGGCGGCGATCGTACGGCGTATCGGCACGCGGCTGATCGAGGAAGGCTTCTTCGCCGACGCGGCCGACATTAAAACGTTTGCGACTGATCTCGATACGCTCGATCGCGACCCCGGCTGCAAGCGGCTGGCCTGGCGGCATGGCGTGAGCAAGAATGTGCTGGATAAGAGACTTCGCGTGAGCGAGGTCGCCAACTGGGTCGAATTTCAGGTGTTGCCGACGCGGGTGAAGCGCGGGCGAGGATAATCATGGATTTTTCCGGCAAGCACGTGATCGTCACCGGCGGCACCGGCGCGCTTGGAATTGCTCTGGTGAACATGCTTGGGGACGCCGGCGCCATTTGCAGGGTGCCGTACGTTCACGAGACCGAGGCCGAGCGATTTCCGCGCCGTGGTGATCCGAATGTGACTCTGATTGCTGTCTCAAACCTCGCTGATGAGGAACAGGTCGCCAGACTTTATGCGGGCGTAAAGCCCTGGGCTTCGATTCATCTCGCCGGTGGCTTTGCCGGGGGCAAGGTCGCAGAGACAGACAAGACAGCGCTGATGACGCAAATCGACAACAATCTTACCTCCTGCTTTCTTTGCTGTCGCGCGGCCGTGAATGCCATGCTCGCAGGCAGTCAAGGCGGCCGCATCGTCAACGTCGCGGCACGGCCGGCACTGGAGTGGCGCAGCGGCGCAGGTATGTCCGCCTACGCTGTCGCGAAGGCCGGCGTCGCCGCACTTACCGTGGCGCTCGCCGAGGAGGTCGCCAAGGATGGGATATTGGTGAATGCGGTCGCGCCTTCGGTCATGGACACGCCGGCCAATCGTAAAGCGATGCCGAAAGCCGACCATTCTGCCTGGCCGAAGGTCGAGGAAGTAGCGGCCACAATCGCTTTCCTCGCCTCACCCGACAATCGCGTCACGCGCGGCGCTATCGTTCCGGTGTACGGAAAGTCCTGAAAACCGATCATCCCTGCGAAACGGGAATTCACCGCCAAATCGCAAAATTTGAAGAGAGTGCTGGCTTCCGCTTCGGGGACCGGCGGATATGCCGTCCCTTAACCTGCGATCGGGACGAGCTCGAGCGGCGGCCGCAACAGGCGCTGCACGGCGCCGGAGGCGACGACCGTACGGCCCTCCGCATAGGCCTCGTGGTTCTTCTCGATCTCGTTGGGATCGTAGAGATAGTTCACCATCAACCCG
>DASYSQ010000238.1:0-7856 GCA_036003145.1 Pseudolabrys sp.
CCACCGCGACAGTGCACACGTCCCCAGCGGTCACGCCAGCAGTTTCGCCCCCACTGTACGTCCGTCAAATTATCGAGGCCGGCGGTGGCGGCCGCAGGAAGCGGGAGGATCGGTGCCGCTTGGGTCGTTCCGGACCCGCCCGCAAAAATTAAACCTGCAATTCCGATCGCAAATACCGTGCGCAGCATATGTGTCTCCCTGTTTTCTATGGTTGATCCGCTCTTCATCGAGGCCGTTCGAACGACTGATCAACTCAAAAACAACACCAGCCGTTCCATGAATGGTCATTCAGGGAGGAACAAGATGGGCGCGCGATATTATTCATGCCATCGCGCCGACAAGCGTGCGCTACCACAGTCTGTCCGCTTATGGCACAAAAATCGCATTGCTCCGGCGTGCAGACGAGGTGATCGAGTGAATGGCGGAATGTCCGCTCTTGGCACAAATCGGACATTACAACCCTGGCGGCGAATGTCCCCCTTGGGGGTAAAGCGGGCGTCGCGTGGCGTTGCGGAACGTCCGCTCGTGACCCAGGCGGACATCAACCATTGGCGCACGTCCAGCGCATTCCCATGTCCAATTCGATAACAACATTGCGGCTTGTTGCGTGTCGCCTGCGTTTTTTTACCGCAATCATATTGGCGGGCATTCAGCGGTACCTGTTGTTGCAATCGACGGTACATCGTTAGTGGGTGCTGAATGCCGTTTTACGTTTATGCCCCTTCGGGCAATACGTCGCCCCAAAAGTTTGCGCTAAAATTGCGCCGTCAGACGCGGGAGTTGCCGCTATAAAACCATGAGGTGGTCAAATGCGTTTGTCATTAATTTTCGCAATCTGCGCCACGTTCCTGTTCACCCTGCACACTGGCATCTCACTCGCTCAGACAGGATATACGGGGTATAAAAATCAGAAGTCGGAGAGAGCCTGCTACAAGTGCTGTAGACGCAACCAGATCAAGATGGGTTTGCCGGCGGACCAGGTCGAGCTGTGCACACAAAGGTGCATGATCGGCACAGCACGCAACTGCTGACTTAATTGACTGTTGGTGCAAAGCGGACATTGCAATCATTGCCCGAGCGGATGCGCTCGTACCAAAAGGAACCGCGCCCTGCTCGGGGCGCGGTCGCTTCCAATCCTTCGCGTTGATCAGTCGGACCGATCAGCTCGGGCAAACTGACAGGCCAGTACAGGCCGCGAGGGTGTAGTTTCCTGCTGTTTCATTCTCTCCCGCAGCTTCCAGCGCCTCATCGGATATTTCGTAAGTGAGAAGGTCTTCTTCGTTCGAGGTTGCAAGAAGCACCATCATGTTAACGTCTCCTGTGATTGACAGCCGCCCCGTCGGGCAGGCCGTCATAAGCAATGGTCCTCGGATCGCGAGCGATAGGAGGTCGTGGGCAGGTTTACGGAGAAAGATGGCGACGTAAATTGGACCGTGGTCCAACAGAACGCATGCTCCAGGTTGAGCACCTGGCGTGCATCACCTGACATTGGCGGGACGGTACAATCGCACTGAGATTTTTTGCTGCCGTTTTCGCAACGCGATCTCTACCTGAGCACCAGTCTCACTCCGGCTTAACTGTATTGTGCAAACGGTGTCGTGGTGGTGTTTTCAGTTGCCATCGTTGCCGCTATATCGCCGCTACTTCACTGAACACCCCAAACTTTAACCCCGCGCGGGACGACCGCGCGGGGATTTTTGGTTTGAAGCGGATTCCTCAGGCGACGGTCGTCGTCATGCGGTGATGAAGCGTTACGCGGGCTCGGTCACCGCGCGGAACCGCACCAGAGCGTGATAGGTGCGGCCGTCGCCTTCCCGGCGCACGTCGGCCACCGCAAAGCGGAAATTGACCAGATGATGGTCGGCGAGCACCAGCGGTGCGTCGTCGAGCGCCTGCATGAGCGCGCCGGTGATCACATGCGCCTCGCGATGACCGCCCTGTCGCGACCAGGCGTGCAGCGTGAGCTGATGCTCCTCGCTGCGTTCGGCTCCGGCGGAGAAATCGGCAATGCGCGCCTCGCCAAGTGTGACATAGGGAAATGCGGCCGCGCGCGGCGGCTCGTCATAGATTTTCGGGCCGCCGAGCGCGGACGTCACCCGGGCGTCGGACATGAGCGCATCGTGCACGGCGGCACGAAGCGCGGTGGAAGCACTCGTTGGCATTGGAAAACTCTTTCAGCGTGCAGGTTCACCCTCCCCTCGCAGGAGAGAGCGATGGGACTAGTCCTCGCGTTCCTCGGCTTCGATCTCGAGAAAGCGGCGGTCGGCGGTCGGGCGCGCGGCCACAACGCGATAGATGCGCGTGCCGTCCTGGAAACGGTGGCGCGTGGTGATGTCGGAGCGTGCGCGCACGATGATCCGGTAGCGCACGGTGGCGCCGGCATTGCCGGCGGCGACGCTGGCTGCGGCCGAGAGCGGAAGCACCTGCGCCCACACACGGTCACGACATCGTAGAGCAGCGTGACACCGCCGGCGCCGTCATCGGTTTCGACCGGCGCTTCCAGCAGCAGCCGGCGGTTCAAATCCCCTGCCCCGGTCACAGCGACAGCACCCGGTAAGACGAGATCAATGCGGCGACGGTCGACGGCAGCACCGTGCTTTTGTCGGCGGCGGCCACCAGGCCGCGGTTCTCGTACCAATGCGCGACCAGCAGGCGGATCGCCTGCCGCAGCGGTTCGGGCACGTCGGCCGCGGCATCGCCGAAACCGACCGTGACATCGAGCTCGATGCCGGCCGCGATCCGGCCGGGGACCGGCATGGTCCAGGGCATAAAAGCCAGCGTTGAAGCGCCGCGATCCGGCACGAAGGCCTGCGTGTCGATCGTTTGCGGCTGGCCGTGACAATCGTAGACCCGCGCGGCATCGAGCGCCCTGAGCGGCCCCGGCCTCACGGCAATGCGCCCATGATGCGGCCAGCAATCGAGCACGATGCGCCAGTCTTGCGAAATCAGCGCCGTTTTCCCCTGCCCCTCGACGTGCATCCGCGCGCTGACGATCAGGGCGGCAATGAGCGGGTCGTCGTCGCCGTGCTCGACGCGCAGGAATGATCTGGCGTCGTCGAGCGATAACGGCTCGACGGCAGGGCCTGTCAGCAATATCGAACTCATGTGCTATCCTTCACGGGCATGTCCCGCGTCCTTTCCGTCATTGTTGGGTTGATGTTCGGTGCGCCCGCATGGGGACCCGCCTGGGCGCTGACCGGCAACGCGCCGCCGGCAGCTCCCTGGGCGGCGCGGCCGATTGTGATGATCGTCGATGCGCGCAACGACCTGTGCACCGGCACCGCGATTTCGCGCGACCTGGTGCTCACAGCCGCGCACTGCGTCGTTCGCCGGGTCGACTACACGATCAAGCCGTACCAGACCGGCGTGCAGATCCCGGTGCGCGCGATCGTGCGTCACCCGCAATTCGATATTGCGAGCTATGCCGCAAGCCGCGCCACCGCCGACCTCGCATTGCTCAAGCTTGCGGCGCCCCTGCCCGACATCGTGGTGCCGGCAACGCTGGCGGCCCCGCGCCGGGTGACGGCCGGCGAGACGCTCACGATTGCCGGCTTTGGCGTGACGCTCGCCGGAACGGCGCGCGGTCTCGGCCTGCCGCGCATGGCGACACTGACGGTGACGGGACAGCCCGGCTCATTGCAGATCCGGCTCTACGACATCGCCACGCGCAACCAGCGCATCGGGCTTGGCGGCTGCACCGGAGATTCCGGCGCGCCGGCTTTCGATGGCGACGGGCCGATGGTCATCGGCGTGGTGACATGGTCGACGGCGCCCGGCGACGAGACGGGTTGCGGCGGCCTCACCGGCGTCACGCCGCTGTTGCTCTATCGCGACTGGATTATCGACACGGCACGCAAATTCAATTCAGCGCTGGAGCCGTAACGGCGGGATATCTCCTCCGTTCGGATGAGGAGAAGCGGATTACAACGTCCGCGGAGTTGGCGCTGAGCGTCCGACCATTGTACAAGGCTGCTCTCAAGTCTTGCCAGCAAGTCCTGCCCACAAGTCTTCCCCACACGTCTTGCCATCCGGCGAACAATCACAACAGGAGATCACACCGTGAAGCGTTTTGTCATTGAACGTGAAATGCCGGCCGTCGGCACGCTGGAGCGCGAGCAAATACGCGCGGCGGCGGAAAAGTCGAATTCGGTCCTCCGCGAGCTTGGCCCGGACATCCAGTGGATGGAGTCTCACGTCACGCAGGACAAGATCTATTGCATCTATCTGGCGAAGGACGTGGCGCTGATCCGCAAGCACGCCGAGATGAGCGGCTTTCCGGCCAACAGGATTTCCGAGGTCAAGCGCACGATCGATCCGACAACGGCGGCCCCGTAGTTTGTGCGGCGGCTTCGCCCGCTGCGTTTTTACAAAAACAAAGGCCCCGGACTGGAAAGTCCGGGGCCTTTGCCTTTATGGTCTCTACGTCAGAGCTTCTTACCAGCAACGGCGAATTGTTCTCGCGTGCCCGTTGAAGTGCTCCCTGACGAGACGGCAATGACGCCGATAGCCGTAGCCGCCGTCATAGGCGTAGCTGCGATAGCCGGGGCCATAATAACGATCGCGGTAGCCCCAGCCAGGACCAACGCCGACACCGACGCCGACAGGACCCGCGCCGACATATACGCCCTGCGCGCTTGCCGGAGCAACGCCTGTCGCAATCAGTCCTGTTGCAGCCAGGCCTGTCGCAGTCAGGAGTCCGATGACAGATTTCCTCATAAGTCCCTCCTTGTTCAATTGCGGAGTCAACGCAGTGGTGCGCATGGCTGTTCCTGGAAAATTTATGCAAAAGACGGGAACCATTTGCGCGAATCGCGCGGAAGCACGCTGACCTGTTGTGACGGGGATGGTCCGCCGGCGGGCCTGCGCGGGGCTTGCCGACACCTGGATTTTGCGGGCCGGGCCGGAATTCGGTTAACGGCCTGGGTCTTGCCGGAACTGCGGATTTCGCAGCTGCAATCGTGTGCCGCCGCCGTGAGAGGCCGCCAGTGGCTGGTCTTCCCCGCTCATGGCTAACGGGTTGTAAATTTTTTACCGATCATTCGAACGGTTTCGCTTGCAGGGTTTGCAGCGCCGCCGTGAGCTTTTCTTAATGTGTGAATATTATTGTCCTGATGCATAAAGCTGCAACTAAATGGAGCGCGTCAGATGTCAAAGGTGTTTGCGTTTTTGAAGGATGAGTCGGGTGCGACGGCCATTGAATACGGCCTCATCGCGGCTGGCATTTCCGTTGTGATCATCGCGACCGTCAATTCGATCGGTACGAACCTCAACGGCAAGTTCAACAGCATCTCGACCCAGCTGAAGTAGACTTTCTTTCTCCCGGCTGAAACCAGGAAGCCGCCTTCGCCGGCGGCTTCCTTTTAAAGGACCAGGCTTCGAAACGAATTGAGAAAAATGCGAAGCAGTTTTGCGATGACTGCGAGCGAGTCTTGTTAACGGCCAGACTGTATCGTGTTCCAGTATCCAACCACATGGAGTGTTCCAATGACTAAGGTTCTCGCGTTCTTGAAAAATGAATCAGGCGCCACTGCAATCGAATACGGCCTCATCGCGGCGGGCATTTCCGTTGTGATTATTGCCGCGGTCAACTCGATCGGCACGACCCTCAACAGCAAGTTCACCGACATCTCGACGCAGCTGAAGTAGGCTGTCGTTCACGTGGCTGGATCCTGGAAGCCGCCGGCGACGGCGGCTTCCTTTCCAGGCTCCGGCTTTCGTGACGGATTGAGACAGGTCCTGCGCAGTCTTCCAATGACTGCGCGAGGCTGTTCTAAACGGTACGGCGATATCTTGCTCCAGTATCAGGCTTCGTGGAGTGTCACATGTCAATGTTTTCTGCGTTCCTGAAGGACGAGTCAGGCGCTACCGCGATTGAATACGGCCTGATCGCCGCGGGTATATCGATCGTGATCATTGCCTCCGTGAATTCGGTCGGCACGACCCTCAACGGCACATTCAGCACCGTTTCGACCCAGCTCAAATAAACATCTGCGCCGACGTCTGCGTTTCTCGAAAGCCGCCCCTGACCGGGCGGCTTATTTTTTTCTCCGATCTGATGGATAGTCGGAAACCACGACGCAAAAACGAAGCCTGGGCAACAAGGACGATTCCGATGGTGCTGTCCCGCGGTGTCATGAGCGCCCTCCTCCTCGTGACGCTGTCTGCTGCCGGCCTTGCGCAGGCCAGCGCAGGCTTGCCGCAAGGCCTGTCCCCTGAAGCCTCAGCAGCCCTTCTCAAGGCCTATCCGGATGTCCTCGACCGGATCGAGGGCAACGACCTTGTCTGGAAGGACGGCACCCGCATGCGCATCGACGGCGGCAAGGACGCCAACAGGCCATTCGAGGCCATGCTCGACGATCCGGACATCAAGGACATGTTCGCGTTTGACTATCCGGTTGGCGACAAAGGCCTCGCGCCGGACGTCAACGTTGATCCCGGACGCGCGCGGTATCTGCCGCTGTTCCGGAAGATGTACGGCGATTGCCGGGCCGCCGGTTTCACGAAGACCTTGGCGGACATCGTGTGGCTGCCGGGCAAGGACGGCAGGCATCTCCGGTTCAGTCGGATCAACGGGGCAGCCGGGGCGCTGCAGGCGGTTTCGAACGAGCTCGCCCGGCTGCCGGACCGCTTCCTTGTGTATCTGCGGCCAAGCCAGGGCACTTACAATTGCCGCGCGATTGCCGGAACGAACCGCGCGAGCGCGCACGGCTTCGGCATCGCGATCGACATCGCGGCCGCACATTCCCACTATTGGTTACGGGCGAAGCCCGGCGCCGGCGGCCATATCGCTTATAAAAACGAGATTCCCCGGGAGATCGTCCGCATCTTCGAGGCGCACGGCTTCATCTGGGGCGGCAAGTGGTATCACTACGACACGATGCATTTCGAATATCGGCCTGAGCTTATCGGGGCGGCGAAGTAAGTGCTCAATAAATAATTCGCAAAACTGGTCACCAACGTTCGTCTCACAAACGCAGCCTAGCTACCCCACCCCAATCGCAATCCTATTGGCCCAACGCGGATGATTGAGCCAAATCCGTACACGAACAAGTTGCTCGGCGACGTTCATTGAGAGAAGTACCTCATGCGTAACGTCTTGTACCGTCACGATACGATTCGGTGTCTCCAGCATGCCGTCAAATTCAGGTCGAAATCCGGGATCGACTTCAGGGCCCGCGCCAAGACTTAATTCGGTAGGGCCGTCTTGCTCAGGATAACATGCAACCGATATGCACGAATCAGTCCACAGGACTTGTTTGTTTTTTTGCCACAGAGGAATTCTGCCCCCCACAAGATCACATACGAATATGAGTGAGTTTACTGGTCTAATAAGACTCGAAATATGCATTGTTAACGCCTTCCGCCGTTTCGGCTTATCCAATTTCCCTGCCGCGCACTACAGGAAAAGCATTGCGGATAAAGTCGTTGTGAACGGCCTAAAGGATTCCAAGCAGTAGGAGGTTGGTGGTCGAGCACGAAGTTTTCCAATGGCGTTCCGGGACTCATGGTACGTATGGCATCCGGTCTCGAAGCCAATTCGATTGATCGCACTGCGCTCTGCAGCAATGAAGTCCCGCTCTGGGCCTCGCGCGGGAATTGACCCTCCCGCGAACGGACCCGGGCCAATGCCAACTTGCTGAAGCTTGGAGATTCTTTCCAACGCTTGCTGAGCATCGGATCTATAGGCTCCGATGAGGCCTTCGACACTTTCATAAGCGCTCGGTGTTGATTGCCATTTCGGGTCGAGTTCTCGCACGTGCTGAATAGCATCCCGAGCCTGCGCCTCGACGACTGCGAGACGTGCTTGCTGTCCGGGTGTTGGCTCGACCTGTTGGCCATTGATGATGACACTGGCA
>DASYSQ010000239.1:0-9355 GCA_036003145.1 Pseudolabrys sp.
TGTAGGCGACGATTCAAAACTGACACTTGATCCTGTTCTCGATACCTATCACGTCGGAAATATCGTGGTAACGCGTTTGCCGACAGCTCTTGAAGAGCTTGGAAACGCACAATTACTGACACGAACACCACAGGCGGCGAACGATCCCGTCGACCGCAAGGCGCGGCTCATCGCGCTCGACACTCTGCTGCGGGCAAATATAGAAGGGGTAACGAACGAACTCAGGGCTGCGCAGCGTGGAAATCCTGATGGCCGTTTGCGGCAGCTTGTCGATCCCGCAATTGCATCCTTTGCGACGCGTGCAAACGCCTATCTTGATGCGTTGCGCACCTTTATCGACTCCGGCGCGGACAATGCCAGGCCTGATGCATCGTACGCTGGCGCCGTCAATGGCGGCCTCGGCGCCTGGGATATCGCGCAGAAACAACTCGACCAGCTTCTGCTGGAGCGCATCGACGATCTGAACCGCCAGCGTCTCATCAGTCTCATCGTGATTGGAGCGCTAGGAATGCTCGGCCTCCTGGTCGCTCTTTTGACCTATCGGGACATGATCGTACCGATCAAGCGGCTCGCTGAATTGGCAAACACGATTCGAGAGACAAAAAACTATGGCCTGCGGTTCAACTATGAAAGCCGGGATGAAATTGGCCGGCTGGCAGGTGCCTTCAACGAAATGCTCGGCGAGCTTTCGGTCGCACGCGAACGTGAAATCATGAGTCAAGCCGAGATCGCGCGAGTTTCGCGGCTGACGACCATGGGCGCGATGGTTGCCTCCATCGCCCACGAGATCAGACAGCCGTTGGCGGCGGTGGTGGCCAACTCACACGCAGGTACGCGTTGGCTCACAAGAGAGGAGCCCAATCTTGGTGAAGTGCGAGCCGCGCTGGAAAGCATCGGTGAGAACGGCCACCGTGCAAACGAGGTCATTACCAGCATAAGCGCGATGTTCAAGAAGAACCCCGAAAGGCGCATGCCGGTCGACATGAACGAGGTCGTGAACAATGTGCTCAACCTGTCTCGCGGGGAGTTGCGCTCACGAAAAATTACTCTCCATACGAAACTGGCGCCGGATCTCCCGCGCGTTTCTGCCGATTCTGTCCAGCTGACGGAAGTGCTGCTCAATCTGGTTATGAACGCTGTCGAGGCTATGAGTACGACTGCCGAGAAATTGCGCGTTTTGGCCATCGCATCGCGACTCGAAGCAGAAGGGGTCACGATCACCGTGGAAGACTCCGGCGCCGGGATCGACGCCAAGAGTGCGGAGCAAATCTTCGAGGCCTTCTTCACGACCAAGTCGACGGGCATGGGAATGGGGCTTGCGATCTGCCGGTCGATTATTGCCGCCCACGATGGACGCCTTTGGGCGTCACCGGGAAATTCATGTGGTGCGATATTCCATATCGTTTTGCCGGTCGACGCCAAAACGGACAATGTTCGCCAGCTCTAGACTGGCTGCGAACTGCGGCTGCGCAGCCTAGTAAATCACCACGCTACGGATCGACTTGCCTTCGTGCATCAGATCGAAGGCGTCGTTGATCTGGTTGAGCGGCATCGTGTGCGTGATCAGGTCGTCGATATTGATCTTGCCGTCCATGTACCAGTCGACGATCTTCGGGACATCGGTGCGTCCGCGCGCGCCGCCGAAGGCAGTGCCGCGCCACACGCGTCCGGTAACGAGCTGGAATGGGCGCGTTGCGATTTCCTGGCCTGCGGCGGCAACACCGATGATGATGCTCTCGCCCCACCCGCGGTGACAACATTCCAGCGCCTGGCGCATGACCTGAACATTACCGATGCACTCGAATGAGAAATCGGCGCCGCCGCCAGTCAGATCGACGATCGCCTGCACCACCTTGTCTTTGCCGACGTCGTCGGGATTGATGAAATGCGTCATGCCGAATTTTTCAGCGATGGCGCGCCGGCCCGGATTGAGATCGATGCCGACGATCTTGTCGGCGCCGGCCATGCGCGCGCCCTGGATGACGTTGAGGCCGATACCGCCGAGGCCGAACACTGCGACGTTCGCGCCCGGCCATACCTTTGCGCTGTTGATGACGGCGCCGACGCCGGTCGTAACGCCGCAGCCGATATAGCAGATCTTGTCGAACGGCGCGTCCTCGCGGACTCTTGCCAATGCGATCTCCGGCAATACGGTGAAGTTGGCAAACGTCGAGCAACCCATGTAGTGAAACACCGGATCGCCGTCGCAGCGGAAGCGGCTGGTGCCGTCCGGCATCACGCCCTTGCCCTGCGTGGCGCGAATTGCGGTGCAGAGATTGGACCTGCGCGAAAGGCAGGTTTTGCATTGCCGGCATTCCGGCGTGTAGAGCGGGATGACGTGGTCGCCGGCTTTCAATGTTGTCACGCCCGCGCCGACCTCGCGCACAACGCCGGCGCCTTCATGCCCGAGGATTGCCGGGAAAAGCCCTTCCGGATCAGCGCCTGACAGCGTGTAGGCGTCGGTGTGGCAGATGCCGGTCGCCATGATCTCGACTAGCACCTCGCCGGCTTTTGGACCTTCGATGTCGATGGTCTCGATGGTGAGCGGTTCTCCCGCCTTCCAGGCGACCGCGGCGCGCGTTTTCATGATTGTGTCCTGCCGTTCCTGTTTGTCATTTCCAGAATGTCACAACCGGTGCAAGATGAGCCATGGATTTCTCCCTTTCGGTCGAGCAGCGGTCGATGTGTGCGGCCGTGGCGAAGACTTGCGCACGATTCCCCGACGAGTATTGGCTCGCCAAGGATCGCGAGGGTAGCTTCCCGCACGACTTTCATCGCGCCTTCGCCGCTGACGGTTGGCTCGGCATTGCCATCCCGCAGGCCTATGGCGGTTCCGGCCTCGGTGTTACCGAAGCCGCCTTGATGATGCAAACCATCGCGGAATCCGGCGCCGGCCTTTCTGGCGCGTCGGCATTGCACATGAACATCTTCGGGCTCAACCCGGTCGTCATGTTCGGCAGCGATGAGCAGAAGAAGCGTATGTTGCCGCCGCTGATTGCAGGCGACGACAAGGCGTGTTTCGCGGTCACCGAGCCGGACGCCGGCCTCGATACGCTGAGTCTTAAAACCAAAGCGGTCCGCAACGGCGACCGCTATATGCTCTCAGGCCAAAAGATCTGGATCTCGACCGCGCAGGTTGCGAGCAAGATGCTGATCCTGGCGCGGACTACGCCGGTCGACAACGTCAAGCGGCGAACCGAAGGCCTGAGTCTTTTCTACACGGCGCTCGATCGAAAGTATGTCGATGTACGCGAAATCGCCAAGATGGGACGAAGCGCGGTCGACTCCAATGAGCTGTTTATTGATGCGCTGCCGGTACCGGCCACTGACCGCATCGGCGAAGAAGGCCGCGGCTTTGAATACATCCTGCAAGGCATGAACGCCGAGCGCATCCTGATTGCGGCGGAGGCGATTGGGCTCGGCCGCGCGGCGCTGCGCAAGGCCACCAACTACGCCGGCGAGCGGGTCGTGTTCGGCCGCCCGATCGGCCAGAACCAGGCGATTCAGCATCCGTTGGCGAAATGCTGGATGGAACTGGAGGCCGCCAACCTGATGGCATTCAAGGCAGCCTCGCTTTACGACCGCAGTGCGCCCTGCGGCGCGGAAGCGAACGCCGCGAAATATCTCGGCGCCGAAGCGGCCTTCTCAGCCTGCCAGACGGCAGTCATGACCTTCGGCGGTATGGGCTACGCGAAGGAATTTCATGTCGAGCGGTATCTTCGCGAGGTGATGATCGCGCGGCTCGCACCGATCAGCCCGCAGCTCATCCTCTGCTTCATCGCGGAAAAAGTGCTCGGCCTGCCGAAATCGTATTGAACCAAGGCTTAAAAGACGTTTCTCGCAAGTGGGGTCGTTCCCTCAGGCAGCCGTGAAAATTGCCATGGCGCCGATTGGGCCATTGGCTTCGCTGCGAAGGACATGGAGCTGGCCGCGTAAGGTCGTGGTTTTCCCGGTACGGCATCGCACAGGCAGGTCGAAAAACGTGCCCGCCGATTTAACGTGATCGCCGCTCATTGCGTTGCCGAAACCGTGCCAGTGCTGCTGACGAAATTCCGGCGGTACGACGAGATCAAGTTTCTGTCCGACCGCTTCGTCGCGCGAGTAGCCGATCAGTTCCTCCGCGCCGTCGTTCCAAAGTTGAATAATGCCGTGCTGGTCGGCAATGACGATCGCGTGCTGATTCATTCTTCACTCGCTTACGGCTGCCAGGCCGTTTCCTTGAGCTGACCCGTGTCAGCTTCTTCGCGAGCGGCGTTAATGAATTTCCAAAGCGCGCGCAACGCTTCTTGTACACCCTGACGCGATTGTGATGACAAGGTGAGCGGTGTTTTTTTCGCAGCTTTCTTTAATTTTGCAGTCTGCGATTTGATTACGTCGGGGGTAAGCGCATCGACTTTCGTCAATGCAACGATTTCCGGCTTCTCTGTCAGGCCGTGCCCGTACGCTTCCAGTTCCGCGCGCACAGTCTTGTAGGCTGCGCCGGCATCTTCGCTGGTGCCATCAATTAGATGCAGGAGCACGCGGCAGCGTTCGGTGTGGCCGAGAAAGCGGTCGCCCAATCCTGTTCCCTCATGCGCGCCTTCGATCAGTCCTGGCAGATCGGCGAGCACAAATTCACGCTCGTCGACGCGCACCACGCCGAGCTGTGGGTGCAACGTCGTGAAGGGATAGTCGGCGATCTTCGGTTTGGCCGCACTCACTGCGGCAAGGAACGTGGATTTTCCGGCATTGGGCAAGCCGATCAGGCCCGCATCGGCGATCAGCTTCAGGCGCAGACGGATGGTGCGTTCCTCGCCGGGCTGGCCTGGATTGGCGTGGCGCGGTGCGCGGTTGGTGGACGACTTGAAATACGCGTTGCCGAAGCCGCCGTTGCCGCCTTTGGAAATGGTCACGCGCTGGCCGACCTGGGTGAAATCGGCGATCTGCGTCTCGCCGTCTTCTTCGTAGACTTGCGTGCCGATTGGCACCTTCAACACGACATCCTTGCCGTTGGCGCCGGCGCAGTCCTTGCCCATGCCGTTGCCGCCGCGTTGGGCCTTGAAGTGCTGCTGATAGCGGTAGTCGATCAAGGTGTTGAGGCCGTTGACGGCCTCCACCACGACGTCGCCGCCCCTGCCGCCGTCGCCACCGTTCGGGCCGCCGAATTCGATGAACTTCTCGCGCCGGAAGGACACGCAGCCGTTTCCGCCCGCGCCGGAGGCGATGTAGACCTTTGCTTCATCGAGGAATTTCATAGCTTCAGGGTATATCGCATCGCATGCCCATTCGCGAAAGGGCACTGGAGATAAATCTTAGCAAAAATGACGCGAAGATTTTCGGTCAGCAGACCTGTCGGCTGCGGCCGGGCGGTCAACTCATCGATCTTCCTCGAGGGCTGCGATCAACCGTCGGCGCGCACGGGCGAGCCGTGACATCACGGTTCCTATCGGCACGTCAGTCGCCTCGGCGATCTCGCGGTAATCAAGGCCCTCGATGTCCCGCAGGACGAGCGTCTCGCGGAATGGCGTGGGCAATGCCGCGATTGCCGCGCGGAGCTGCCCGGCGTCGACTTTTGCGATAAGCGCGGCTTCCGGCGTTTCGCCGTTTGGGTCGCCCGGCTTTGCGTTCTCAAGCTCGACGGCCTCGATATCCTCGACGGTGAGGACGGTGGTCGGACGATTCTTGCGAAGCCACGAGTAGGCGGTGTTGCGCACGATGCTGAGCAGCCAGGCGCGTGCATTGCCGCCGGCAAACTCGCGAATGGCACGGAAAGCGCGCAGTGACGCATCCTGCACCACATCCTCGGCGTCCGTGCGATTGCCGGTGAGCCAATGCGCCAGACGATAGGCCTCATCGATGTACGGCATGACGATGCTTCTGAAGCGCGCGTTATCGTCGAGGCCGCTCATCGGGTCTTGCGCGCCGGAGGCAACCAACCGCATTGTCGAACTTTCAGATTTCGTTGGCCCGGTCCTGGCCTGCATGTAAGTAACTGACATCGCACCCGCCCCGATCACAATTCGGTTTGGCTGGTGCGGAATAGCTGAGCGAAATCCTCCAACTCCTTGGCTTCGAGATCGGAGATTGCCCAGTAGCTCACGCCGTTCTCAACCCAGTGGACGACGTTGTAGCCGTTAATGCTGCGTGGGCTCCTGTCCAACTTGAAACCGTCTTCCGCTGGTACTGCGGTGAGGCTGATGAGATGCTTGGCATGGCGATAAACCAAGGTCGAGACAGGTGTCCGGCCAAGTACGTCGACGCGCCCGCCAATCAGCGGGAAATTTTCCCTGGCGAGGTCGACGACCCGCGGCGAGTTTGGAATACGGCCATTGAACCACGGCTTCACGGTGTGACGGTCCGAGGAGACGACGTCGACCGGCTCCGGGGCCATCAGCGCGCGGATGTGGTCGGAGACGAGCGAGTCCGCCACCATGATTGGCTGCTGCGACCCGGTCATGAACCAGGTCGAGGTGCCAGTGACCATGGCGGTTAATGCGATCGATGCCGCAAGCGCGCGCCACGACGGCCGCGGGCGCTCCCGTCGCAGGCCGCCGACTGACGTTTCGATGCGAGCACGCAGCCCAGGCGGTGTCTCTTCGCGCGGCAACCGTTCACGAATGAGCTGCTGCAACGCCTTGATGCGCTCGGCCTCGGCAGCGAGCGCCGGCACGGTGCCCATCTGTTGCGTGATGCCCAGCGCGTTCGCGGGATCGAGTTCACCGTCGAGGTAAGCATGGACCAGCAGCACTGAGCTATCGTCAGATGTGGGACGGGTCATGGCTGCTTTATCCAGCGAGCGGACGGGTCGGTCGAATCACGTTTAGCGGCGTTGACGGCATACGGTTTTCCTTGCTGTGACAATAGGTTAGATCTCAGCGCGGGTAGGGATGCCGGGACCTTCAGTACAAGACTCTGGCACCGTTCGATTCATTCCCGACGGAGCAAAATTTAACCTGTCAGAAAAACAGGACAGGCCAGGGCCTGCCCTGTTTTTTGTCGACTCAGAAGTGACGAAGCATTTCATTGTAGCCGACGCTTCCACCGCCTGTAGCGGCCGGAGTGTTCGGGTCGGCAATTGAGCCGGCGTCCGGTGCGGCTGCGAAAGCCCGCAACGCGCCCTGTCTGAGCGCAGTCTTGTCGTTCTGGGGATCGGTTCTTTTGTGCGAGAACGGCAACACGTTGCCGGTGCCGTCACACGTGCAAAATGACTGGGAAAATGCCGGCGTCGCAACGGCGCTCAGCACAGTCAGGGCCGCGAGAAGCTTTTTCACGTACGTCTCCTGTGATTGCAGTTCAAAGTCATTTGGGGTTAGCGAGCGGCCGTAGCGGCCGCACACCGAGGAGACGGCAAATTCGCCGGATTATTCCCCGCACTTGATGGCTGAGACGTCGCTTCAGATAACGTTTTAATGAAACAAGATTGCAGAGGCTTTTCGGGAATAAATATTCACCCGGCGTCTTTTGGTATCAGCGAAAACGATGCTCACCGATGCGTGCCTGACAATGCGGCGCGTGTTCGCATATCGGACGGCTTGAGTGACATCTTTGTGATGTCGGCCCGTGCGGGAATAAATCTCCGTCCTGTCCAGTCTAGTCCCTGTAAACGTCAACCAGTTACGGGAGACTCGACGATGACAGACCGCAATGACGGCTTGAACCGCCGCAAGGTACTCGAATGCATGACCTGGGCGGGCACTGGCGTGCTTTGGACTGTTGCCGGCGGTGTGCCAACTTCGCTCGGTATCATCGACGAAGCGGTGGCGGCGGAGCAGAAGGGTTTTACCTTTCTGCAAATCAGCGACAGCCACATGGGCTTCGACAAGCCGGCCAATCCTAACGCCAAAGGCACGTTGGAGGAAGCAATCGGACGCGTGAAAGCGCTGCCGGAAAGGCCTTCGTTCATGATCCACACCGGCGATATCTCACATCTGTCCAAGCCATCCGAATTCGACGATGCCGAGCGCATCATCTCACAGGCACGGCTGGATGTGCATTACGTCCCGGGCGAACACGACCTGCTCGATGAAGAGCAGGGCAAACTCTATCGCGAACGCTACGGACGCGGGAGCAAGGGCGCGGGGTGGTACAGCTTCGACGCCGACGGCGTGCATTTCATCGGCCTGGTCAATGTGGTTGATCTGAAAGCCGGCGGTCTCGGCAACCTTGGCAACGAGCAGCTCGAATGGCTTGAAGATGACGTAAAGGGCCGCAGCGCGTCGCAGCCGATTGTTGTGTTTGCGCATATCCCGCTCTGGACTGTCTACCCCCAGTGGGGCTGGGGCACGGAAGACGGCGCACGGGCGCTCGGCTACCTCAAAAAATTCGGCTCGGTCACCGTTCTCAACGGCCACATCCATCAAGTAATGCAGAAGGTGGAGGGCAACGTCACGTTCCATACCGCGCGCTCGACTGCATTTCCTCAGCCGTCGCCAGGCTCGGCGCCGTCGCCCGGTCCGATGAAAGTGCCTGACGACAAGCTGCGCACGATGCTCGGCATTGCGAGTGTCACGTTCAAGCAGAACGAGCAGCGCCTCGCCATTATCGATACGCCACTGCAAGGTTGAGTACGACCATGTTCAAAACGACTTCCCTGAAGACCATAGTTGTTGCCGGCATCACGGCTTTCCTTCTTCTTGCCGTGGTGCCGGCCCGGGCGGACGACGTTGCCGTCAAGATCGGAAACTTCACCTTCGGGCCGCAGGACCTGAAAGTGAAGGCGGGGACGACGGTGACCTGGACCAACGAGGATGACATCCCACACACGATTGTTTCGGCCAACAACTTCAGATCCAAGCCCCTCGATAGTGACGACAGGTTTTCGTTCACATTCACGACGCCGGGTACCTACAGGTACTTTTGTTCCCTGCATCCGCACATGACCGGGACAATCGTTGTGGAGGCGGCAACCGGAAGCATCGCGCCGCCCCCGTGATGGCACGATCTTTCGGGCCGGCGACCTAGGGTCCGCTCCTGCTGCGCTCCGCAACCAACGACGCAATGGTCTCGCCGTCGCTACCGCTGCCGCGGAGGCCTGCAACCACGCCAGCCCGGTCGTGCGCCGGCCGGTTCTGGCTGACTTTCCACTTGCCTTCGATACGCGCGATCGGGACTTCGATCCCGATGATGCCCCTTAACTGCGCGGTCACGTAAGACTCTGGCGCGTGCCGACCAGATGCCTCGCTCAAGCCGGAACCGATCGATCGGCGCCGACGATTTGATCGCGTTGATGCGGTAAAGACCAACGCCGGTCCACTGGAAGCCGCACTTCTCCAAAACCCGGCGCGAAGCAGGGTTGGTGACACGCGCTCCAGCCTGCAACGCCTCGTGCGCCAGATCGGTGAAAGCGTAGTCGATCAATGCGTGCAGCGCTTCGGTG
>DASYSQ010000240.1:0-9241 GCA_036003145.1 Pseudolabrys sp.
AGCTTGCGCAGTCCGGGCTTATTTGCGGGCGTCTTCCTTACGGCGCCGGGCCGCGCTTTTCGTGGCCGCCCCAAACAAAGGCGGCCTCCGTCAGCCAAGCTCCTGGCGGGCAGCCCGTATTGGCCACCAGGCGGAGCCCCGGCGCCGCCCGGGTGCGTGCTTTGCGAAGCACGCCCGCGGGCGCCGCATCCTGCTCCACCATCAGACGCCTCTAGATGACGCCCCTCGATGAGCCGGACGATAGGACTATATTCATGATAGGATTAAAGTCAAGGCTGCCCGCGCTCACAGCCACTTCTTCCATTTGAAGTAAACGATCGGCAAGACGGCAGCGAGCACCATCAGTATCAATGCAAAGGGATAGCCCCATTCCCATTCGAGCTCGACCATGCCCCTGTGGAAGTTCATTCCATAAATCGAGGCGACCAGCGTCGGTGGCATGAAAATCACGGCCGCAATCGAGAAGATCTTGATAATGGCGTTCTGCTCGAGATTGACCACGCCGAGCATGGCGTCGAGCAGGAAGGTGATCTTGTTGGCGAGGTAGGTCGCGTGGTCAGACAGCGAAGCGGTATCGCGCCGCATCGATTGCAGATGTGCGCGGGAATCCTTGGGCCATTTCATGGCTTCGGCTTCATTGGATAAAAACAGCAACAGACGCCCGATCGACACCAGACTCTCGCGGACCTTCGAGGTCAGATCGCCCTTGCGGCCGAGCGTCTTGAGCACGTCCTTGTAGGACGGCGGCTCGACCTCTTCCTCCGGCTCGAAGATCGAATGAGAAACCTGGTCGACCTCCGCGCCGATGCGCTCGAGGATGTCGGCGGAGCGGTCAACGACCGCATCGAGCAGGTCCATGAGCACCAGTTCGCCGTTCACCTTGGCGGGGCATGACCGGGCCAGCTTGTGCTCGACAATGGCGAACGGGCGTGGATCGTCGTAACGCACCGTCGCAAGCTTGTGGCCTGAAAGGATGAAGGTGACCGGCGTGGTCTTGGGTGTTGCCGTGTCCGATCGACACATCAGCGTCGCCGTCATGTAGCGAGCGCCATTCTCGACGTAGAGACGGCTGGAGACTTCGATCTCCTGCATTTCTTCGCGCGTCGGGACCGCAATGCCGAGCAGCTGCTCGACCATCTTGTCTTCTTGCACCGTCGGCGTGACCATATCGATCCACACGGCCTCTTCCGGAGGTGGCGAGCCGGGATCGACGGTTATCCGCTCGAGCGTCGTGCCGATCGGCACGTAGACCAAAAGCATGCAATCACCATCTTGCGCATGATCCGACCAGGATCACGCGGCGGCCGGATCATCTCTCATGGCCTGATCGTGCGGATTTGCGCAAGAAATAAATGGCTGCAGCGCGGCCGCATCAGCGGCCGCGCACAGTGTTGTGGCGGTGATGAATAGCGGAAGCCGACCTGCTTACTGTATCGCGATGACGCGCAACCTGTTAGTCGCGATCGTAAGGCTCGAAATGAGTCTCCGTTGCGTTGCGCTGTTCACCCTGGTGGCGCACCGCAGCTGCGACGGCCGAAATTCCGATCTTGCCGTAGCGTGTGTCGAGGTTGGTGTATTGCCGGGCGGAGTCTTCCTTTTGCTCCGTTGCTTTCACACTCATAATCCGAACTCCAATCCTTCCGTGCGTGTCCCCATGGACCCAATGTGACGACTTACTGGGGCGGAATTGCGCGGCAAATCGTGTGCTGTTGTGACATTTGCTACAGCCTGCCGCTTACCTCAGTGCGCACCAGTATAGGTCCAGCCATGGTAAACCCCACCTTAAGGTCTTGGGGGCAATGTCGTTTTTTGATCCCGACCGGCCCAGGTTGCACTGCGGCATTCCTGCAACAGGACACAGGAAGGTGACTGTGGATGGGCGATAAATCGTGGCAATGGCGCGGCTTTTTCGCTTAATTGCGACTTGAGAGTAATTTTTTGCGGGCGCCAGGGCGGCCGGGAAAGAGAAAGAAAATGGCGGTACGGGGATTGTTGGTTGTGTTGTTCGGCGCTGGCGTAGTGCTCGGCGGCTGCATGCAGTCCACGATCGAGCCGGCGTCGGAAGCCAACCTGACCCCGCGCGACCGTAAGTTGCTGGCGGCGGCACCCTATGAAAAGGCGACTATCCCGGAGCCCTACAAGCGCCACATCGTCGAATATCACCGCAAGGAAGGGCCGGGAACGATCCTGATCGATTCCGATGCGCGTTATCTCTACTACGTCCTGCCTGACGGCAAAGCGATCCGTTACGGCGTCACCGTCGGCGAAGAAGCGCTGGCGTGGTCGGGCGTAGCCAAAGTCGGCCGCATGACGGAGTGGCCATCATGGACGCCGACCGAGGAAATCAAGAAGCGCATGGACGTACCCAACTTTGTCAGCCCGGGTCCGCAAAATCCCATGGGCGCGCGCGCCATGTATCTTTATGAGGGAAACAAAGACACCCTCTATCGCATCCACGGAACGAACCAGCCGGAATATATCGGTGAAGCGATTTCCTCTGGCTGCATTCGTCTGACCAACGAGGACGTCATCGACCTGTACAAGCGCGTGAAGCCGGGCACTGTGGTCGTTGTGCTCGCCCCGCATCAGGGCGACTCGCCATCTAGTCCGCGGGTGGCGGCCGCTGGGCCATTTGGCCGCTGAGCTTCGGCCCATTGAATTGAAAACGGCGCCCTCGCGGCGCCGTTTTTGTTTGTCTCCCGTCCCTGAAATTACATTTTCCGCCCGTGGTTTGCAGCCGGGACCGCCTGTGCCGGGCGCGGCGTCGGCAGCGGAACCTGGGCAGCGACTTCGGTTTTTGGCGGCTCGCGCACATCCCACTGGCACATCCGGAATCCCTGACGGCGTTCGATCAGATCGAGATGAATATGCAATTCATGATAACTGTCGGAACCAGGCCCGAGCACCGTGGTGAAGTGATGACAGGCGGTGTCGCGCAACGCTTCGCGTAACTCTTTCGCGACCGCGACATCCGTGAGCCCGAGGGTGCGCCCGTCTGCCAGGACGAATGAGCGCAAATCGACTGCATTACCCTTGCCGTGCTCGCTGACTTTCGCGCCGGCGACACGATTGCGGCCACGGCATTCGAAATCGTCGTAAGTCTCGACGGTCTTGAGCGCTGAGCCGATCTTCTCCACGCGCGGCGCTGCTTCGTCACGCAGCCAGCTGGCGACAGACTCGGCGAACGTGCAGCGCAGCATCGGCGCGGGCTTGAGTTCGACACGGGCGCCGCCCGCAAGCACCGCATCGAGCCGGACCATGTCGCGGCCGCCGCAGGAATCCGGACCGATCAGGCGCGGCACGAGCGCGAACGCGGCAATTTTCTCGAGGCGTCCGTCGCAATCCGTCGGTGTGGCCGTAACATCAGTTGAATCAAAATCCGGGCCGGCGGCTTCACGGAAGGATTGCGGCTGGCCCCATATCGGAGGACGCGGTTTCGGCAGTGGAACATTTTCGGCAATGGCAATGCCACCGGCGGCACCTGCCAACCACAAGAGTGCAATCAAAAGCCGCATGCCGCTAATATTGGCCGGGATTACCGCATTTAGGAAGCCTAGACGGGACCGGCGCGCCTGGACCAAAACGAAACCGTTGCACGGCCCACCACGGCGGCTAACTTAGCCCAGACTGGCGAGGGCGCCGGTCCAAGAAACTAAAGATCTACGCATAGAGAGGGAACCGCCATGCTCGGCCTGATGCAGGATTGGCCGTTGCTGTGCCATCGCATCATTGACCACGCCGCCACGTACCATGGCGATCGCAAGGTCATCACGCGCTCGATCGAGGGCCCGATCCATACGACCAACTATGCCGAGATCCGGTCACGCGCTCTCAAAGTCGCTCAGCGGCTGGAGAAAGATGGCATCAAGCTGGGAGATCGGGTGGCAACGCTGGCCTGGAACACCTGGCGACATCTTGAAGCCTGGTACGGGATCCTTGGCATTGGTGCCGTCTATCACACCGTCAATCCGCGACTATTCCCCGAGCAGATTGCGTGGATCATCAATCATGCCGCAGACAAAGTGATGATCACCGATCTCACTTTCGTGCCGTTGCTTGAAAAGATCGCCGACAAGTTACCGACTATCGAACGTTACATCGTTCTCACCGATGCGGCGCATATGCCGAAGACAACGCTGAAGAATGCAGTCGCCTACGAAGACTGGATCGGCGAAGTCGACGGCGATTTTGCGTGGAAGAAATTCGACGAAAATACCGCTGCCGGCATGTGCTACACCTCCGGCACGACAGGATATCCCAAGGGCGTCCTCTATTCGCACCGCTCCAACGTGTTGCACGCCTTCATGGCGGCAATGCCGGACTGCAAGGGGCTGTCGTCGCGCGACGTGGTGCTACCGGTCGTGCCGCTCTTCCATGCCAACGGTTGGTCCCTCGCCTTCTCGGCGCCGATGGTCGGCGCCACGTTGGTGATGCCGGGCGCGAAGCTTGATGGAGCGTCGATCTATGAGCTGCTCGATACCTACAAGGTTTCGTTCACCGCCGCCGTGCCGACTGTGTGGCTGATGCTGCTGCAGGACCTGGAAAAGACCGGCGGCACGCTTCCTCATTTGAAACGTGTTGTCATCGGCGGTTCGGCCTGCCCGCGCGCCATGACCAAGACATTCCAGGATAAATACGGCGTTGACGTCGTTCACGCCTGGGGCATGACTGAAATGAGCCCACTCGGTTCGCTCTGCACGATGAAGCCGGAATATGCGGTACTCGGCGGCGAGGCGAAGCTCGACGTTGAGATGAAACAGGGACATCCGCCATTTGGCGTCGAGATGAAAATCACGGACGACGACGGCAAGCCACTGCCATGGGATGGCAAGACGTTCGGGCGGCTGAAAGTGCGCGGGCCGGCGGTTGCAAACAGCTACTACAATGTGGATAGCGATCAGGTTTTCGAAAAGGACGGCTGGTTCGACACTGGGGACGTCGCAACGATCGATCGCTACGGCTACATGCAAATCACTGACCGCGCCAAGGATGTGATCAAATCGGGCGGCGAATGGATCTCATCCATCGATCTCGAAAACCTCGCGGTCGGTCACCCAAAGGTGGCGGAAGCAGCCGTAATCGGCGTGCCGCACCCGAAATGGGACGAGCGGCCATTGCTCGTCGTGATACTCAAGAAAGGCGAGCACGCCACCAAGGACGATATCCTCGGCTTCATGCAGGGCAAGGTTGCGAAATGGTGGATGCCAGACGACGTGGCGTTTGTCGACGAAATCCCGCACACGGCGACCGGCAAAATCCAGAAGCTGGTGCTGCGGCAGCAATTCAAGGGCTATCGATTACCGAGCAAAGAGGCGGCGGAGTGAATTGATCGATCTTGGTTCGTTCAGCGTGCAGCAGCATCGATCATTTGAGCAAGTGCCACGCCAATACATTTGTGTCCTTCGGCAGAATTGTGCAGGCCGTCCCACCAGACCAGCCCTTTCACGCCTCCATCGACCGCGCGTTTCATCAGAACGAACCGCGGGAAAAGACCGATATTCTGTTCGCGCGCGACTTCAGCGATGATTTTTTCCATTCGAACGTGACGGTCGCTGACGAGTACGAGCGGCGCATACTGTAGGTCGACCAACACGATATCGGTGTTGGCGGCCTTGAGGCGTTTGACGGCATCGGTGATCATTTTCTTCACGTCGCCGCCGATACCGCGCCAAACTGCGTCATTGCTCCCGAGCTGCCACACCACCAGGTCGGGCTTGTGGTTCAGCACGTCGCTCTCGAGCCGGCCGACATTGCCGGGAATGTTATCCATGATGCGGCCGCTGTTGATCAGCTCGATTCGCGCTGACGGCCGCAACCGCACCAATTCCCGTTTCATCACGTCCGGGAAGGCGCCGCCCGAACCCGTCCCGAAACCGGTCGTCGACGACGAGCCGAGCGCCACGACAGTCAGGGCCTTACCTGATTGCAGCTTCGCCCTGATGCCGGTGAGCGGCGCGCCAAGGGACAGCCCGCGCTTGAAAGCAAGGCAGGCGTCCGAAGGTTTGGCGGACGCGCCCTGCGCGTGGCTCGCGCTGGCGCAGATAAACAGTATCAACAGCGCCAAAAACGGCTTTGCGAAAAGGTTGGACATCGGCCCGGAGGGTTTTCAGTTCAGCCCGGCACCATCATGGTTGGCTAAATTCACCTGAGGAATAGGGCAAATTGGCGCTTGTCACTATCACCCCCCTATATTGTCAAAAACGACATCTGGTTTATATCGAGGTCTCGAACGATGTTCCGCTCCATACACACGGACAAGGAGTAAGGACCATGAAACGCTATATCATTGAACGGGACTTGCCGGGCATCGGCGGGATGAACCGCGGGCAGCTCAAGGACGCCTCCACGACGTCCAACGGCGCGCTTGCGAAGCTCGGCGGTAAGGCCCAGTGGGAGCATTCATATGTCGTCGACAATAAGACTTTCTGCATCTATCTCGCCGAGGACGAAACAGCAGTCAGAGAGCACGCCAAGCTGAGCGGCTTTCCGGCGACCAAGATTTCCGAAGTACGCACGGTCATCGATCCGTTGACCGCGAATGGCTGAAGCCTACGGGATGCCGCCCGCGTCATTGCCGGCGGCGTCCCGCCCTGGGGCACGGGCGTGTGAAGGATTATGAGCCATGGTGGCCCTTAGCAAAACGGATACAGGACAATTTTGCTGGCTCGACCTCGCCGCGAGCGACGCCGACAGCGCAAAACTATTTTACCGAAAACTGTTCGGCTGGACCTCGCACGAGCAACAGGCGAACGGCGGCAGCTTTACCCGCTTGCGCCTGTCGGATCAGGACGTTGGTTCGATCTATCAGTTGCGGGAGAGGCTCCTCGATCATGGAATGTCGTCGCACTGGACACCTTATGTCCAGGTGAATGATGTGAAAGAGGCGGTCCAGCGAGCTAGCATGCTTGGCGGCACCGTGATTGTTGATCCCTTTCTTGTCTCCGGCATCGCGCATATCGCACTCGTCCTCGACTCGGTCGGTGCATTGATCGGTCTGTGGGAACCGATCGAACTGAACATGAAGGCGAACGGTCATGGCTAAAAAGACGGCACCGCGAGCGAACCGCCTCGCGCGGCAAGCATCAACCAAAGAAGGCGATGATGGTTTGCTCGATGTCACCGTAGTCCTTCTGGAAGACGGCTATTCGTCGACCGCAATTGCACCTATCGAGATCTTTCACTCCGCAGGCGTGGTTTGGAATTGGCTCCATGGTGAACTTGTTCGACCGCGATTCAGGGTGCGGACTGCGTCGATTGATGGCCGGAAAGTAAGTGCAGCAGGCTCTCTTGGCCTCATTCCGGACTGTGCAATAAATGAGATCAAGCAGACCGACATTATCATTGTCTCTGCGCCCGGCTGGGACGTGTTGGACGACATTGCAAAAAACACTCCGCTCGTACCCTGGCTGCGAAAATGGCACGCGCGCGGCGCCTACATCGCAGGCACGTGCACAGGTGTTGCATTCCTTGCAGAAAGCGGAATTCTCGATGGTCGACAGGCAACCACGCATTGGGGCGTCGCTGATATCTATCGCGAGCGCTATCCCAAGGTTCGCTGGCGCACCGAGCAATTCGTGACGGAAGACGGCCGACTGTTCTGTAGCGGCGGTGTCTACGCCTCCATCGATCTAAGCCTTTATCTGGTGGAGAAATTCTGCGGCCACGAAGTGGCTTTGCAAGTCGCCAAGTCCCTGTTGCTCAGCATGCCGCGAGGCCGACAGTCGGGATATTCGGTGGTGCAGCTATCGCGCCCGCATTCGGATGACAAGATCAGGCAGACTGAAGAATATTTGCAGCAGCATTTCGATAGCGACATTTCGATCGACAGTCTCGCTCGACGAGTCGGAATGGGCCCGCGCAACTTCATCCGTCGTTTCAAGGCCGCGACCGGTCGCGTGCCCGGCGCCTACATTCAAACATTGAGAGTATCTGCCGCCAAGGAATTGCTGGAGCACGGCTCTTCATCGATCCAGACGGTCAGCTCAAAGATCGGATATGAGGACATCGGTTTCTTCCGCAATCTGTTCAAGCGTCATACGGGAATGACACCGGGTGAATACCGCGACCGGTTTTCCCAAATGAGTTTCGAACGTGGAGAGCTGGTGTCGGGACGGCAATTGAGCTGAAGGCCGTCGGGGAACTACACCCGCTGCGCAGCGTTTTTCTTTCGCGCGCACCGGGTGACAACCGGCCACAACAGGGAGGGCGAACGCGGTCTATTTTGCCGGTTTCTGACTGCGGCAACAACGCATAGGTAGGCGTAGCGTCTAACCAGTTCCCGGTGCGCGCACCCCAGCCGCGGGCAAATGCCTGAGCGCTTCGCGCGCGGCCTCTTCCATCGTCATGAAGACGGCGCCTTCCTTGATAAGTCGGTCAATGAAGTCTTCGAGCGCCAGCATTCGATAGCCGCGGCCGATCACATAGGGATGCATGGTGTAGGTGAGCACACCCCAGTCCACAGACCTCTTCATGTAGAGGAATTCATCGAACCAGTTTTGCAGGACCGCGCGCGCCGGCTGCAGACCGTGCAATATGGTTGTGACCGTGCGCATGAACTCGAAATGCGGAAAATCGTCAAGCGACCAGCTGATCGGCATTTCGATTATCGCCGTCTCCTCACCGAAATGAAACGGCTCACCAAGCTTTGCAATGTCGCCGCGACGCACGCGATAAGGCAGATAGTCGGCGCCCATCAGGCTCGAATCGTATTGGAAGCCGTGGTTCAGCAGCAGGTCGATGGTGTGTTCGCTCAGATCCCATGACGGTGAGCGATAGCCGCGCGCCTTCCGTCCGCTCAATTTGGCGATGGCATCGTTGGCGCGAACGAGATCGGCCTCCTCCTCGTCGCGCGTCTGTGTGGCGGGCGGAATATGTGCCCAGCTATGGTGAGCAACCTCGTGCCCGCCCGCGACCACATCGCTGCATTCCCGCGGCCAGGTCTCTATCGTGAAGCCAGGGATGAACCAGGTCGCCCTGATACCGCGCGATACAAGGAGGTCAAGAATACGGCGCGATGCCATCGCACCGAACTCGCCGCGCGACAGCGGCGTCGGGCTTGTCATGCCGCGTGCGATAAAGCCCGATTGGGTGTCGAAATCGAAGGTCAGACAAACGATGTGGCGGGGCATGACAATTCACCGGTCGTGCCTCGCCTTCCCTGTCGGCGGCGGCAGAGCATGATAGAAAAGCGTGCATGACCGTCAAGGAAATCGGCATCATCGTTCATGGCGCAACCGGGCGA
>DASYSQ010000241.1:0-19005 GCA_036003145.1 Pseudolabrys sp.
CGGCTCGCGGCTGCCGACTGAGCAGGAAATGATAGCTGCAACGGGCGTCAGCCGCACCGTCATTCGGGAAGCAGTGGCGGCGCTGCGCGCCGACCATTTGGTGGTCACCCGCCAGGGGGTGGGCGCCTTTGTCGCCAATCATGTGCGGCGGCCATTTCGCGTCGACTTCGACGAGCACTCGCCGATCCGCGAGGTGCTCAATGTCATGGAACTCCGCACCGGGGTTGAGATCGAAGCCGCGGGCCTCGCTGCCGATCGCGCTTCCCCGGCACAAGTCAAAAAGATCATCGACAGATTCAGTGCCATTCAGGCAGCGATCGACAGCGGCGAGAGCGCGGTGGATGAGGATTTTGCGTTCCATTGTGCGATTGCTACTGCCACCGGGAATCCGCAGTTCACACGCTTCCTGGAGTACCTCGGCCGCTTCATCATTCCGCGCCGGTCGATCTGGAAGGACGCAGACCTGGCCGAACGCCGCATTCAACTCGATATCTTCCAGAAGGAGCATGAGCAGATCGTTCAGGCGATCCAGGCCGGTGCAGTCTCTCAGGCGCGCGCAGCGATGCAGCGCCATCTGCTTAACAGTCGCCAGCGCTACCAGAAACTGGCCGCGGAGCATGCAATAAAATAGGTTTCGGCAGGTCCCTGCGTCGATCCACGAGAAGCCAATGCAGAAAATCCTTATCACCGGCGCTGCCGGCGACGTCGGAACGCGCCTGCGCAAATTGCTCAAAGGCGTCTATTCGCTCCGCGTCAGCGATATCCGTAAGCCCGCCGATCTGGGTGCTGACGACGAATTTGTCGCCGCCGATCTCGGCGATTATGAGCAGACTAAACAAATCACCGCCGGCATCGATGGTATCGTACATCTCGGTGGCTATTCGGTCGAAGGCCCGTGGGAGACCATTCACAAGTCCAACATCGTCGGCTGCTACAATCTGTTCGAGGCTGCATACCGCTCCGGCGTCAAGCGTATCGTCTTCGCATCGTCCAATCACGCTGTCGGATTCTATCCGCGGGATCGGAAGATCGGCGTTGACGTAACTTTGCGGCCGGACAGCCGCTACGGGGTAAGCAAGGCGTTCGGCGAAGCGGTCGGTGCGCTCTATGCCGACAAGCATGGGCTGCGGGTAACCTGCATTCGCATCGGCAATGTGAACGATAAACCGCTCGACAAACGGCGGCTGTCGATCTGGGTCAAACCGGAGGACCTGGCGCAACTTATACGCATCGGGCTTGAGCACCCCGATATCCGATTCGAGATTTTTTACGGCGTATCCGACAACGAAGCCGGGTGGTGGGACAACAGCAATGCCAGGCGTTTCGGCTACCGCCCGCAATTTCGCTCGGAGATTTTCCGCGACGAAGCGATGGCCGCGCAGGCAAAGCTTCCTGCCGACCCTATCGGCGACCGCTTTCAGGGCGGGCCATTCTGCTCGGATGAATATGACGCTGACCCTGCCAGGTGAGGGCGCCTGAGCCGCTCCCGGTCACTCCTGACCACTTTTGCCGCCCTTGGCCGACCTGACTTCCTCCCGTATCCTCTCGCCCAATAAAAAAGCGCCGGAATGTCCGGCGAATAAACCTCGGGAGAACGTCCATGCCCCGTGCCTTTCGCGCGCTTGCATGCGCCTTCGCTATAACGGCCGTTTTTGCCGGCGGCGCCAGGGCTGAAGTCAACGAGATCACCGTCGCGCAACAGTATGGCGTCAGTTTTCTCCCGTTGATGATGATGGAGAAAAATCAGCTTATCGAAAAGCACGCTGCGGCGGCCGGCCTTTCGGGTATCAAGGTGTCGTGGGCAAAAGTCGCCGGCCCTTCGGCCATGAATGACGGCCTGATTTCAAGCGCGCTGCATTTCGCCGCGCAGGGCGCGCCATCGCTGATCACGCTCTGGGACAAGACACGCGGCCAGATCAAGGGCGTTTCGGCGATGACGACCTATCCGCTTTATCTTGTGACGCGCAATCCCGCCGTCAAAGGCATCAAGGATCTCAGCGACAAGGACAAGATCGCGGTGCCCTCGGTGAAGATTTCGACGCAAGCGATCATGTTGCAGATGGCCGCTGCCGCTGCGTTTGGCCAGACTAACTACACGCAGCTCGACCCGCTGACCGTCTCGCTGTCGCACCCGGATGCCACGCTCGCTTTCCTCAACAACACGGCGGGCGTCAACGCCCACTTTTCAACGTCGCCATTCTACGAGCAGGAAATAAAGGCGCCAGGCGCACATCTCATCACGACCAGCTATGACATTCTCGGCGGGCCTGCAACGGCGCTGGTGATTACGACCAGCAGCAAGTTCCGCGAGGCCAACCCGAAGGTTTATCGCGCTTTCATCGATGCGGAGAAGGAAGCAATTGATACGATCAACAAGGACAAACGCGCCGCCGCGAAATTTTACCTTGAAGCAGCCAACGATACCAAAAACACTGTCGATGACATCAGCGCGATGATCAGCGACAAGGATTATGCGTTCACGCTGCAGCCACAAAAGGTTTTTGCGACAGCGCAGTTCATGGCAAAGATCGGCTCGATCAAACAGGCGCCCGCCACGATCGACGATCTGTTCTTCGGCGATATCCCCGGATTGAAGGGCGACTGATTTAGCGCAAGCCGCTTTATGGCCACAGCAAACGGCACATTCCGGATCGGGACTGGCGCGGGCTTTTCCGCGGATCGCCTCGATCCGGCCGTCGATCTGGCGAAGCGCGGCCAACTCCATGTGATGGTGCTTGAATGCCTTGGCGAGCGCACTGTTGCTTTCGCCCATCGCGACCGGATGGCCGACCCACGGCGTGGCTATAACGCTCTTCTTGAACGCCGCATGAGCGCTTTGCTGCCGGTGTGCCGTGCATCCGGAACCGTGATCATCACCAATATGGGCGCCGCCAATCCGCGTGCGGCCGCAGAGCGCACGCGCGAGGTTGCGCGCACGCTCGGGATTTCCGGACTGAAGATCGCCTGCATCGAGGGTGACGATGTCACCAAGCTTGTTCAGCCCGATCAGCCGTTCATGGATGAACCCGGGACGCTGGCCGACATCGGGCGCCCGGTCGTCGGGATGAATGCCTATCTTGGCGCGGATGCGATCATTCCGACGCTCGAGGCAGGCGCTGATGTTGTGATCGGCGGCCGCCTGGCTGATCCGTCAATGTACCTTGCGCCGCTGATGCGGCACTACGGCTGGCAAAACTCCGAGCTTGCGAAGCTGGGTGCCGGCACGCTGGTCGGCCATCTGATGGAATGTGGAATGCAGATCACCGGAGGCTATTTTGCCGATCCGGGCATCAAGGATGTGCCGGACCTCGCGGACTGCGGCTATCCGATTGCCGAGGTTTCCGCCGACGGAAGTGCGGTGATCACAAAGCTGCCGGAGACCGGCGGACGCGTGAACGAAGCCACCGTGAAAGAGCAGCTTCTTTACGAGGTGCATGATCCGGCGAGTTACCTCACGCCGGACGTTACCGCGGATTTTAGCCGGGTGACGGTCAAGAACCTCGGCGAGGATCGCGTCCGGGTGGAGGGCGCCGCCGGTCGTGCACGGCCCGAGAAACTCAAGGTCACGGTTGGTTTTGATGCAGGAGTGCTGGCCGAGGCGGGCGTAAGCTATGCCGGCGCGGCTGCCGGCGAGCGCGGACGTCTCGCCGCGGGGATCGTCGAGAAGAGGCTGAAAGAAATTCACAAGATCAGCTCACCCATCAGGATCGATTTGATCGGCGCTGGATCGCTTTTCGCAACGGCCGGAAAGACGCGTACGGACAGCGAGGACGTCAGGTTGCATGTCGCCTTGCGCACGACCGAGCGTGAGCAGGCCGACCTGATGCTTTGGGAGGTTGAATCGCTTTTGTGCTGTGGTCCTGCAGGCGGCGGCGGTTACCGCGGCGTCATCACACCCGCGGTCGAAACCAAATCCGTCCTGATTGATCGCGGTCTGGTGAAACCAACATTCGAGATTTTGGTGACGTGACCAACCGCGGACGCAACCAGCGGTTTTTCGTGCGCGACATCGCGCATGCGCGCGCCGGCGACAAGGGCAATACGTCAAACGTCAATATCTGGGTTTACGACCCGGAGGATTTCGAACTCCTCAAGCGCAGCGTCACGCCCGAGCGGATCAAACGAGAATTTCCGCGATTGGTGCGGGGGACTGTGACACGTCATGTCGTTGAACATCTGCACGGGCTCAATCTGGTGATGGGCGAAGCGCTGGAGGGCGGCGTGAACGCGTCGCTCAATCTCGATTCGCACGGAAAATCCTGGAGCTACCTTATTCTGGGGCTGACGCTCGATACGGACGAGAAGACGTAATGGCGACCTCCGACGAAAGCGCGGCACCAGTCGTCGAGGTTCGCGGCGTCACGCTGCAGTACAAGACGAGCGATCACCTAATCACGGCGACCTATCGCGTCGATTTCAATGTGCTCCGGTCGGATCGCTTCGTTCTGCTGGGCCCGTCCGGATGCGGAAAGTCGACCCTGTTGAAGGCGATCGGCGGATATATGCATCCCACCGAAGGCAGCATTCACCTGAATGGCCGTGAGGTCAGCAGGCCGGGTCCCGACCGCATGATGGTCTTCCAGGAGTTCGATCAGCTGCTGCCATGGAAGACCGTGCTCCAGAACGTGATGTTTCCGCTTGTCACAAGTGGAAAATACGAGCGGACCGCTGCCCGCGAAAAGGCGCTCGGCCTCATCGCGAAAGTCAATCTGGCCAAATTTGCCGATAGCTATCCGCACACTTTGTCCGGCGGCATGAAGCAGCGCGTCGCCATCGCGCGCGGCATGGCGATGGAGCCGGACGTGCTGCTGATGGACGAACCCTTCGCCGCGCTCGATGCACTCACCCGTGTGCGCATGCAGGATGAGCTGCTCGCACTCTGGGACGAGATAAAGTTCACCGTGATCTTTGTCACGCATTCGATTCCGGAAGCGGTGAAGATCGGAAATCGCATTCTTCTGCTCACGCCCCATCCCGGCCAGGTCAAGGCCGAGATCAACAGCGTGCCGCGCGGCAAGCGCGAGACGGCGGCCAGCGCGGAACTGGGCCAGAGGATTCACGCAATGTTGTTCGCCGACGAGATCGAGGACACGCGCCATGACTGATGCCGCCCTCCGGCCCGAGATTTACCGCGAGCCGATGAGTCAGGAAAAATTCGGAATCGTGCAGAAGCCGCTGACGATTTTCGAACGGCTCTATAATCAGAACTGGTTGCGCAAGCTGTTTGTGCTGGTCGTCATTGCCGTCTGCTGGGAGGCTTATGCGCGCTGGCTCGACAATGAGCTGCTGGTCCCGACCTTCAGCGCCACGGTCCGCGCGCTGGCAAACGGCATCGCCTCGGGCGTGATCCTGACGCGCGCGCTGCTTTCGATCAAAGTGCTTCTGATGGGATTTGCGACCGGCGTCTTCATCGCCGCGGTCCTGACTTTTCTTGCCATCAACACACGGCTCGGAAACGATTTCCTCGAGACAATGACGGCCATGTTCAATCCGCTGCCGGCCATCGCGTTGTTGCCGCTTGCGCTGATCTGGTTCGGGTTGGGGACGGGAAGCCTGATTTTCGTGCTGGTTCACTCCGTGCTGTGGGCTGTCGCGCTCAATACGCATGCCGGCTTTCGCAGCGTCTCCACGACCCATCGCATGGTCGGGCAAAATTACGGACTGCGCGGGATAGGCTTTGTGACGAAGATTCTCATTCCCGCGGCATTTCCCAGCATCCTGGCCGGTCTCAAGATCGGCTGGGCCTTCGCCTGGCGCACGCTGATTGCGGCCGAGCTCGTCTTCGGCACCACGTCAGGGCAGGGCGGCCTCGGCTGGTATATTTTCGAGGCGAAGAATCAGCTCAATATTCCGGAGGTTTTTGCCGGACTGCTTTCGATCATTCTCATCGGTCTTTTTATCGAAAACGTCGTGTTTAGACTGATCGAGACGAGGACCATCGGCCGCTGGGGCATGCAGAGCTAAACCCCTCATTGATCACTCCGCTGGCGTTACCGGACGCCGGCCGGAGCGGTCCAGCGCAGCGATTGCTTTCTGCAATAGCGTGCGAATCCGCTCGGCCGAGCCGACGTTGACCATGCTGGGGTCGAGATAGAAATCGAGCCCCGTCGTGTGTTCGCTAAAGATCTCCACCGTCTGCCCCATCGCATCGAGCATGCCCTCGACCGCGTAGGGCACGACCTCACGGCTTATCCCTTTCATCGTAATCGGCGGCAACGCGTGCGCGACGAGGATGTCGCGCACCAGAGCGTAGGTTTCGTAGCTGATAACGATGTGTCCCGGTTCGGCGATTGATTGCAGGCGCGCCGCCAGGTTGGCCTCGGCGCCGATGATCGTATAGTCCATGCGGTCGGCACTTCCGAAATTGCCGACATTGCAATAGCCGGTGTTGATGCCCATCCGGACACGGAACGGGTGCTCGACACCTTCATTGCGCCATTTGACGTTCAGTTCGGCGAGCCGATGCTGCATATCGGCCGCCATGTGCAGGCAAGCCTTGGCGTCTTCCGATTCACCTTTGGATTCCGGATCGCCAAAGAAGATCAGGATGGCGTCGCCGACAAATTTGTCGATCGTGCCGCCATGCTTGAGCGCGATGTTCGACATCTCGGTAAAATACTCATTGAGCAAAGACGTGACCTGTTCCGGCTGCAGGCGTTCCGTGGTCGCGGTAAAGTCCTTGATGTCGGAAAAGAAGATCGTGAGCTTCTTGCGCTCGGTATGAATCGTCACGTCCTTCTGGCCGCTGAAGATGCTCTTGTAGATTTGCGGCGAAAGGTAGCGCGAGATTTTCATCGATAGTTGCGCGAGGAAATCATTCGCAGTCTCAAGTTCGCGGTTCATGCCGCGAATTGTCGTCGCCTGGCGCCGCTGCACGCCGATGAAAGTAATTCCGGATGCGGACATGAACACAAAATAGGCCAGCAGGTATTTGAATGAAAACAGGTTGGCCGCAATCGGCTGGGTGATGGTGATTTCCTGGATTCCGCGGACGTCGCCGACCTTCCAGTCGCGCTTGGGGCTTTCCGGATGGGAGTTGTGGCAGGCCACGCACGCTGCACCCATGATCACCGGCGCAACGAGACGAACGCGGTCGCTGAAGACCGACGCCGACACATCGGTCAATTGCTGATTAACATGATTGCGCAAGTCGGCGAGTGCGCCGGTCTCGAAGTCATCAAGGACGTGCGATGCACGGTTCTTGAAGGGAAAATCCGAGACGAACCGGTAAGTGATGTTCTCCTGTTGCTCGCTGATCACGCGGCCAAGTTCGAGCGAAAGTGTCGCGGGGATCGGTATGGCGCCCGGGATGCTCTCATAGTTGTGCGCGACCTTCGTCTCGCCCGGCGAAGCCAGCACGCGGCCGACGACGTTGCTGGCGTAGTAGCTGCGTACGCTGCTGACCACTGAATTGAGGTCCTTCGCCTGACGAAGCAGCGAACTCTCCGACAGATTGCGCAGGTCGAGCCATACAGCGACGGGGAGGCCGGCGAGCATGACGAGAACAAGCAGGATGAGCGCAAGACCATGCGAGCCCGTAGAACGAACCTGTTCCATCGGGTGCTCCTTTTCAGATTGCCGCAAAACCGGGCTAACGCTGGATATAGGCGATAAAAAGTTCAGAAAAGCTTATGGCATTGGAGGTTGGCATCTGGAAACGGTTGGCGGCGGAATTTCACCTCCGCGAATTGTGGGCTAAGCTGCCAGCCACAAGCCATCGCAGGGGAACAACCATGGCAGGGCGAATCAGTATCATTGCAGGCACCTTAGTAGCACTTATCGTTAGCGGCGGTCTCATTGGCGCATCCCGCGCGCAGGATTGTCCGCGTGGCGATCTCGACAAGGCCTATTGCGATCGCGACGGCGACCTGGTGGCAGATACCCCTGCGCAGACCGTAAATCCTTCAACGCTGATTTTCGCGTATACGCCGGTTGAAGACCCCGCTCTCTACACCAAGGTGTGGGATGGCTTTCTCAAGCACCTTGAGAAGGTGACCGGCAAGAAAGTCGTGTTCTTCCCCGTGCAATCGAACGCTGCCGAAATCGAGACCATGCGCTCCGGGCGTCTTCATATCGCCGGCGTGAGCACCGGTCCGACGCCGATTGCGGTGAACTGTGCAGGCTATGTGCCGTTCGCGATTATGGGTACCAAGGAAGGCCGCTTCGGATATGAAATGGAAATTATCGTGCCGGCCGACAGCCCGATCAAGACGCCTGCCGACATCAAAGGTAAGAAGCTCGCCTTTACCGCGCCAACGTCGAATTCCGGCTTCAAGGCGCCGTCTGTCCTTCTGGAATCAGAATTCCAGCTCGTGGCAAAACGTGACTACGAGCCGGTGTTCTCCGGCAAGCACGACAACTCCGTGCTCGGAGTCGCCAACAAGGATTACGATGCCGCGGCGATCGCCAACGAGGTCATGGTGCGCATGTTCGAGCGCAAGGTCGTCGATCCGGCAAAGATCCGCACGATCTACAAGTCAGAAACATTCCCCACGACCAGTTATGGCATGGCACATAATCTTGATCCAAAACTGCAGGAAAAAATTAAGGAAGCCTTCTTCACATTCCCGTGGGAGGGCTCGGCCCTCAAGGCCGAGTTCAAGACCGAAGATCGGTTCGTACCCATCACCTACCAGAAGGATTGGAGTGTAGTCCGCAAGGTCGATGCGGCAAGTGGCGTGAAATATTCGTGCAAGTAAGCATGTGCAGCCGACGGGGCCTCGCATGCTGCGCATCAAGGGTCTGATCAAGCGTTATCGCACCGGCGATCTTGCCATCAAAGGCATCGATATCGAAGTGCCCGACGGCCAGGTGATGGCGCTGATCGGGCCCTCCGGCGCCGGCAAATCCACGGTGATCCGCTGCATCAATCGCCTGGTGGAGCCGACCTCAGGTTCAATCGCACTCAATGATGTCGATATCGTCAAACTCGGTAGCGCCGAATTGCGGCGCATGCGTCGGCGTATGGGCATGATCTTCCAGGAATATGCGTTGGTGGAGCGACTCTCGGTAATGGAGAACGTTCTTACCGGCCGACTCGGCTATGTCGGGTTCTGGCAAAGCTGGCTGAGGCGTTTTCCACAATCCGACCTCGACGAAGCATTCCGCCTGCTCGAGCGTGTCGGCCTCGATCACATGGCGAACAAACGCGCTGACGAGCTTTCGGGCGGACAGCGCCAGCGCGTCGGCATCTGCCGCGCGTTGATTCAAGATCCTGAATTGCTGCTGGTGGATGAGCCGACCGCTTCGCTCGATCCGAAAACCTCACGACTGATCATGCGCCTGATCAAGGAACTGTGCGGCGAGCGAAAACTGTCGGCGATCATCAATATCCACGACGTCATGCTGGCGCAGATGTTTGCCGAGCGAATCGTCGGTTTGCGCCTCGGCGAAATTGTCTATGACGGTTCGCCCGACGGACTGACGCCGGATGTGCTCACGTCGATCTATGGCGAGGAGGATTGGTCGGCGACGATCCGAAAGGTCGACGAACAGGCCGGCGAGGGGGAGGACAATGTCGTCCCCTTCGAAGCGCCGCGTCCCGACCGCAACCGATTGGCAGGCTTGACGTGATGTCCAGGGGGCAGCCATCGGTCGTCATGCCCCATGACGATGGAGATGCGAAGTGTCGGTAGTTGCCGTCACTGCGTCCCGCCACTGGAAAAAGCCGCCGCTGATCAAGTCGGCCTGGCTGCGCTGGACGTTGGCGATCGCGGCCGTGGTTTATCTCGCCCTCGTGTTTGAAACGACGCCGGTAAACTGGACGCGCGTGTGGGAAGGGCTGCCGCGCGGCGCTGCGTTTCTGAAAGCATTTTTCCCGCCGGATTTCGTGAGTCGCTGGGACGAAATCGCCGAGGGCATCGCGGAAAGCCTGTGGATGACGGTCGTTTCGACTGTGGTCGGCATTGCGTTGTCGATTCCGGTCGGCATTGGCGCTGCAAAAAACATCGCGCCTGCCCCAGTCTATTATTTCTGCCGCGCCCTGCTTGCTGTCTCGCGTAGTTTCCAGGAAATCATTCTCGCGATCTTTTTCGTGAAGTTGTTCGGCTTCGGGCCGTTTGCAGGCTTCGTGACGCTTTCATTTGCCACCATTGGCTTT
The DNA here is from genome assembly GCA_036003145.1 of Pseudolabrys sp. Taxonomy (GTDB): domain Bacteria; phylum Pseudomonadota; class Alphaproteobacteria; order Rhizobiales; family Xanthobacteraceae; genus Pseudolabrys. Next base: position 10,100 of record DASYSQ010000241.1, read on the forward strand.
TACGGCAAGCTGCTCGCGGAAGACATCGAGGATATGGATGCGGGCCAGGCGGAAGCCGTGCGTGCATCGGGTGCAAGCTGGCTGCAGTGGATCAACTACGGGGTCCAGCCGCAGGTGATGCCGCGTATGATCGGGCTCGGCCTCTACCGCTTCGATATCAATTTCCGTGAATCGGCGGTGATCGGCATTGTCGGCGGTGGCGGTATCGGGGCGACACTCAACACCGCATTCGACCGCTACGAATTCGATTCCGCCGCTGCCATCATCATCGTGATCATCGCTATCGTCATGCTGTGCGAATACGGCTCCGGGTTTTTGCGGCGGTGGGTGCAGTGATGGCCACGATCGCGGCTGGGGCGCGGACCTGGCGGCGGCGCGACCGTCGCACCCAGTTGCTGGTCTGGGCGGCCTGGCTGTTCGCCGTTGCCCTGTTCGTCGGCTGTTTCCAGCTCATTTCCGACAAGACCATCTGGGCCTTCGTCTGGGACGCACCGCAGCAGGCCGGCGATCTTGCCGTGCGTATGGTGCCCCCCGACTGGCTTTACATTCGCGTGCTCGGCCGGCCGATCTGGGACACCATCAATATCGCCACCATCGGCACGCTCGTCGCCGTGCTGCTCGCCATCCCGGTTGCCTACTGCGCTGCGCGCAACACCACGCCAAGCGTCAGCGTGGTGCGGCCGATCGCTCTGTTCATCATCGTATCGTCGCGCTCGATCAATGCGCTGATCTGGGCGCTGATGCTGGTGACGATTATCGGTCCCGGTGTGTTCGCGGGCATCATTGCAATTGCACTGCGTTCGATCGGCTTCTGCGCCAAGCTGCTTTACGAGGCTATCGAGGAGATCGACGAAGGGCAGGTTGAGGCCGTGCGCGCAACTGGCGCCTCCGGGGCGCAGGTGACGGCTTACGGGATCGTGCCACAGGTGCTGCCCGCTTTTGCCGGCATTTCGGTGTTCCGCTGGGACATCAATATTCGCGAGTCGACCGTTCTGGGTCTCGTCGGCGCGGGCGGCATCGGTCTCGAACTCAACGCGGCCATCACGCAACTCTACTGGACGCAGGTCTCGCTGATCCTGCTCGTCATCATCGGCACCGTGATCATCAGCGAATGGGTATCCGCCAAGATCCGTCACGCGATCATTTGAGTTTGCGCCGGAGCAGAAGGCGTGTTGCGCCTAGCCCCCGTAGCTCTGGATCAGCGAGCCCGCGACCAGGCTCCAGCCATCCACCAGCACAAAGAAGATCAGCTTGAACGGCAGCGATACCACCACTGGCGGCAGCATCATCATGCCCATCGACATCAGCACCGAAGCCACGACAAGGTCGATGATGAGGAACGGCAGGAACAGCAGAAAGCCGATCTCGAAAGCGCGTTTGAGCTCGGAAATCATGAAGGCTGGCACCAGGACGCGGAGCGAAAGGTCCTCGGGCTTGGCCGGTTCGGCTTCCTTGGCCATATCGGAGAACAGCTTGAGGTCCTTCTCGCGGACGTTCTTCTGCATGAATGCGCGCAGTGGCTGTGAGCCGCGTTCGAAGGCCTGCTCGGCAGTGATTTCATTGGCCACGAGCGGCTTGATGCCTGTGTCATAGGCGCGTTGCAGAGCAGGGCCCATCACGAATGCGGTCAGGAACAGCGCCAGCGATACGATGACGGCGTTGGGCGGAGCTGTCGCGGTGCCGAGCGCAGTGCGGAGCAGCGACAGCACCACGACGATGCGCGTGAACGACGTCATCATGACGAGGATGGAGGGCGCCAGCGACAGAACGGTCAGCAGCGCGATCATCTGGATCACGCGCTCGGTCAGCCCGTTGCCCTGTCCGAAGTTGACGCTGATGTCCTGAGCGGCGGCCGGCGCCATCGCTACGAGGAGGATCCCTGCTACCCCGACCGCCACCGTCACAAGACGGACACGGCGGTCGGAAGCGGCTATCACGTCTTTCCTGGCGGACGGCCCAGCAAGCTGGCCATCTCCTCTTCGAGATTTTCGTAGAGATTCTTGCCGGGCGTCGCCGCCGGCTCACGCGACTCGGGCTTCGCGTCGAACTTGGGCTCGGCCTTGTGCTCAGTCTTGTGCTCGGTTTTGGGCTCAGCCTTGGGTTCGAACTTCGGCTCCGGCTTTGCCTCGAATTTCGGCTCTACACGTGCCCTGAGGTCGCGCGCAGGGCGCGCCGTCACACTGCCACTCAGCTGCGCCGCCAGCGGATCGGTGACCGGGGGCCGGCCTTCCGGCGAGGGCGCGCGGCGCAGCGCGGCTTCAAGCTGCTGCGCCATCTCCGCAAGATTGTGGTCGGCTTGCGCTGGAGCTGCCTCTGGCATTGCTGCCGGCGCACGCGGAGCCGGTTCGGCGCGCGACGGCGATCCATGCTCGGGTGGGTTCAGACGCGTCGACAATTCCGCGGCCAGGCCAGTAAGGCTGTCAGCAGGACGTGCACGCGCGCCTGGCTCCGGCGCCAGCCAGGGCTCTTCGGTCGGAGCGGAGCGGTAGGGCCGGGCTGCCGCCGACGGGGCAGGCTCGCCCGCTGGCTGCAACGGCCAGCCGTTCTCAAGTGTCGCGGCAGGTCGCACGGCGGATTCAGCAGGAGTGGCGCGCGAGGGCTCGCGCGCGACATCACGCGCTGAAACTGCACGCACGATATTCGGTTCCACCACCAGATCGGTGGGCCCGCCGATCATCAGAAGATGTTCAATGTTGTCGCGGCGAATCAGGACCAGGCGCCGGCGTCCATCGACGGTTGCGGCGTCGATCACCGCGAGCCGTGGTTGACGTCCACGGGTCGCTGTTCCGAGCCGGCTTGAACCGAAACGCCGCACCAGCCATGCGGTCAATCCGATCAGCGCCAGCACGATCAGGAAGGCGATGAAGAACCGGGCAGCCAGCGGCATCTCCGAGCCGAACAAGCTCTCGAACATCAATGCGCTCCGTTCTTCATGCGACGACTCATCGGGCGAGAATCGCCCGAATGGTTAACGCGCCAGGCACAATTTGCCGCCCTCAATACTAACAGAGTATTAACAAATAAAGTGGCATTTTGCGGTCGCCGCGCATTTCGAGCCCTCCAGCCTGCCAATTCCGAGCCCCGCAACTCGTTCCCGCACCGGCTTTTTACCCGCCGTTAACCATACCGTCGGCAAAGTCTGCCTAGCGCGACGGTGTTGCGGTGGGGAGCGCTTTTTGGGGAGCCTGCGATGGCCATTACCGACATTCCGATTCTGTCCATGCTCCGCACGCGCCTTGATTGGGCGCAGGCGCGGCAGAGGGTTCTGGCCGAAAACGTCGCCAATTCCGACACGCCAAATTTCCGTGCGCGCGATCTCGCGCCGTTGCAGTTCGATAGCGCGCCGGGGTCCAGTTCGGGCGCACTCACGCCCGTTTCGCTCTCGCTCACCGCGGATAGCCATATCCAGGGCGTCGGCTTGAGCCAATCGCCTTACCGGAATTCCAATTCTCGCACCTTCGAAGTGCGCCCGGCCGGCAATGCGGTGAACCTCGAGGAAGAAATGATGAAAGTTGCCACCAACCAGATGGATTTCCAGGCGGCGACGGCCCTCTACACACGCAGCCTCAATCTCATCAAGACCGCGCTTGGCAAGCGCTGAGCGGACACAAAGGACGGCGGAGGACAACGATGGATTTCGTCAAGACGCTGTCGATCGCAGCTTCCGGCTTGCGTGCGCAAGCCGGGCGCATGCGCATCATTTCGGAAAACATCGCCAATGCCGACTCGACACCGCAGCGGCCCGGCGCTGATCCTTACCGCCGCAAGATCCCGACCTTTCGCAGCGAACTCGATCGCACACTCGACACACGGGTTGTCGAACTCGGCAAGGTGCAAACCGACAGCTCGGACTTTCGCCTGAAATACGAACCGGGCCATCCCGCTGCCGACGTCAACGGCAACGTCAAGTACCCCAATGTCAATCCGGTCATCGAAATGACCGACATGCGTGACGCCCAGCGCTCCTACGAAGCCAACATCAACGTGATCACCGCCACGCGGCGGATGATTCAGCGCACCATCGACATCCTCAAAGCCTGAAAGGCGTAGATCACCATGGCCACACCACTCGCTGCCGCCAGCGCTTATGCCAGCGTTGCGCGGATCGCATCCGATGCCAATTCGCTCGCGCTTGCCCGCCAGCCGGCGGGCGATGCCGCTGGTGGCACAAGTTTCGCCACCGTGCTCAAGGACGCGATCGGCTCGGTCGCCGAAATGGGCCGCAAGTCCGACGCACAGACCCAGGCCGCAGCCAACGGCAAGGCCAATATTGTCGATGTCGTCACTGCCGTCTCTGAAACCGAGGTTGCTATCGATGCCGTCGTTGCCGTGCGCGACCGCGTCATCGCGGCTTATGAAGACATTATGAAGATGCCGATCTAGGTATTGATCGACATGACCGGTCCGGAAGTCCTCGACGTTTCCCGCGATGCGATCTTCACGCTTATCGTTGTCGTGAGTCCTGTAATGCTGGTCGGGTTGGCTGTCGGCGTCGCAATTTCTCTCCTTCAGGCGCTCACGCAAATTCAGGAAATGACCATCGCCTTCGTGCCGAAGATACTGGCGGTCTTCATTTCATTGCTGGTCGCGTTGCCTTTCATGGCGGAGAAAATGCATGCCGAGATGATGCGGATCGTGGCGCGCATCATCAGCGGCTAGCCCAACCATGCGGATCGACATCTCATTCCTGCCGGCCCTGGCAACCGCATTCCTGCTGACTTTTGCACGCGTCGGGGCCATGGTCATGCTGCTGCCGGGCGTCGGCGAATTAAGCGTCCCGTCGCGGGTGCGTCTCACCATCGCGCTGGTGCTGACCGCAATTCTGCTCCCGGCACACCAGAAGGCCTATGTGGTCGATCTCAAGACGTTCGGGCCGGCGCTGATTCTCCTCTTCCAGGAGTTGATCGTCGGCGCAGTATTGGGCTTCACCGCACGACTGGCGATTTCGGCACTGCAAGTGACGGGAACCATCGTTGCACAACAACTGGGTCTGGGCTTCGTCACAGCCGTCGATCCGACTCAGAACGAACAAGGCGCGCTGGTCGGAAATTTTCTGACCTTGCTCGGTGTCGCACTGGTGTTTGCCACCGATCTCCACCACCTGGTGATCGTGGCGATGAATGACAGCTACTCGATCTTTGCGCCAGGTGAATTGCCTCTCATGGGCGACGCGGCGCAACACGTGACGCGAGTCATCACGACGGCATTCCGCATCGGCGTTCAGCTCTCGGCGCCGTTTCTGGTCTTCGGGCTGCTGTTCAATCTCGGGCTCGGCGTGTTGTCGCGGCTGATGCCGCAAATGCAGGTCTTCTTCATAGGCCTGCCCCTGTCGATCCTGCTCGGATTGCTGCTGCTGGTGCTGGTGATCGGCGCAATGATGGGGACCTTTGTCGGCTACCTCGAAGGCGTGCTTGCCGACCTTGCGCACGGCAGTTGAGGAACGCGCATGGCGGAGGAATCCAACGAAACCGACAAGACCGAAGAACCGACGCAAAAGCGACTCGAGGAAGCGCTCAAACGCGGCGACGTGGTCAAGAGTCAGGAAGTCAACACCTGGTTCGTCATTGCAGGTGCCGCGCTCGTATTGATGGCGTTCTCCGGCTCGATGAGCAAAGACCTGACGACGATGATGCGCGGGCTTGTCGCCAATTCCTACAACATCAGCGTCGATGGCCCGGCTTTGCCGCGCCTGTTTGAGAAAATCGGCAGCGAGATGATGGCGACCGTCGCCATTCCTTTCCTGGTGCTGATGTTGGCGGCCCTCGGCGGCAATATAATCCAGCACCGTCTGGTCTGGTCGTTTGAGGTACTGACGCCCAAGCTTTCCAAGATTTCGCCGGCCGCCGGTCTCAAGCGAATATTTTCCAAACAGGCGCTCGCCAATCTGGCCAAGGGCCTGGTCAAGCTGGTGCTGATTGGCGCCGTGCTCACGACGCTGATGTGGCCGGAGCGGGAAAAGCTCGAGGCGTTGACGCACAGCGATGCGTCAGTGATCGTTCCGATGTGCCTGTCTCTTTCGCTCAAGCTGCTGGGCGCGGTAGTCGCCATGCTCGCGATCGTCGCTGCAGCCGACTATCTTTTCCAATATCGGCAATGGCACGAGCGTCAGAAAATGACGCTGCGGGAGTTGAAAGAAGAATTCAAACAGACTGAGGGCGATCCGGCCATCAAAGGAAAGATGAAGCAGGTGCGGCAGGTCCGCATGCGTCGGCGCATGATGGCGGCGGTCCCGAAAGCCGCGGTGGTCATCACCAACCCGACGCACTACGCGATCGCGCTGGAATACGAACGGGGCATGGACGCGCCGGTCTGCGTCGCCAAGGGCGTCGACGCGCTCGCCCTGAAGATCAGGGAGGTTGCCGACAAACATTCGGTTCCCATCGTGGAAAATCCGCCTCTGGCCCGCGCCCTCCATGCTACGGTCGAGATCGACCAGAAAATCCCGCCTGAGCACTACAAGGCAGTCGCCGAGGTGATCGGCTATGTCATGCGGCTGCGGCGGACGGTGTTGGGCAGGCGCTGACAAGGGTAATTATCCCAAGGCTTCGCCGGGGCTGGCTCTTGCGCCAATGGGGCGGCTTAAGGCACTCAGGGACTATGGCAAGTCAGGATCCGGCAACGTTGTTGCGGGGTCGTGCTCAAGGGCACGAACGCAAGGCTTTTGACAAGAGTCAGAGCGCGCCGCGCAGCGGTTCGGTCACTCTGGTGTTGGCGGTTGCGGCAGCCCTGATCGCGGCCGCTGGCGGGCTGGTTTATGTCGGCCGGGACTATGTGGAAGCCTATGTCCTGACCCTGTTAGCGGTGCTTGGGACCATCGGCGTTTTTGCGCTGTTCGCCGCGGCTGCCGGTATCATGAGATTTGGCGGCAGGGAACAGGGCAATCCCTTGCTCAAAGCGGTGGTCGACGGGGCCTTCGACGGCATCCTGGTCACCGATCATGCGGGCCGCGTATTTTATGCAAACGCCACTTATCTCGATCTGACCGGCGCGACCGGCATAAATGATGTCAGACCGATCGAACGGGTGTTCATCGGCGATCCCGACGTGTCCGAGTCGATCTACCGATTGCTCAAGGCCGCGCGCGAAGGCCGCCGGCTGCAGGAAGAGGTGCGGATTACCGGGGCGGCCGGCGAGGGTGGCCGGTGGTTGCGTATGCGCGTACGCCCGCTCGGCGAGAAACGGCGCGACGCGCGCATGACGGTATGGTCGATCGCCGACGTCACACGTGAACGCGAGCGCCAGGAAAACGTGTTCCAGGAGCTGCAGCACGCCATCGACTATCTCGATCACGCGCCAGCCGGGTTCTTTTCGGTCGACGCCGGGGGAGACATTGTCTACCTGAATGCGACGCTCGCGGCCTGGCTCGATCACGACCTCGCTCAGGTCGGCGCCGGCTCGCTGAAGCTCGGGAACATCATTGCGGGTGAGGGCGCGGCGCTGCTGACGACGTTGAATGCAGCGCCAGGTGAGGTGAAGACCGAGGTCCTCGACCTTGATCTCAAGACCCGCGGAGGCAAGCCCGTACCGGTGCGGCTCTTCCATAAAGTTGCATTCGGAACCGATGGAACGCCCGGCGCCTCGCGCACGCTGGCGCTCAACCGTGCAAGAGACGAGGGCAGCGATCCGCAACGCGCCGCCGAAGTGCGCTTCATGCGGTTCTTTCAGAACACTCCGATGGCGATCGCCACGGTGGACAAGAATGGCCGGATCGGACGTAGCAATGCGCGCTTTGCCACCACGTTCGAGGGGCTGTTCAAAAACGACGACCGATCCATTTTGTCTGTCGTTGTAGAACGTGACCGGCCGGCCCTCGAAGCTGCGATTCGCAAGGCGGCGGAAGGTCAAAGCAACATTGCGCCGGTCGAGGCCCCCTTGACGGGCAGCGCCGAGCGTTGGGCCAGCTTCTTCGTGTTGGCCGTCGATGAGGAAGATCGCGACGGTGAAGCGGCGATCGTCTACGCGCTGGAAACAACCGCGCAGCGGACGCTCGAAAATCGCTTTCAACAACAGCAAAAGATGGAGTCGGTCGGCCAGCTCGCCGGCGGCATCGCGCACGATTTCAACAACGTGCTCTCCGCCATCATGATGGCGACTGACTTCCTGCTCAACGCGCACAAGCCGACTGATCCGTCCTTCAAGGACATCATGCAGATCAAGCAAAACGCCAATCGTGCGGCGGCGCTGGTACGGCAATTGTTGGCATTCTCGCGCAAGCAGACATTGCGGCCGCAGGTGCTCGATCTCGGCGAAACGCTGAGCGATCTCGGAATGTTGCTGAAGCGTCTCATCGGCGAAAAGGTGGCGCTCGAAATCGTCCATGGGCGCGACCTGTGGCTGGTGAAGGTCGACATTTCGCAATTCGAACAGGTCATCGTGAATCTGGCGGTCAACGCCCGCGATGCGATGCCGGACGGCGGCAAGCTGATGCTGCGAACGAGCAATGTTCAGGCTGAGGAATGCGAGCAATTTTCCTACAAAGGCATGCCGAAAGCCGACTATGTGCTGGTTGAGGTGAGCGACAGCGGGACCGGCATTCCGCCGGACATCATCGACAAGATCTTCGAACCGTTTTTCACCACCAAGGACGTGGGCAAGGGCACGGGACTTGGGCTTTCCACCGTTTACGGCATCGTCAAACAGACCGGCGGATTTATCTACGCCGACTCGCAGCCGGGCCGGACGTCATTCCGTATCTTCCTGCCACGCCATATCCCGGGAGCCGACGAAGTGCTGGCGCAAATTCCCGCAGGGGAAGCTCCCGCCATCGCGGGTGCGCTGGCGGCCGCTGACTCGCTTGCGCGCGCTGCTGCCGCCGATCTTACCGGGCAAGGCACGATCCTGCTGGTCGAAGATGAAGAAGGATTGCGCGCGCTCAATGCACGGGGACTTGTTTCGCGCGGGTACAC
>DASYSQ010000242.1:0-27039 GCA_036003145.1 Pseudolabrys sp.
TGCGGTCGTCTCGACCCCGGCGAAACTGGAAAAAGACGGCGTCGACCTGCGCCAGCACCTTGGGGTGTTCTGAACTTCTCTGCGTTGAAAATCGCAAACGCACGGGTTACTGGATCATCCGTTTTTGCGGATGACAAACGAGAGGCTGGAAATGGCTGATATCTGGAATAAATACGCCGACACCGCTGCGCGCAGGCATGGCAAGCCGGGGCGCGACGTCCGCCCAAAGAGCATGACGATCGATGCTCACACGCACATCGCGGTGCCGCGCGCCGCCGAATTCATCAAGCCACATCTCGATGTCAGTACCATCCCGCTCGCGCATTTCTCATCGGCCGAGACCAAGGCGATCAACGCCAAGCAGGAAGCCGATATCCGTGGCTGCATGACCGGCTATGACGAACGCTTTGCGGTCATGGACAAGATGGGCGTCGATGCCCAGCTCGTGATGCCGCCGCCGCCGCAGTGCTATCACACCGTCGCACTCGAATATGCGGTGCCGGCCGCGCAAATGATCAATGATGGTGTTGCCGAATTCGTTTCAAAACATTCCGACCGCTTCATCCCGACCGGCACCGTGCCGATGCAGGACGGAAACGAGTCCGCCAAGGAACTCGAGCGGTGCATGACAAAACTGAAATTTAAAGGTGTCGAGATCCTCACCAATGTTGCCGGGAGGGAGCTATCGGATCCGGACTTCGCGCCCTTCTGGAAAAAGGCCGAGGAACTGGGAGCTCTGGTGATTGTCCACCCGAATGGGTTCACCGAGGGCCGGCGCCTGTCGCGTTTCTACTTCAACAACATCATCGGCAACCCGTTCGAAACGACGCTTGCCCTGCACTATCTGATCTTCGACGGTGTACTCGAGCGCCATCCCAATCTGAAGATCTTCGCCATGCACGGCGGCGGATATCTCGGCGCCTATTCTGGCCGTATCGATCACGCCTGGGGCGCCCGTTCCGATTGCCACGCCAATCTGCCGAAGCCGCCGACCAGCTACCTGAAGAAGGTCTATGTCGACACCGTCGTATTCACGCCGGAACAATTGGAGGCGCTGGTCGATACTTTTGGTCTCGACCACGTCATCATGGGCACCGACTATCCTTTCGACATGCTGGAAAACGACCCAATCGGTCACATTGCCGCGGTCGATAGCTTCGACGAGAAAACTCGCGCCGCGCTCGCCGGTGGCAATGCGAAAAAGATGCTCGGGATAGCGTGACGGCGGCTCAGGCGTAGAGAAAATCCAGCACGGCCGTTTCGGCGATAACTGCGGCATCGTTGCTGTGCTGTCCGGCGCGCGCTTGCTCCTCCTGCGTGCGGGTAGCCTGCAAATAAGCGCCGAGATGGCGCGCGCGTTCGATGATGCGGAAATTCTCGGAGAGCCTTGCCGCCTCGAATCGCTTGAGCGCTGTTTCCACATCCGGCTCATTCTGCAGCGCTTCCGCAAGCGCGGCGGCATCGTCCGCCGCCTTTGAAACACCGGCTGCCACATGCGGGCGCGCGACGAAAGCCGCGTCGCCAACGATCGCCACGCGGCCGAATGACATTTGCGACGATTCCAGATCGTAGATCGGCTGGAGAATCGGCTCCTCGAGCAGCCGCACGATCTGACGGAATTGCGGGGCGACCAGCCGCTCCGCATCGGCGCGCATCTCGGCAATTGCCTCACTGCGGATCAATGGCGGTGGAATCGAAATCGCATGGGTTACCCCATGCTCGTCAGTCAGCAACCATCGCAACTTGGTCGCTTCATCGGCTGGCCGATACCAGACCACGTTGTAGCGGCGATGACCGCGCTGAAGGTCGTTATCGGGACCGGCCACAGGATAGCCAAGAAATTGCTCGCCCGGCGGCAGGCCGAAAGTCATGTACTCGAACAGCTCGCGGTGCACGTCAGGCGGAAAGGCATGCTCGGCAATCAGCGCGCGCCACGCACAGTAGCCGGCGTAACGCGGCGTCACCTCCGGCAGGATTTGCTGACGCACGGTCGAGCGGATGCCGTCGGCACCGACCAGCAGATCCGCTTCAATGATTTCGCCATCGGAAAAATGCGCCCGGATCCTGTCCGTGTCTTGGGTGAGTTTCGCGAGGCCGCGCCCGCGGTGATAGCGATCCAGCGGAAAGGCGTCGCGCAGGAGCCGGTAGACACGCTCCCAGGCGGTCAATACCTGCGGGCACTCGATTTCATGCGTCACCTGCCCTTCCGCGTCGAGAATTTTGCGGGTCGTGATGTGGACACCAAGCTCGCCGGTAGCGAGACCCAGCTTGCGCAACCTTTCGATCAGTTCGTATTGGGCCACGATCCCCGCACCGCGCCCGGAAAGCTCGCTGCCCACACGCTCGTAAATATCAACTGTCCAACCGGCCCGCCGCAGCAAAAGGCCGCTCAGCAAGCCGCTCATCGAGCCGCCAACGATTATTGCGCGTCGCACGTGGGCTCCGGTCAATTGGTCAGTCTCGATCTTTTCGTTTACCCATTTATCCTATATATGACAGTCAATAGCTTTGGAGGAATTCCCATGGCCTTGACCATGCTCGACAAGTCCGCCGAGAAAAAGGAAAAGACGCAGTGGCCGGCGGACATCTCCGCCGAGTTCGATCGCGAGGGCAAGAATCCGAACCCTTGCGTCGGCTCCACGTTACTGTCGGAGAATGAACGTACGCGCGTTTGGATCATCCGTCTCGCTCCCGGCGAGCGCATCGGATTTCACCGCCACGTGCTCGACTATTTCTGGACTTCGGTGTCCGGCGGCCGCGGACGGCAGCATGTGCATGACGGCACAACCGTCGAATATACCTATCAGCCAGGTGAGACGCGGCACGAGAGCTACGGCAAAGACGAGTTCAAGGTTCACGATCTGGAAAATCTCGGCGACCGCGAGATGGTTTTTATGACCGTCGAGTTCAAGGACAGCGCCAACAAGCCGATGCCGCTGCCGGCCGGCGTGCGGCCGCAATCCGCCGCCGCTTGACGGAGTTGAATTATTTTAACGCCCGCCGATGGGCATCCCACGGCGGGCGTTTCATTTTGTCGCGATCCCATGAAGTACCCGCTCACTCAATGGACTAGCCAACTGACCGGGCATCCTGCACACTGCCGCGCAATCCCGTCACGCGGGAAATAATAACGAGGGGACTTCTGGCGGGATGGATTTTCCGTTCGAATTGTTGGTCAACGCGATCATCGCGGGGTTACTGCTTGGTGGATTCTACGCCGCGGTAACTGCCGGCGTTTCGATCTCGTTTGGCATGCTCGATATCGTCAATATCGCGCACCCGGCCTTCATCATCCTTGGCTCCTACATCGCCTACATCGTCAATATCTCGTACGGTATCGACCCGATCGTGGTGAGCATCGTGATGCTGCCGGCTTTTTATGCCCTCGGCACCTGCATTTATCAGGTCTATTACGTTTCGTTTGAAAAGCGTGGCCAGGAATCACTGCGTGGCCTCGCTTTCTTTTTCGGCCTGTTGTTCGTAACCGAGGTCATGCTGATCCTCGTTTTCGGCGTCGACTATCGCTACGTCGAGGCAAGTTACATTGGGCCTAGCCTGCATTTGGGCAGTATCGACCTTCCCCTGCGCATGTTGGTGCCCTGCGTCACGGCGCTCGTCCTGTTCGGCCTGTTGCATTTGCTTGTCACGCACACCTTCACAGGGCGCGCCATCATGGCGGTGTCGCAGGATCAGCTTGCGCTGCAGTTGATGGCCGCTGACCCGATCCGCATCAAGCGCATCGCCTTCGGCATCTCGATCGCAACGGCGTCGGTGGCTGGCGCATTGCTTGTGATCATTCAACCGGTCGAGCCGTCTGTCGGCCGCGAGTACATAGGGCGGGTATTCGCCATCTGCGTGCTCGGCGGGCTCGGCAGCCTTCCCGGCACTCTGGTCGCCGCCATGCTGCTTGGCGTCATGGAAAGCATCACGGCGACCTTTTACGGTCCCTCCTGGTCGCCGGCGGTATCATTCGGATTTCTCCTTCTCACGCTCGCCTTCCGGCCAGCGGGATTGTTCGGACGGTAGCCCGTGAGCACGCTTCGGTTTTCCCTCGTCTGTCTGCTGGTCGGCTTCGTGATCTACGTTTGCGGGCATCTGTTCGGTGTCGGCTATTTGTTTTTTGCGGGCTACACGATCCTGCAGTACGTCGTTTTGTCTTCAGCCTGGAACATTCTCGGCGGCTATTGCGGCTATGTGAACTTCGGCTCAGCGGCATTTTTCGCGCTGGGTGCCTATTCCACCGTGTTTTTCTACAAGTTCTACCCGCTGCCGATTCCGCTCCTGATCGTCATCAGTGCGGTGGTGTCGGGCATCGTCGGATTCGGCATGGGCTACCTGACATTGCGATTGCGCGGCGCCTTCTTTGCAATCGCAACTCTGGCAATGGCGGTCGTGCTGCAAACGATGGTGGTGAATTGGGACTATGTCGGCGGCTCACGCGGCGCCTATATCGTGCGCGCGGACACCATTGAAATCGGCAATTTCTCAATTGAATACATCGAGTATTTGTTCCTGCTGATGATGATTCTCGCGATTTTATCGATCGTTGTCTCGCGTGCAATCGCGCGCTCGCAACTCGGCTTCGGCTTTGCCACCATCCGCGACGATGAGCTTGCGGCGGAAGCCTCCGGCGTCCCCACCCTGCGGCTTAAATTGATCGCCACCACCATCTCGGGTGCCCTCATGGGAATGGCGGGCGCGCCCTTCCCCTATTACATCGGCTATTTGCAGCCGGCATCTGCCTTTGGCCTCGAATATGGCGTCAATTCCATCGCCATGCCGATCATCGGCGGAACGACGAGCTGGGTCGGCCCGCTGATCGGAGCGATCCTGCTTGGCTCGCTGCAACAAATCGCCACTGTAACCATCTCCTCAGCCGTGAACCTGCTCATTGTGGGGATATTGCTCGTCGCCTTCGTCGTGATTGCCCCGAACGGTCTGGTCGGCCTGGTGCAGGATCGCCTGCGTGCGCGGAGGAGCAAATGAGCCCGCTTCTTCACGTCAGCAATATCAGCAAGCGTTTCGGAGGGTTCGTCGCACTTGATGGCATCGAACTGGAGGTGCAGCCAGGCGAGCGGGTCGGATTGATCGGCCCGAACGGCTCCGGCAAAAGCACACTGGTCAACTGCATCTGTGGCGCGCTGCAGAACGAACAGGGCAGCGTGCATTTCGACGGCCACGCCATGGATGGGCTTGCCGCGCATGAACGCACGCACCGCGGCCTCGCGCGCAGCTTTCAACTCCCCCGCCCGTTCGTGAGCCTCAATCTCGCGGATAATTTGCGCGTTCCGATGCTCTACACGGTGCACAAGCGCTCAGGCCCGCTGCACGCTGACAGTGTGGACGCGCGCTGCGTGGAATTGCTGCGTCTGGTCGGGCTCGACCAGAAGGCACGGCATATGCCGCGCGATTTGACACAGGTTGAAATGCGCAAGCTCGAGTTGGCGCGCGCGGTGGCAGCGGAGCCAAAACTTCTGATCGCCGACGAATCGATGGCCGGCCTTTCCCATTCTGAAATCGAGGATATTCTCACGCTCCTCAAGCAGCTCAATGAGCGCGGGATCACCGTCATCTTGATCGAACACATTATGAGTGCGGTGATGAGCTTTTCGCAACGGCTCGTCGTCCTGGTGAGTGGCAAAAAGATTGCCGACGGCAAGCCCGAGGACGTCGTCCGCAATCCCGAAGTCGTGAGGGCGTATCTTGGCCAGTAGCCTGACCATCGAAGGAGTTCATGCCGCCTACGGTTCCGTTCGCGTCATCGAAAACGTTTCGATCTCGGTGAAGCCAGGCGAAACTGTTGCCTTGCTTGGTACCAACGGCAACGGCAAGAGCACTTTGATGAAATGCGTGATGGGCATTGTGCGCCCGAAGGGCGGACGCATCATTGCCGAGATCGACGGTGAAAAGCACGATTTGATCGGCCGCAGCACCGAACAGATCGTGGATCTGGGCATCGCGCTGGTTCCGGAAGGACGTCGGCTTTTCCCGAAATTGACGGTCGAGGAGAACCTGTTGCTCGGCGCCTTTCGGCCGAAGGCCCGCGCGCAGATCAAGACCAATCTGGACTTCTGCTTCCAGTCATTTCCACGCCTCGCGGAACGGCGCAGCCAGCTTGCGGGCTCAATGAGCGGCGGCGAACAGCAGATGCTGGCGCTGGCTCGCGCGCTGATGCTTGCGCCGCGGATCTTGCTGGTGGATGAGCCGTCGGTCGGACTGGCGCCACAGCTGGTCGCGCGCACTATTGACGCCATCAAACTGCTCAAAGATCACTACCAGCTGACGGTGCTGATGGCTGAACAGAATTTCACGCAGGCGATCCGTATCGCCGACCGCGGCTATGTGATCGTGCACGGCAAGATCGCTTTCGAAGGCCGCTCGGCTGAGGAACTCAACAACAATGATCTGGTCCGCAAGCTTTACATGGGCATGTAACGAGCGCGAAGTTCCAAAAGCAAAACGGCGCGGGACTTGTCCCGCGCCGTTTTTTATTCGGAGCGCAGCCAAACTACTGCAGAGCTTTCTCGTAGGGATAAATCACATTGCCGGTCTTCAGATCAGCCGGTGTGAGCACGTTCTGATATCCCATGCCTTTCCAGGTCTCGAGGCCAGCGCCTTCCTTGATGCCGTGATACTGCACTTGCATCATGCCTGACTTCGTCCACTCGCCACCCGGGCCGTAAGACCAGTCGCCCATGATTGTCTTGTGCGGTGTCTTGCGGAGGTAGTCCGCGATCTTGTTGTCATCGATGCTTTTCGTGCCGGCAATCGCCTCGCCGAGCATGTTGATATACGCGTAGCCCCACCCACCGAGATAGTAGCCGAGTGGATCGACACCTTCAGCGCCGGCCTTCGCCTGATATTTTTTGAAGAACTCGGCTGCCGGCTTCATCAACCTGTCGGACGGCACCCATGTCTCATAGTTGATGATCCCGTTGAGCTTTGGTCCAAGCTTGCTCTTGAAGACCGTGGCCTGCAATCCGACCATCGCGCCTCCAATGATCTTCGGCTTGTAGTTGAGCTCACGGACCGCCTGCACAATGCCGACGGAGCCAAGGGGGTAGGAGCAGACGATGACCACGTCCGGATTGGCCGCCTGCACGGCGCGCACGATCGGCGTGTAGTCCGTCGTGCTCGGCGGATATTTCCGGTCGTAAACGATCTTCATATTGAACTTCTTGGCGTTCTCGCGGGCGCCGTCGCAGGCGTTATTGGAGAACTCGGCGTCCTCGACCACCAGCCCGAGTGTCGTCGGCTTCGGATTCTGCGCCGCAGCGACCTGAAACACGCCCTCGGTAAACGATGGCTTGGTCTGCGGGCCGGTTGGCAACACCGAGAAGTACTTCGGGTATTTGAACTCGTGATTAACGTCGAGCGCAAACAGACTGATGTAGGTCTTGCCCTTCTGCATGACCACTGGCATCGCCGGCGCGTTCATGTTGGTGGCGTAACCGCCGACCACGAGCTCGACTTTGTCCACGTCGATCAGCTTGGTGTAGATGCCGGGCACCGTCGAAGGATTGCTCTGGTCATCGTAGAAGATCAGCTTGACCGGACGCCCGAGCAGACCACCCTTGGCGTTGGTCTCTTCTTCCCAGATTTTCATGCCAAGCAGCGCCTGTTTGCCGTTGGCGGCAAGCGGGCCGGTCAACGACATACCGAAACCGATCTTGATCGGCTCCTTGTTTTGGGCCGAGGCGGCCCCCACGAACATCGCGCCGGCGGCCACGACGGCGACAGCCGTCCCTGCCATCCAGGCAAATGTCCGGGACTTGAGATTTTGCAGCATATCTTCTCCTCCCATGAACGTCTTTTATTTCGATGACCAATAATGACAGCGCCCGACGCAATGGTCCATCGGGCGCGACAGAAAGTCCCGAGGATTAGACCAATTGCCGGATGCTACCCGCCAAAACGCACGCGGCGCAGCAAATTTGAGCCGCGCTGCGCCCTGAAACCCGGCTGTGGGCCAAGGTGGGAAGGCTTATTGCCTCGCCTTCTCGAAGGGATAGATCACGTCGCCGGACTTGTATTCCGCCGGTGTGATAATGGCCAGGGTCTCCGGATTCCTGAACTGGTCGATACCATTGCCTTTGATCCCGCGGAATTGCGCCTGGAAGACCCGCGACTTCGCCCATTCGCCGTTCTTGCCAAACGAAACATCGCCGACGATGGTTTTGAATGTGGTCTTGCGCAGGTAATCAGCGAGTTTGGCGTCGTCGACGCTTTTGGTTGCCGTGATCGCCTGTCCGAGAACGTCGAGATACGAGTAGCTGAACGGAGCCATATAGTAGCCGAGCGGATCCACGCCCGCTTTGACGGCACGATCCTGATACTTCTGCATGAATTCCGCTGTGCCCTTGAACATCAGGGATTTTGCGGGCAGCCAGAAGTCATAGTTCATGTATCCGTTCAATGCCGGGCCGAGCTTCGTCTTGAACACAGTCGACTGCAGCCCAACCATGGCGCCGCCGATCATCTTTGGATTGAGCTTGGCTTCATTCGCCGCAAGCACCATGCCGACCGAGTCGAGCGGATACGAGCAGATCACGACCAGATCGGGATTGGTCGCCTGAATCCCGCGCACGATCGGGCCGAAATCGGTGGTCGAAGGCGGATAGCTCTTGTCGTAGACGATCTTGAGTCCTGCCTTCTTGGCGTTCTCGCGCGCCCCATCGGACGCGTTTTTGGAAAACTCCGCATCGGCGGCCACGATGGCCACCGTCGCCGGCTTTGGATTTTGCGCCATCGCCGTGTCGAAGAAGCCCTTGGTGAATGAGGTCTTCGGCTCCGGCCCGGAGGGGATCATGGCGAAGTAGCGGTCGTAGTTGAAGTCGCTGTTCACGCCAAGACCGTATAGACCGAGGAACACCTTCTTGCGCTGTACAACCACCGGCATCGCGGGCGCCAACATGTTGGTGCCATAGCCGCCGACAATCACGTCGACTTTGTCGACATCGAGCAGCTTGCTGTAGATTCCGGGTACCGTTGAAGGGTTACTCTGATCGTCGTAGTGAACCAGTTGAACCGGCCTGCCAATCAGACCGCCTTTGGCATTCGTTTCCTCAACCCAGATTTCCATCGCGAGCAGCGCAGACTTGCCATTCGGACCCAGCGGACCGGTTTCCGCCATGCCGAACCCGATCTTGATCGGCTGCTTGTCCTGCGCGATGGCCGGTGTTGCCGCCATCGCGGCAAATGTAGCTGCGGCCGCAGCCACCGCATACACGGCGGATTTCATATAACGCAGCATACTGTCCCTCCCCAAACTATTGTGGTTTTGCGGATTTTTTAGCCCAATCGATCTGCCCACACCAGTGGCTCGTCCCATCTGATGGGAGGATCACACACCTTCGACCATGATCGTTTCGACCTCCCCCGCTCCACCGCGCCGGAAGGCGGCGGCTTTGTCGTATTCCGGCGATGTGAAACATGCGACGCCCTGCTCCAGGGTCGGAAATTCGATCACGATGAAGCGATGGAATTTATCCGGACCTTCCATGATCTGAAAACGTCCGCCCCGGGCCAGAACCTTTCCGCCAAACCTGGCAATGATGGCGGGCACCAGGTCGGTATATTTTTTATACTCGACGGGGTCGTTGACCTTGGAACGCGCAACCCAGTAAGCAGGCATATCTCTCTCCCTCGTTCGTCATGGCCGGACTTGTTCCGGCCATCCACGTCTTGGATGATGCAAGGAACAGTAATGACGTGGATGCCCGGGACAAGGCCGCGGATGACGGAGAAATAAAATCATGGCGCGCAAGGTGATCGATATTTCGGTTCCGCTCGAGAACGATGTGGCAGCCGACCCGCCGGGCTACGGTCCGAAGATCGAGTATCTCGATCATCAGGCTACTGCTGCCGACATCCTCAAATTTTTCCCGGGACTGAAGAAAGAGGAACTGCCAGACGGCGAGGGCTGGGGCTTCGAATGGGTTCGCTTGTCGACACATTGCACGACGCATCTCGACGCGCCGTGGCATTTCGCTTCCACGATGGATCACGGCAAGCGCGCCATGACCATCGATGAGGTGCCGCTGGACTGGTGTTTCCAGCCCGGCGTGAAACTTGACTTCCGGCACTTCCCTGACGGCTATGTCGCTACCGCCAGCGATGTCGAAGCCGAGCTCAAGCGTATCGGCCACACGCTCGCACCACTCGAGATCGTCGTCGTGAACACCAGCGCCGGTGCCGCCTACGGACGGCCCGACTACGTCGCGAAAGGTTGCGGCATGGGGCGCCAGGCAACGCTCTATTTGCTCGAGCGCGGCGTACGCGTAACGGGCACCGACGGCTGGAGCTGGGACGCGCCGTTCATCTACACAATGAGTAAATACGCTGAAACCCACGACGCGTCGCTGATCTGGGAAGGCCATCGTGCCGGCCGCGACATCGGCTATTGCCACATCGAAAAGCTGCACAATCTCGAGGTGCTGCCGGCCAAAGGCTTCACGGTAAGCTGCTTTCCCGTGAAAGTGCGCGGCGGCTCTGCTGGCTGGACGAGGGCTGTGGCAATCATTGATGCTTGATTGCCCACCGCGCCGGGCGATAGCATCCCGCCCAACGAAAATGCCGGACCAAGTACCGGCAAAATAAGCACTTCCAGGGAGGACTCACGTGGACAGACGCCGTTTTGTTGCCAGTAGCGCCGCCGCGGCCGCGGCCCTTGCCGTGCGGCCCGCTTTCGGCGAGGACGCCTATCCGTCCCACGCCATTACTTTCATCAACCCGTTCCCGCCGGGCGGCGCTGCCGACGTCGTCGGCCGGCCGCTCACCGCGATGCTCGAGCCGATTCTCAAGCAACCCTGTATTGTCGAGACGAAGGCCGGTGCGGCCGGGCAAGTTGGCGGCCAGGTCGCCGCCTCAGCCAAGCCGGACGGCTACACACTGCTCATCCATATTGTGTCGATCTCCGGCTTTGCCGAGGTCGATAAATTGTTCGATCGCCCGCCCAAATTCACGCGCGCCGACTTCATTCCGATCGCGCGGCTGACGTCTGGGCCTATGGTTCTGCTGGTCAACGATCAGCAAACATACAAGAGCGTCAAGGAACTGGTCGACGATGCCAAAGCCAATCCCGATAAGCTGATTTTCAGCTCGTCCGGCCTGTACGGCGCGCTGCATTTGCCGACCGCGCTGTTCATGCAGGCCGCCGGCATCAAAATGAAGCATTTGCCGACCAATGGCGGTGGCCCGGCGCTCACCGCTATCCTCGGCAACAATTCGCAGGTGCTGGTGTCGGCGATCGCCCCCGCAAGCGGTCAGATCAAGGCCGGCAAGCTCCGTCCACTTGCCTGCTTCAGCCCACAGCGTGCGACGTCGATGCCGGACGTGCCCACACTGAAGGAGCTCGGCTATAACGTCGAATTCTCGCTGTGGGTCGGTGTGTTTGCGCCGAAGAATACGCCTGCTCCGATTGTAAAGATTCTGGGCGACGCCATCAAAAAGGCGGCGGCCGGCGATCAGTTCAAGACCGCAATTACCAACATCGGCGATGAGGTCGCCTTTCTCGACCAGGCAGCGTTCGCAAAATTCTGGGACGAAGACGCCAAGCGAGTCGAGGCAGCGGTGCATGCGATCGGCCGCGTTCAGGGCTAACGCGGCCGGCAACAGATCGCTTCGCTAATTTCCGGAGGGACACGATGGATCGCCGTAGCTTTGTCATCGGCACGACCGCACTCGTCGCAACTGGCCCCGCACTTGCGCAAGACGCGTTTCCTTCACGTCCAATTACCATTATCAACGCGTTCCCGCCCGGCGGTGTCAACGATATCGTGACGCGGCCTTTCGCTGCGGCGCTCGAGCCGATCATCAAACAGCCGGTGGTGGTCGAAACCAAGGCTGGCGCCGGCGGCCAAGTCGGTGCGCAGGTCGGAGCCAATGCCAAACCTGACGGCTACACGCTTCTCTCGCACAACAACGGAATTTCCGGCTACGAGGAAGTCGACAAACTCTTCGGCCGGCAGCCGAAAACCACGCGCGCCGATTTCATTCCGCTGGCGCGGCTGGTCGCCGACCCGGTTCTCGTGGTCGTCAATGAACAGCAGCCGTACAAGACCCTCAAGGATTTGATCGACGACGCCAAAAAGCGCCCGGAGGCCATCATCTACAGTTCGGGCGGGCTCTATGGCGCGACCCATCTGCCGGTCGCGCTGCTGGAAAAGACGACTGGTATCCCGAAGCTTCGCCACCTGCCGACGAACGGCGGCGGACCGGCGGTGACCGCCCTGCTCGGTAACAACGCACAGATGAGCACGCAGACGGTCTCCGCGACCCTGCAACATATCAAAGGCGGCAAGCTGCGTGCGCTGGCGTCGTTCGGCGGCAGGCGCTCGAAGGCGTTGCCAGACGTGCCGACCTTGAAGGAGCTCGGCTACGACGTCGAATACTATCTTTGGGTCGGTATCTTCGCGCCGAAAGCTACGCCCGCCAATATCGTGGCCACCCTGAACGGCGTGATCGACAAGGCCGCAATTTCCGATTTGTTCAAGACCGCCATCACCAATGCCGGCCTGGAGCCTGACTATCTCAACACAGCCGATTTTGCCAGGTTCTGGGCGGAAGACGCCAGGCGCTCCGATGAAGCGGTGAAATTGATCGGTCGCGTGCAAGGATGAGCTTTCGTCGGATCAAACGATAAGCTGGACCCAACCGGCACCTGCAACAGAGGGGAGTAAAATATGGATCGCCGTAGTTTCGTCGCAGGTACGGCCGCGACGGCCGCCACGATTGTCGCTCGTCCAGCAATTGCGCAAGACGCTTATCCTTCGCACGCCATTACGATGGTCAGTCCGTTCCCGCCCGGCGGCGTCAGCGACACGATAACCCGTCCGCTGGACGCGGCACTCGAGACTGTTTTCAAACAGCCTGTCGTGCTCGAAAACAAGGCTGGTGCGGCCGGCGCTGTCGGCGCGCAATTTGTCGCCGCCGCCAAGTCAGACGGCTACACCCTGCTCACCCATATTGTGTCGATTTCCGGCTTCGCGGCGGTCGACAAATTGTTCGGCCGTACGCCGAAATTCACCAACGCCGATTTCATCCCACTCGCCCGCATCATCGCCGATCCAATTGTGATGATCGTCAACAAGGACGTGCCATATAGAACGCTGAAGGACCTGGTTGCCGATGCAAAGGCCAACCCGGACAAGCTGATTTACAGCTCGTCGGGGCTTTACGGCGCATCCCACATTCCAACGGTGTTATTCGCAAAATCTGCCGGCGATCTGAAGATGCGGCACCTGCCGACCAATGGCGGCGGACCCGCTGTCACCGCTGTGCTGGGCGGGAACGTAAACTTCTTCATGTCGCCGACATCGATCGCATTGCCGCATATCCGCGCCGGGAAGGTGAATGCGCTGGCGGTCTCCAGCGCCAAGCGTGCGAAATCACTGCCTGACGTCCCGACCTTCAAGGAGCTGGGTTACGATCTCGAATATTATTTTTGGGTCGGGATATTTGCGCCCAAGGGTACGCCGGCGCCGATCGTCAATACTCTACGCGAGGGACTCAACAAGGCCGCCCACAGCAAGCAATTTACCGACACGCTCGACAATCTCGGCCAGGAACTCGCTTATATGGATCAGCCCGAATTCATAAAATTCTGGGCCGTCGACGCCAAGCGTCAGGAAGATGCTATAAACGCCATCGGCCGCGTGCAGGGATGATGAGGATGACCATATGACCCTGCGCGCCGACCATGTCGCGGGCGTTTTCTTCATCGGCTTGGGCCTGCTGGTCATTGCACTCAGCGGCGACCTGCCGACGGGCAGCCTGTCGATGCCGGGCTCCGGCTTTCTGCCGAAGATTGTCGCGGTGCTCACCATTTTCTTCGGCCTGGTGCTGGCGCTGCGTGCGAATGAGAGCAAGGTGTTCGCAACGCTATCGTGGAGTGGCGCCAAGCATGCCGCGCTTGTAGTCGCGATCACCGCAGCCGCTATTGCGCTGTTCGAACCGCTGGGATTCGTCGCGACCAACGTGCTGTTGATCTTCGCCCTGCTTGCCGTCATTGAGGGGCGCCAACTGCTGCCGGCCATCGGCTACAGCCTCGGCGTGGTTGTGACCACGTACATTCTGTTCGTTTACGTGCTCAAGACGCCGCTCCAAGCCGGCCCGTTCGGATTCTAGGATCGTCGTGGAAACAACCCTTCACAGTCTCTATCTCGGTTTCTCGGTTGCCTTGCAGCCGGCCAACGCGTGGTACGCGTTCCTCGGCTGCCTGGTCGGCACTCTCGTTGGCGTGCTGCCGGGCATCGGGCCGCTTGCCGGTATCTCCATTCTTTTGCCCGTGACGTTCGGACTGAATGCCACGCAAGCAATCATCATGCTCGCCGGCATCTATTACGGCTCACAGTATGGCGGTTCGACCACATCGATCCTCATGCGCATTCCCGGCGAGGCGTCGTCGGTCATGACCTGTATCGACGGATACGCCATGGCCAAGAAGGGCCGCGCAGGGGCGGCGCTCTGTATCGCGGCGGTTGGTTCCTGGATCGGCGGCTCGTTTGGAGTCGTTGTGCTTACCGTTGTGGCGCCACCATTGGCGACGATCGCCGTCCGGTTCGGGCCACCCGAATACACCGCGCTCCTCGTGCTCGGCCTGATCTTCCTTGCCTATATGTCGTCTTCCTCGCTGATCAGGACGCTGCTGATGGCCTGCCTCGGCCTGCTGCTCGGCATGATCGGCATCGACAATATGACCGGTCATTTCCGCTACAGCTTCGATCTCGCCGAATTGGGCGACGGCATCGGCATCGTACCGGTCGCGGTCGGGCTGTTCGGGCTCGGCGAAATCCTGTCGACGCCAAGCGCCGACGCGGTCAAGGACATCATCACGCCGCGCCTGCGCGACCTGTTGCCAACCCGCAAGGAATGGGCCGAGGCGGTGATGCCGATTTCGCGCGGTACGCTTCTCGGCTTTATCATCGGCATCATTCCCGGATCAGCACACGTCATTTCCAGTTTCCTGTCCTACGCATTGGAAAAGCGCGTCTCGAAACACCCGGAGCAATTCGGAAAAGGCGCCGTCGCCGGCGTCGCTGGACCTGAGACCGCCAACAATGCTGCCTCGACCGGTGCGTTCGTGCCGCTTCTTGCGCTTGGCATTCCCACCAGCCCGATCACTGCGGTACTGATCGGCGCCCTGATGATTCACGGCGTTTCGGTCGGGCCAACGCTGGTCAACGAGCATCCGGACGTTTTCTGGGGCTTCGTCGCCTCGATGTATGTCGGCAACCTCATGCTGCTGTTGCTCAACCTGCCACTGGTCAGCGTGTTCGTGACCGTGCTGCGAATTCCATACGCCTATCTCTACCCGCTGATCATCATGTTTTGCATCATCGGCGTCTACACGGTGAACAACTCGGTGGTCGACGTCTGGATCATGCTGATCATGGGCATACTCGGCTATGCGCTGCGCAAATTCGATTTTGATCCGGCTCCGCTCGTGCTCGGTCTGGTGATCTCGCCGATCCTGGAGCAGAGCCTGCGCCAGTCACTGATCATGTCGAACGGCAACTATTTTATATTCTTCAGCCGCCCGATTTCGCTGTGCCTGATGATCGTCAGCATCAGCCTGCTTGTGCTCGCCGCATATGCATTTGTGCTCAAGCGGACGGATTGGCGCACCAAGCTGGCCAAGGCGGAAGCCGGCGAAGCAGAGAGGTGATCGACTGCACCCCTGATCAGATCATAGGCAGGATCTTGCGAATCATGCGCCCTTGCGCGCGTGCAGCGCCATCGCGATCAGTGCGGAGCCGCCAAATATCATATTGATGCCGACCAGAAGCCCGACGGCCCAAGCCGCCGTGCTTGGCAGTCCGGCAAATATCATTATGGCCAGCGCCAGATCGATGATGCCGCTGGCCAGCATCCAGCCCCACTGACCGGATAGTTCTCGTTTGTGATCAAGCGCGAACATGATCGAGACAGCGCCCTCGACGAGGAAAAATGCGACCAGAACCAGCGTGAGAGAGAATGCGCCTGTCAGCGGTGATGCCAGGAGGACCGCGCCGACAACAATGCCGAGCACCGCCGACAAGAGCGACCACCAGAAGCCTGGCGCGTGCCGCATCCAAAATGTTGTGATCAGGCCAAGGATGCCACTGACCAGAAACAGCCAGCCCAGGAGGATGGTGACCGCCAATGTAGCGATTGGCGGCAGGACAACGGCGGTTGCGCCCAGCACAAGCAGCACAACGCCCTCGACCAGAAAAAGAACCCAATGCTCACGCAGCGCAGCGGTCGCTGCACGCTGAAGTCCTTGAATGCTGGGTTGTTGGCTGGACATGCAAGCCTCCGCGGGTTCTTCCCGTAGAGGCACACTACCCTTGCCCAGCGCCGACGTATAGCAGCGCCTCACGCCCAGAGGCGTTCGTTGTCCATGCCGTTGTAAAGGCCGGCGACATAGTCGCCGTAACCATTGAACAGGAGCGTCGGTCGCCGCTCGCCAGTCCCGATGATCTCCTCGCTCGCCTGGCTCCAACGCGGATGCGGCACTTGCGGATTGACATTCGCCCAGAAGCCATACTCCGCAGGCTGCAGCGCTTCCCACATGCCCCTCGGACGTTTATCCGTGAAGCTGAAGTGCACAATCGACTTGATTGACTTGAAGCCGTATTTCCAGGGCAGCGCGAGACGCAACGGCGCACCGTGTTGTCGGGCAAGTGGATGCCCATAGGCACCGGTGACGAGGAAAGCGAGTTCGTTGGTCGCCTCTGCCATGGTGACACCCTCGACATAAGGCCACGGATACCAGGGCTGCCGCTGACCCGGCGCCACCTTCGGGTCCATGAAAGTTTCCATTCGCACATATTTGGCAGAGCCAAGCGGGCGGGCGAAATCAACCAGCTTGGCGAACGGGAAACCTGTCCAGGCGATGGCCATGCCCCATGCTTCGACGCAACGGTGACGGTAAGTGCGCTCTTCCAGCGTCAGCTTACGGACCAGATCATCAATGCCGACTTCCATCGGCTTTTCCACCATGCCGTCGATCTTCACTGTCCAGGGCCGGATCGGCAGCGCCTGTGCGGCAGCGGTAACCGTTTTCGACGTGCCGAATTCATAGAAATTATTGTAGTTGCCGTTGATCTTCTCGTCGGTGATCGCACGATCGAGCGCGTATTTCTCGTTGCGCTTCGCCGGATAAAGATCGGCGCTCGGATCAGGTATCTTGCCCACGTCGGAGATACGCTGGGCAGTTGTAGCGTGTGGCGCCAAAGCTAGCGCACTCGCACCACCGGCCAGAAACCCGCGGCGGCTGAACACCAGATATTCCGGCGCGGCCAGGCGATCGGAAATTTCCCAACCGCGGCGGCGAATAACGTTCATGGCGCGGATCCTCCCGAATCTCGGAAAATAAGTACGGCGCTCGGTGATCACTGGCAAGTCACGGTTCTGAGACAGCAGCCCGGCCCGCCGGGCAAGCGTTGTCATGCGGCCCCATCTCACCTGCGCAGGACGTCCCTAAGGACTAACCCGTCGCGCGCTGTCCATCCAAGCCAATGATCGCGGAGCTGCGGTTCATGCGGCTGCGTAAATGGCCAACGAGGTGCCATTTCGGCATCGGCTTGGCAAACAGATAGCCTTGCCCAACCTGACAGCCGATCGATTGCAGCTTGTGGCTTTCATGACTTGTCTCAATGCCTTCAGCCACCGTTCTGAGACCGAACCGGCGCCCCAG
This sequence comes from Pseudolabrys sp., assembly GCA_036003145.1. Lineage (GTDB taxonomy): Bacteria > Pseudomonadota > Alphaproteobacteria > Rhizobiales > Xanthobacteraceae > Pseudolabrys. Next base: position 17,681 of record DASYSQ010000242.1, read on the forward strand.
TTCAACAATGGTCTCGCACAGACCGGCATTGAACTGGTCTTCGTTGCAGTTCGCCACATAACTGCGATCGATCTTCAGTTCACTGAACGGCAATTGCTTCAGACGCGCAAGCGAGGAATAGCCGGCACCGAAATCGTCCACCGCGAGGTCGCATTTGAGCTCCCGCAAGGCCTCGGCAACATCTCTCGCAAGATCGAGATCATTCAGAATCTGGTCCTCGGTCACTTCCAGCGTCAGTCCCGGCCAGTTCGCCGCGGTCGGGCGCGAGTCGCGCAATATCTGGGTCATTGGAAGTTTGACTAGCGCCGATACCGGCACATTGACGGCGAGTTTGATTGACACGCCGTATTGAGCAAAGACCTCCCAATCGCCGAGCGCTGTGAGAATTACGCGCTCGGTGAGCGCATGCATCTCGTCTTCGCTGGCACCGGGCAGAAACAGGGCCGGCGAAACGATCCCGCGAGTGGGATGACGCGCGCGCACCAATGCCTCAGCACCGACGAGATGCAGCGATTTCAACTCGATTTTGGGCTGATACCAGAGCTCAAACCAGTCGTGCTTGAGCACCGCACCGAGCGGAATCGATGCTTTCGGGTCCGCATAGGGCACCCCTTGCGAAGAGAACAGATTGCGCAGTCCGTCCAGCATGTCCGCCATTCCGCACGCAAAACGCCGTGCCTCAAACGCGTGACATCGATCTTGCGAGATCACGGCGGCTGCGCGGTTAACAGCGAAGCGCTGACGGTAAAGCTGCTTTTTATCTGCTTACCGGAATAACGAAAATTGTCACCGTCGCCCCCCAAATACAAGCGAGAACCAGCTCTTTTAACGCAGCCTTTATTCCGCTGCGCGCCTGGCTGCGATGATTTGATCCGCCGTGCGGCCCGTCAACTCTGCCATGTGATCGAACTTGAAGACGAACGAACCGACGCCGGCGGTGGCTGAGCGCACCTCGATGATGAGATCGCCGATCTCTGCCTCTGGCATCTGCGCACGCACGGTGTCCCATCCGTCCCAGCCCTCGCGGGTATCGAAGCCCAGTATCTGCCCTCGCCGCCCCGACAAGATGGCGTTCATCTTCGCGGTCGCATCGCTCGGGCAGACGATCTCGACCAGGTGGATGGGCTCGAGCAGCACCGGCTGGCATTGCGGCAACCCTTCCACGATTCCGATGCGCCCGGCGGTCCGAAATGCCTGATCCGAAGAGTCCACCGTATGGTAGGAACCGTCGATCAACGCAACGGACATATCGACCACTGGAAACCCGAGTGGCCCGTGCTTGAGCGCATCGATCACACCTTCCTCAACGGCCGGGATGTAGTTGCGCGGAACGACACCGCCCGTGATGCGATCCTCAAACTTGAATCCCGAGCCGCGCGGCAGCGGCTTTATCTCCAACACGACGTCGCCAAATTGGCCGTGGCCGCCCGATTGTTTCTTGTGCCTGCCGCGCTGGGTGACCGGTTTGCGAATGGTCTCGCGATAGCCGACCGAAGGCGGCCGCGTCGACACCGGCACCATGAAGCGATCGGCAAGATGCTCGGCTGCCACGCGCAGGTGCATTTCGCCCTGGCCCCAGATCACCACCTCGTGGCTTTCGGCATTGTGCACCACACTAAGCGACGGGTCTTCCTCCGTCAGCTTGGTGAAAGCCGGGCCGAGTTTGACGTCGTCCTTTCTTTCCTTGGCTTGCACCGCGATGGCAAGCACCGGCGCATAGGGCCTTGCTTGCAGGAGTGCGGCCGCTGTCTGCTTTCCGGACGACAGCGTGTCGCCGGTCTTGGCGCTATCCAGTTTTCCGAGTGCAACCATCTCTCCGACTGCGGCCTGCCCGCGCTTCTCGAAATGCTGCCCCATGAGCTTGAAGACCCCGGACACGCGTCCCGCATCGCCGGCTGAGCTCGCAAGCGTTGTTCCGTCACCAGCCTGGCCGCTGAGTAAACGAGCAACCGACATCTTGCCGCCGTGCGTGGTATGGAAAGTCTTCAGGACCAGTGCCACTGCCTCGTTGCCGGCTTTGACACCCAAACGCTGCGCCGTTTCGCTGACGCCCGGCGATTCATGGCGCAATGCCTTCATCAATCGCAGCACACCGTTGCTGCGGGTAGCGACACCGATCAGAACCGGACAGACGATACGGTCGCGCAATTCCTTGGCGAGATCGTCGAACACCTTGTCGCGCGGTGGCTCGATATCTTCGAGCAGTTGCTCCATCAACTGGTCGTCGTGATCGGCCAGCGTCTCCAGCATGGTGAAGCGGGCTTCTTTCTTGCGATCGAGGTTCTCGCCCTTGATCTCGATGATCTCCGACGGAGCGTGCTCCTTGTAGACAAAGGCGCGCTCAAGCGCGAGATCGACGAAGCCTGAAATGATGTCGCCGTTCCAGATCGGAATCTGACGCAACAGCAAGGGGACGCGTGAAGCCGGCTGCAACAGCTTGATGGTTTCGCGGACCCGCTTGTCGGCCTTGTCGATCTTGTTGAGAAATAGGAAGTGCGGAATGTTTTGATCTTCGAGCTCCCGCAGGATCAGCTGCAGCTGCGGTACTTTCTTCTCATCCGCCTCGCAAACGACCACCGCGGCGTCGACCGCGGGCAGCACACTGCGCATGTCCTGGATGAATTCGATTGAGCCGGGGCAATCTATGAACGTGTAGCTGTCGCCCATGAAATTGGTGGTGGCGAAGGTGGCTTCCACACTCATTTTGTGATGGCGCGCCTCCTTGCTGGCGTCGCCGACCGTGGTGCCTGCATCCACCGTTCCCTGCCGCTGAATCGCCCCGGTGCGGGCGAGAATGGCTTCGAGAAGTGTGGTTTTACCGCTTTGGAATGGGCCCACCAGTGCGATGCACTGGGGACCCAAATTCCTTGTGCCGTTGGGACCAGAGCCGTTTTGTCCCATAATTGCCTCCCTTGCCGGCCGGGAGGTCGGACCTGGTTTCCCGGCCCTGTCACATTATCGTCTCAGGCTGCGGGGAAGCTGGCAAGGGCGGAGATTGTGGAAAGCAGAAAATCTATTTGATGAAACTCGGGTCGACGACCTCGCGCGCATTCACGCTTTTGTCGATCAGACCCTGCGCCTTGTACCAGGCGATCTGTCGCTCGATATCGGTAACATCAAGCCCTCCTTGCGGCTCGATAAAATACGCGGCTGCTTCAACCGCAGCCGCACCGCTGTCGCCGCGGTCGGGGTAGACGTAGCGCGCTATTGTTGTCGCCGCTTCATGCGATCTGGTGTCCGACGTTCTTTTGGAATTGCGATCCTTGCGCAGAAGTGCCGCGGCGTAGTCGGTCGTGCCGCGGCGATAGGCACGAATGAATTTTTCGACAACGCCGCGCCGGGTCTCGATCATTTTCGTGGAAACGAACAGGGCGCCAAACTGCTGCTCATCCAGCTCGGAATACCAACCCACCAGTTTGGCCTGATTTGCAGCCAACAATTCACGCGCATGCGGTGCCGGCATGATCGCGGCATCGACCTGGTTCGTGCCGACAGCGCGTGCAACAGCATCGAGCGTTTGCATTGGCTTTACAGTGATGCCGCTGACGTCGACATGTTTGATGCGGGCGATCTGTTCCAGCTGATAGCGAGGGACCGGGCCAAGCGCGCTGATCGCGATTGTCTTGTTGGCGATGTCATCGAATTTATGCAGGCCCTTATTGAACCCCACATTGGAAGCGACGATTTCCGTCCCTTCATAGTTGCGCTTCTCGCGCGCCTGAGCCGCAATCGCCTTTATGAGACCCTTGCCGGCAGCGTTGAATGCCGCAGGCGTGAACCCGGCGAGACCGAAGTCAGTCGCGCCCGCGGCAAGTGTTTCCGCCACGCTTTGATCGGACTCGTAGGCCGTCATGGCGAGGTCGATACCCTCGGCTTTGAAGTAGCCTTGCGCCGCCGCCAAAAACAGCGCGCCGTTGTCGGTCAGGCGTTGCGTGCCGATAGCGACGCGCTCCTGCGCGGCTGCCGGCAATGCGACAACGGCGACCGCAACGACTATCGCAACCCTAAAGCGAATCATGCCCGCAGATTAGCGGGCTCATGCATAAGGGAAAGTGAATATGGACTCGATCAAAGCCCTCGCAGACGACCGAAATAAGGGGGCTTACTTCATATTTCCACAAAAGCGCTGGATGCGGCGGCAGGCTTCTTCCAGATCTTCGGTCTTGGTCGCATAGGAAATGCGAAATGCCGGCCCGAGCCCGAACGCAGTTCCCTGCACGACTGCCACGCCTTCAGCTTCGAGCAGCTCGGTGACGAAATCTTCGTCGGTCGCGAGTTTTTTTCCGCCCGGCGCGGTCTTGCCCATTGTGCCGGCACATGACGGATAGACATAAAAGGCACCCTCCGGGGTCGGGCACTTGATGCCGTTCGCCTGGTTGAGCATCGACACGACCAGATCGCGCCGCTCCTTGAAGATCTTGTTGTGCTTGGCGATGAAGTCCTGCGGTCCGTTCAGCGCCTCCACCGCAGCCCATTGCGACACAGCCGCGGGGTTCGAAGTCGACTGAGACTGAATCATCGCCATCGCCTTGATCAGCGGCTCCGGTCCGCCGGCATAGCCGATGCGCCAGCCCGTCATGCAGTAGGCTTTGGAGCAGCCATTGATAGTAAGCGTGCGCGGGTAGAGCGACGGTTCGACCTGCGCGGGCGTCGTGAAGACAAAGTCGTCGTAGACGAGATGCTCGTACATATCATCGGTCATGACATGTACGAGCGGATGCTTCACCAGCACATCCGTGAGCGCCTTTAATTCGGCGCGCGTATAAGCCGCGCCGGTCGGATTCGAGGGCGAGTTCAACAGCACCCACTTTGTCTTCGGCGTGATCGCACCCTCAAGCTGCTGCGCCGTCATCTTGAAGCCACTCGCCATCGTGGTCGCGACTTCGACCGGCTCGCCGCCGGCGAGCAACACCATATCGGGATAGCTCACCCAGTATGGTGCCGGAATGATCACCTCATCGCCGGGGTTCAGCGTCGCCATAAAAGCGTTGTACAGCACCTGCTTGCCGCCGGTGCCAACGGTGACCTGGCTCGCCTTGTAGTCGAGGCCGTTCTCGCGCTTGAACTTCTTGACGATCGCATCCTTGAGTTCGGCGATGCCGTCGACGTTCGTGTATTTGGATGCCTTGCCGCTCTCGATCGCCTTGATCGCGGCCTGCTTGATGTTGTGTGGGGTGTCGAAATCGGGTTCGCCGGCTCCGAGCCCGATAACATTGCGGCCGGCCAATTTAAGCGCGCGCGCCTTGTCCGTAACGGCGATGGTCGCCGACGGCTTGATGCGCTTGAGCTGGTCCGCAAGAAAGGCCATCGAAATCCTCCAATACCGCACCTCGTGCGGCACCCCTGTCGTAATGCGGGCTGTCGAGTCCAGCAAGTAGCTAATTGTTGAAGAAATTCGATTGGTTCAATCGCTGCAGGTGATAGCTGAAATACCGGCCACCACAGTAAACGGCGAGTTCGCGCCAGCCGCAGTCCATGTCGCTGCTACCGGTAGCTTTCCGCGCGCGCGGGGATAGTATAGGCGCCCAAGAGCCGGTTAACGGCTGCAACCTTAAGGGAGCGCGCTATGGAGCTTTCGGCCGGGCAGCTAAAAGCCTTCGACGACGAAGGTTACGTCTTCTTCCCCGATTGCTTTTCCGAGAATGAGATCGCGCTGCTACGCGCGGAAGCGGAGAGCATTCTTAAACTTGACCGCCAGGAAGTCTGGCGGGAGAAAACCGGCGCGCCGCGGACAGCCTTTGCGGCACATACTTTCAGCGAGGTCTTCGGCCTTCTTGCGCGGCATCCTCGCCTGATCGAGCCGCTGCGGCAGCTGTTCGGCGAAGACGTCTACGTCCATCAGTTCAAACTCAACGCCAAGGCCGCCTTCGAAGGCGACGTCTGGCAATGGCATCAGGATTACGGCACCTGGGCGCGCGACGACGGCATGCCCGAGGCGCGCGCAATGAACATTGCTGTATTCCTCGACGAAGTGATGCCAATCAACGGGCCGCTGCTCTTGATTCCAAAGAGTCATAGACAGGGCGTTTTCGTAGCCGGCCATGACAAACTCACGACGTCATACCCGCTGTGGACGCTCGACAAGGATACCGTCACGCGACTCGCTGCCGAAGCTGCCCGACCGGATGGCGTCGGTATCGTCGCCCCCACGGGAAAACCAGGCTCGGTATTGATGTTTCATGGCAATCTGGTGCACGCCTCGCCGCCGAACATTACGCCCTATCCGCGCAAGATCGTCTATCTGACGCTGTGCGCAGTCTCCAACCACATTACGAAGTTCACGCGCCCGGAATGGATCGCGCATCGCGACTTCACGCCGATCAAGCCGACCGACGATGATGCGCTTATCGAATACGCACGCGCGCATCGCGTGGCCGCGGAATAGAATTCTGCGTTTCGCTGCACTTTGAGACCAGGTATTCGTCGCTGCAGTGCAGCGAACGAATTAATATTTTCCCTGCACCGCATCGGCGTCCGGCCTTGTAATTGCCAGACTTCGAATCTCCTATCGCGGGCACCAGCGCTTCGGGGTGGCGCATGATTTCGAAAGCCTTCCTCGGATTTCATCCGAGGTATCGTTTTCAGAAGAATCGCACAACGGATCTCATTCCAGATGTACACGCTCTATTCGATGCAGCGTTCCGGCAACAGCTACAAGGTCCGCCTCGCGCTGGCCCGGCTCGGCATTCCGTACAGACTGGTCGAAATCGACATCCTCAAAGGTGAAAGCCGCACGCCCGAATTTCTTGGCAAGAACCCCAACGGACAGGTGCCGTTGCTTGAAGTCGCTCCCGATCGTCACCTCGCCGAGTCGAACGCCATCCTCTGGTATGTCGCCGGCGGCTCGACGCTGGCGCCGGAAGATCGCATCGCGCGCGCCGAAGCGCTGCAATGGATGTTCTTCGAACAACACAGTCTAGAACCAAATATCGGCGCTGCCTATTTCTGGCTCGCATTGATCAAGGGCGGCCGGGAATTGCAAAGCCACGCGCTCGAGGACTGGACGGAAAATGGCTACCGCGCGCTCGGCGTGATGGAAACACACCTCATGCGCCACCGCTATTTCGTCGCGGACCACTTCACGATCGCCGACATCGCGCTCTATGCCTACGCCCATGTTGCTCACCAGGCCGATTTCGAACTCAGCCGTTATCCGGCGATCCGGACCTGGCTCGATCGCGTAGCCGACGAGCCGGGCTACATACCCATGGATTGGCAACCGGAGCTTGCTGCAGCGCAATAGCGCTGGAATTCCATGCCGCCACGAAAACGCCGTGCTTCGTTACCGGCTCTGCCCCAATCGGGTCGAACCGTTGCCGGGTTCCCGCGTTATCCAGCCAACATTGCCCGAGCGGTTATTGCAGGCTTCGCACATGTGCAGGCACGTTAGATCGACTGGTTTTGCGCCTCCGGTTCACCGGGGGCTCGGCGGCGAGCACCGTACCGTGGCCCTTGCCGAACTCGTTGCCAGCCTCGCTTTGGCTGCTTCCACGCTCATCGCTGCGACCGTAGTCTCGATTGGAATCGCGCGTGCGGACGTCGCCGGCAACGTGATCGACAACGAAGGCGGCCTGTTTGTCGTCGCACTTGTGCTCGGTCTCTTGTTCATTGGCATGGGCGGATTGACCATCCTGTCCCTGCCGCATCATCCCCACAAAAAGAGCCACAGCTAGACAAAGCCTATCGGAACTCCCGGCGATGTCGCACAGTTGCGGCGCCATCCATGGGGACCGCAATGCGATTTATCCTGGCGCTCGGCGCCGTGTTTGCCGCCAGCGGTCTGGCAACCCCGGCTGAGCCAAAGTTCCCCAGTTCCGCAGGCAGCTTATCCGTTCAAACCGTCGCCAGCGGCCTGGTACACCCCTGGTCGCTCGCGTTTTTACCCGACGGTCGCATGCTGGTGACCGAGCGGCCCGGACGCATGCGGATTGTGACGCGAACCGGCCAAATGTCCGCCGCACTCGGGAACGTCCCAAGCGTTTACGCCCAAAGCCAGGCCGGGCTCATGGATGTATTACTCGCACGCGACTTCGACAACACGCACACGATCTTCCTTTGCTACGCCGAGCCGGCGGATGGCGGCGGCCGCATTGCCGTTCTGCACGCCCGCCTGATCGAAGGCGAAACACCCCGGCTCGACGATACGACAGTAATTTTTCGGCAAAAGGGTCCCGTCTCGCGTGGTCTCAATATTGGCTGCCGTATGGTGCAGTCCCCCGACGGTAACTTGTTCGTCACATTAGGCGATCATTTTGCACCGAAGGAACTTGCGCAAAAACTCGACAATCACATCGGCAAAATCGTGCGCATAACACCCGAAGGCACGGCGCCGGCGGATAATCCCTTCATCGGCAAACAAGACGCCCTCCCCGAGATCTGGGCCTTTGGACTGCGCAATGCGGAAGGGCTCGCCTTCAACCCCGCTGACGGAAAATTATGGGAGCAGGAGCACGGACCCATGGGCGGCGACGAAATCAATATCATCGAGAAGGGTCGCAACTACGGCTGGCCGCGCGTGAGTTACGGCGTCAACTACGACGGCACACCGGTCGGCAACGGCAAGGCGACGATGGACGGTGTGACTGATCCAATCTGGCACTGGACGCCCTCGATCGCACCGTCCGGCATGGCATTTTACACCGGAGATCTTATTCCAGGCTGGAAAGGCAGCCTTTTCAACGGTGCGTTGAAGTTCGAACTGCTTTCGCGGCTCGAGCTCAAGGGCGAGAAAGCTGTGAAGGAAGAGCGCCTTCTGAAAAATCTGCACGAACGCATCCGCGACGTACGGCAGGGACCGGACGGGGCGCTCTACCTGCTTACAGATAATTCGTCCGGGCGCATCCTGCGCATCGTGCCGGCAAAATAAATCACCACCTGTGAAATACAAAGAATGCACCGGTTGCAATCAATGCAAAGCCGAAGCCCTGACTCAGTGTGATTGGTTCGCGCAAATAGACGTACGAAAACGCGGCGAACACCACGAACGTGATCACCTCCTGTATCGTCTTTAATTGTGCAGGGTTATAGACGGCGCTGCCGAAGCGATTGGCCGGCACCGCGAGGCAGTACTCGACGAAAGCCAGTCCCCAACTGATAAAGATCACATAAAAAATTGGCACTTCCTTGTAACGCAGGTGCCAATACCAGGCAGTTGTCATGAACACGTTGGAGCCGACCAACAGCAAAATCGGTGTGAGATAAGGCGACATGAAAAGCATAATGTTCTCTGGGGTATGACCACGCGGACGCTAGATAACGGCGTCCAGGCGCGGAAGTTCGCAGGCAGACGGGCCGTCACTGTGCCTTCACAGCGCCGCGCTAGCAACCCGCTGCTCTATTAATTGTCGTGCATGCCCTCT
>DASYSQ010000243.1:0-3976 GCA_036003145.1 Pseudolabrys sp.
GATGCTGAAGGGAAAAGTGAGCTCGTTCTCCCGGTTCTGTTGCTTGATGGGCGGAAGACTGCGGATGTAGGACCACAACGCCTTGAGATCGTCCTCGCTGATCTTGGTGAAGGCGTCGAACGGCATGGTGGGATAAAGGAACTGGCCGTCGGCCCGAATCCCGGAGTGGAGGGCCTTCTTGAATTCATCGAACGTCCATGCCCCTATCCCGGTTTCACGATCCGGGGTGATGTTGGGCGAGTACATCACGCCGAACGGCGTGTTCATCCGCAGTCCGCCGGCATAGGTCTTGTCACGCGCGGACGTATGGCAGGGCATACAATCGGCGGCGCGGGCGAGATAGCTGCCACGCGCGACCATGTCGGGATCGGGATTCTCCTGTGTCGCGGCCTTGCCCGGATCAATCGCAGTCAGAGCAAATCCGGCGAGCAGGCTGGCGAGCAAATGTCTGACATCCATAGTGGTTCGGCTCGCCGGCTGGTGTGGCACTCGAAGCGACTGCGACCCGGCGATGCCGGGGCCCTCGTCCGTTTCGCTCGGACGAGCGACCGCCGGATGCGTCCGTCAATCCTTTGCGTCTTTCATATGGTAATGTACATGAGCGGAACGCTCCGGCAAAGACCGCGGCGCGCGAGGACAATGTCGATGAACAACTCTAACCGGTTTCCGGCCCTGAACGGCTCAAGGCTGGCGTTGATCGTGAGCCTGCTCATCATGTCCGCGACATTGCCGGCGCACGGGCAGTATGCCTGCACCACGAACTATTGCATCAGAAGCCAAAGCGTATCGGTACAGACTCCGCCGGAATGGCCGGCCGTTCCGATCGAGCCCTGCTGCCAAACCCACTGGGGTGCGTTGCCCGGCGGCATCGACTGGACCAATGCGACGCCGGTCATGATCTGCACTGCCAACGCGGAATATGTCTCGGCATACCCGAACTGCGGAGGTCCGAACAATCTCTCGCAGGCGTTTCCCCTGGATTACTGGCAGCCGAAAATCGGAATTGGTGTCGCCTGGCCCAATCCGAAGGACTATCGCTACGAGATGCAAAGCGTTCCGATCATCGACGGACCGGACGGCACCTGCGCTCAATATTCCAACCAGCCCGGCAAGGTGACGAATTGGTGGGTGTATGAACTCAAGGAGCCGAAGCGCGGCTCGTACGTGTTCACTGCGAACGTGAGCTTTCAGAAAGGCGACAAGGGCTATTATGCCGTGCTCAACGGTTGCAAGCTTGAGCCCCCGCCAGCAACGGCCGCGCAATAGCATCATCCGAAACCATGCAATGACGCATTCTTGCGCCTCGTTCGAAGACCGGCTATGCCCCACGACGAAGGGCGCGCCGCGCGCAATTCGACTGAATTGCAAGTGGTCGAGTAACGGTAGGCAGCATTAGCGCGTCATTGCATCGAAGCCCGGCCGACACCGTCGCGGGCGGCGGGTTGCTATATCGGGGCAACTCTCGCGCGAGCAACGCGCGCCGGCTCGGCTAGTATGGTCTTCTAAAGGGTTCCGCATGCTTCCTTCGGGTATGACCCTGGCGCTGGGCGCCACATTGCTCTTCCCCGTCGCCGACCAGGTGCCCAGCCTCAACGTGGAGCCCGCCTGTCGTGCCGCTGCGAAGATGGGCGACAGCCTGAGCTTGGATACGACGCTGCGGCAATGTCTGGCTGACGAAAAAAGCGCGCATGACCAACTGGAAAAGGAGTGGACGCAATTCGCGCCCGCCCTGCGCCAGCGTTGCGTCGCCACCACGGAGACAGGAGGCGATCCAAGCTATGTCGAGGTGCTCGTATGCCTGCAGATGGGGCGCGACGCCGTCCAGATCGACAGGTCTCCGCGCGGCGGCCAAGGCAACTGACAGTCCCCTTCCCGTCGCTTGACTGGCGCGGCAAGAAGCCCGAGCGACGCTTTCCCCTAAGACCGAGCATCCGATACCACGGACCTTAGAACATGGACCGGAGCGCAGCATGAAGGAAGCAGAGGTCAAGGCGCGGGCATTTGCCATGCCGCTGACAAGCCCGGCCTACCCCCCGGGGCCGTATCGTTTCGTCAATCGCGAGTTCATGGTCATCACCTATCGAACCGATCCCGACAAGCTGCGCGCGGTCGTACCGGAGCCGCTCGAGATCGATGAACCGCAGGTCAAATACGAGTTCATCCGCATGCCGGATTCCACCGGCTTCGGCGACTACACCGAAACCGGCCAGGTGATCCCGGTCACGTTTCAAGGCCGCAAAGGCGGATACACCCATTGCATGTTTTTGAATGACGAGCCGCCGATTGCGGGCGGCCGTGAGCTTTGGGGCTTTCCAAAAAAACTCGCCAACCCGAGCCTGCGTGTCGAGATCGACACATTGGTCGGGACGCTCGATTACGGTCCGGTTCGGGTCGCCACGGGGACCATGGGATACAAGCACAAGAGCGCTGACCTGGATGCCGTCCGCGGCTCGCTGGCGACGCCGAACTTCCTGCTCAAGATCATTCCCCATGTCGATGGCAGCGCGAGGATTTGCGAGCTGGTCGAGTATTACCTCGAAGACGTCACGCTCACGGGAGCATGGACAGGTCCGGCGGCGCTATCTTTGGTCCCTCACGCGCTCGCACCGGTGGCGGAGTTGCCGGTGCTCGAGATCGTCTCGGCCGTGCATCTCGTTTGCGATCTCACCCTCGGCCTGGGCAAGGTCGCCCACGACTACCTGCATTCGTCTTCGTCATCGAAGCACGAACAGGCCTTGGCTCCCGTCCCTGCAGGAGTTGCGTGACATGCGTCTCAAGGACAAGGTTGCCATTGTGACCGGCGCTGCCAGCGGGATCGGCAAGGAAATCGCCAGGACCTATGCGCGCGAGGGCGCCCGCGTCGTCATTGCCGATCTGAACCAGACGGCAGCCGATGCCACCGCAGCAGAACTCGGCGGCCCCCAAAAAGCTCTCGCCGTGGCGATGGACGTGACCGACGAGCGGCAGGTGGAAGCCGGGGTCGCACGCACGGTCGAACAGTTCGGAAAAATCGACGTGCTGGTGAGCAATGCCGGAATCCAGATCGTCGCTCCGCTCGACGAATTCGAATTTGCGAGCTGGAAGAAGCTGCTGAGCATCCATCTCGACGGCGCATTTCTCACGACGCGCGCCGTGTTGCAGCGTATGTACAAGCAGGGCAGCGGGGGGAGCATCATCTATATGGGGTCGGTGCACTCGAAAGAGGCATCGGTGTTGAAGGCCCCCTACGTCACCGCCAAGCACGGATTGATCGGGCTCGCCAAAGTGGTGGCGAAAGAAGGCGCCAAGCACGGCGTGCGCGCGAACGTGATTTGTCCCGGTTTCGTGCGGACGCCGTTGGTCGACAAACAAATCCCGGAACAGGCCAGAGAGCTGGGTATTTCAGAGGCGGACGTGATCAAAAAGGTCATGCTCAAGGACACGGTCGACGGCGAATTCACCACGGTGGCCGATGTTGCCGAAACCGCGCTGTTTTTCGCCAGCTTCGAGAGCAACGCACTGACGGGACAGTCCCTCGTGGTAAGCCATGGCTGGTTCATGCAGTGATTTTATTCGCGCAAAAATATGCTGTATTTCCAGTTATATGCACTTGTCTCTTGATGCGGAATATGCGCAATCGTACAGGCCGGCGCGGGCCTGCGCGCGCGGCGGCAGATTTGAACCTTTCGACGCCACGCCGCGACTAATGGGGACGCAGGTCACCAGCCACCCTCGATGTGGGATTGGGACAAGAGTGGCCGCGATCCATCTCTCAGGGCGAGGTGCGTCATGCGTGTACAAAGCGGACATTGGCTCGACTACGACCCGGTCGCACTCGTGATCCTGGTCGTGGGCATCGGCGCGGTGGCGTTGCTGGCGCTGAGCATCTGAGTTTTCTGCCTGGAGCCGTCGGGCTGGTCACTAATCCGGCCCGCGGCGTTTGGGCGTGCTCGCCTGCGCGCCCAGCGGCGCTCTGATACGCTGCAGCCTTCTTCCC
>DASYSQ010000244.1:0-12633 GCA_036003145.1 Pseudolabrys sp.
GCGGTTCGCCTCGCCGGCTCTAGCCGACGATCGCCTGATACACCATCGTGCGCATGAGATAGCGGTAGTGCAGCCGCTGCATTGGCGCCTGCATCATTAATATGGCGATCAGCTGCTGCTTCGGATCGATCCAGAAATAAGTCCCGCTCACGCCGCTCCAGAAAAAATCACCGATCGAGCCGGACAATGGATTGCGTCCGCTATGAGTGCGCACCGCGAAGCCGAGGCCGAAGCCGAGCCCGAGGTCCGGAGTCGGTGCGAGAGCACCGAACAGGATCGGTGTCGATGGGCTACGGCAAGTTTCGGGCCCCAGATGATCTGATGTCATGAGTGCGATGGTCGTCGGCGAAAGCAAGCGCGTGCCACCGAACTCGCCGCCGTTGAGCAGCATCTGGCAGAAACGGACATAGTCGCTCGCGGTCGACAGCAGCGCGCTGCCGCCGGAGATCCAATTCGGCCGGACGGTTGTGTCGCGCATCGGCGGGCGCTTGCCTGAGGCGGGATCGATCTGCGGCTGGGCGCTACGGGCCGTGTCAATCGGACCGAACTGTGTATCGGCAAGACCGAGTGGCGTGCAGATGCGCTCGGTGATGAAACGATCCAGCTCCATGCCGCCGGCCACTTCGACGACGCGGCCGAGCACGTCCGTCGACATCCCGTATTGCCACGTTGTACCGGGCTGATAGGCGAGGGGGAGCCGGCCGAGCTTTGCCGCCATTTCGGCGTTGCTCTGCTTTTCATCGGCGACGTTTGCGCCCTCGTAAGCCTGTTTGATGAGCGGACCGGCCAAATGACCGTAGGTGAGACCGGATGTGTGCCGCAGCAGATCCTGCACCGTCATCCCGCGCCGCATCGGCTCGGTTTTCAGCGTCTTTACGGATGCATCATCGGAATCGACCGCGACCTTGAGATCGGTAAATTCCGGAATGTAACGAGCGACCGGGTCGGCGATCAGCAGTTTGCCTTCCTCAGCCAGCATCAGCGTGGCGACCGAGGTGAATGGCTTCGTCATCGAAGCGATGCGAAAGATCGTGTCCGTCGCCATTTGCGCGCCGGCTTCGCGATCGCGATAGCCCAGAGCTTCCAGGCAGGCGATTTTTCCATGCCGCGCGATCAGCACGACGGCGCCGGGAACGACGCCATTGTCGATATCGGCTTTCAATATCTCGGTCAGGCGTTTCAGGCGCGCCGATGAGAGTCCGACCTCTTCAGGTTTTGCCCGCGGCATTTCGAATGCCATTGCAATTTTCCTATTTCCAGAACTGCCGGGAGGCGAGTGCGGCGCCTTCCGCCATCGCCTTGAATTTGGCGAACACTACGTCGGGGTCGACCGCCGCCTGTCCAACCCAGGTGCCATAGCCGCAATCGCTGCCAGCGATGACGTTTTCGCGGCCCACCAGCTTTGCGTAGCGGCCAATACGCTGAGCAATCAGCTCGGGGTGCTCGATAAAATTCGATTTCGACTCGATGACACCGGGAATCAGGACCTTGCCATCCGGTAGTTTTACCTTCTCGAAAATCATCCATTCGTGGGCATGCCGCGGATTTGCAGCCTCCAGCGAGATCGCACCTGGCTTTGCCGTGAACACGATGTCGATGATGTCGGCGAGGGGTACGTCGCGGTGGTGCGGGCCTTCATAGTTGCCCCAACAGAGATGCATACGCAGCTGTTCGGCCGGGATATTGGCGACCGCATGATTGAGCGCCTCAATGTGCAGCCGTGCGCGCTTGCGAAAGTCAGACAAGCTTAGATCGGCGTATTGAATGTGCCGGCCCATAGCGAGGTCAGGGCAATCGATCTGCAGGACGAAGCCGGCCTTGGCGACCGTTTCGTATTCGTGGCGCATGGCGTCCGCAATAGCGAAAATATAGGTCTCGAAATCCTTGTAGTGATCATTGCGGAAGAACAGCGACACCACCCCGGGTGATGCCGCGCTCATGAAACCACCGGCAACCTTTACCTCATTCACTGCGGCCCTGAGATTGTCGGCGTCGACCTGCGGTGCCTGGTTGTCGCGCACGCTGATCGGGGCGTTGCAGGCCGGGGTCTTGCGGCGCGAGCGTCCCGGGTCGCCGAACACGCGTTTCTCCAGGCGCGGGAATTCGGAAAGGTCCTGGTAGACGAACGTGTTGCCGGTGCCGCCAAATCCCGCGAGCCGGTCCTTGACGTAGGTTGCGTAGCTCGGCTTCGACATTTCGCCGTCATTGACGAGATCGACGCCTGCATCGGTCTGCTTCTTCACAACCTCGGCGACCGCCGCTCTCACGCGTGCGTTCAGGGCGGCAGGGTCAACCGGCACGCCTTCCTCCTTGGCGTACATCATGCGGATAAGGTCATCTGGCCTTGGCAGGCTTCCGGTATGCGTGGTCAAAAAGCGGTCAAGGCTGCGTTGCACGGGTCGAACTCCCTGGTCCGGGACTGTAGAACAGCCCATTGCGGGTACCAATCGATGGGCAGCTTGCGTTGACATGACCGGGTGGGCTGCGTATGTACCCGGCAAACAGCACAGAGTTTGTCATGAAAGTTCGTAACTCCCTGAAATCCCTGCGCGGCCGGCACCGCAACAATCGTTTGGTGCGCCGGAAGGGCCGCGTCTACATCATCAACAAGACCAATCGTCGCTTTAAAGCCCGCCAGGGCTGATCCCGGCGCCCCGGCGCCTGTTTTATTGCCGCATATTGGCCACGAAACGCGGAGAGGTTAAACTCCGCCCATGCGCGCTCGATTCCTTGCAGCTTTTCTCAGTGCCACCCTGGTTGCCGGGGCGCTTGCGCCAGCCGCGGCGCAATCGGCCAAGCGAAGCGAACGATCGGTCAAGCCGCCGCCGGTGACGCGTCCTGATCGTACGCGCAACCTCGATTTTCTGTTTGGTGCGCTGAAAGCCGCGCCCGACGATGTCACCGCAAAGGCGATCGAAGAGCGCATCTGGACCCTGTGGACGGCCTCACAGAGCGACACTGCCAATCTGCTGATGACGCGGGTCAAGACCGCGATCGAGGCAAAAGATCTCGATCTTGCCGTCAAGCTGCTCGACGCGATCGTCAAGGTGAAGCCGGACTATGTGGAGGCCTGGAATCGCCGCGCAACCATTTTTTACATGAAGAAGGATTATGGCCGCGCGCTTAACGATATCCGGCAGGTGCTCAAGCGTGAGCCGCGTCATTTCGGTGCATTGGCCGGCTTCGGGTTGATCCTCCAGGATATCGGCGACGACAAGCAGGCGCTGGAAGTTTATCGCCGCGCGCTCGCTCTCTATCCGCGCATGGAGCGCATTCCCGACCTGGTGAAAAGTCTTCAGGAAAAGGTCGAAGGGCGCGACATCTAGCGGCGTTCGTGCCGTGCGCTCATCAATCGCCGTTGGTGTCTGCACCGACATATGCGATGCGGAGCATATTGGTTGCGCCCGGCGTGCCGAGCGGAACGCCGGCCACGATAATGACGCGCTGCCCGGTCTTTGCGAAACCTTCCTTGAAGGCAATGCGGCAGGCGCGGTCGACCATGTCATCCTGGTCATGCGCATCCTCGGTGACGACACAGTGCACTCCCCATACCACCGCGAGCCGCCGTCCGGTTGGTATGTTGGGTGACAACGCAACAATTGGAGACCGCGGTCGTTCGCGCGCCACGCGCAAGCCTGTTGAGCCGGATGAGGTCCAGCAAATGACAGCTGCCAGGTCGAGCGTATCGGCAATTTGGCGCGCAGCGTCTGCGATTGCGTCGGCGCCGGTCGCTTCCGGTTCAGCGCGTTGGGCGGCGATGATATTTCGGTAAAGCGGGTCGCCTTCGACTTCCTCCGCGATGCGGTTCATTGTTGCGACCGCTTGAACCGGAAACTGTCCAGCCGCCGATTCTGCCGACAGCATGACCGCGTCGGCACCTTCGAAGATCGCCGTGGCCACATCGGAAACCTCGGCGCGCGTTGGCACAGGCGCGTTGATCATCGATTCCAGCATTTGCGTCGCGACCACCACCGGCTTGCCGGCGACGCGGCTGGCGCGGGTCATCTGCTTCTGCACGCCGGGCACTTTCTCCAGCGGCATTTCCACACCAAGATCGCCGCGCGCCACCATCAGTGCGTCGGCCAGATCGATAATTTCGTCCAGGCGGTTCACGGCCTGCGGCTTCTCGATCTTGGCCATCACCGCAGCCCGGCCGCGCGTAATCTTTTTTGCTTCGGCAATATCTTCGGGACGCTGGATAAAGGACAGCGCAACCCAATCAATACCTGTTTCGAGCGCAGCTTCGAGATCCGAACGGTCTTTGTCAGTCAGCGCCGAAAATGGAATCGTCGTATCCGGGAGGCTCACCCCCTTGCGATCGGAAAGCTTGCCGCCCACCACGACCTTCGTAGCAATGCGTTTGGGATCGGCCTCGGTGACGGTGAGCTTGACCTTGCCGTCATCAATCAACAACGCATGGCCCGGTTTGATCGTGGCGAAAATCTCGGGATGCGGCAGGTAAGCACGCGCCGTGTCGCCCGGCGCTGCGTCGGCGTCGAGCACGAAGCGGTCGCCGGACTTCACGGTCACGGAGCCACCAGCGAATGTACCGAGGCGCAGTTTTGGCCCCTGCAAATCGATCAGCACGCCGATCGGCCGGCCAGTGTCGCGCTCCACCGCGCGGATCATGCCAACCAGCTCGCGCATGCGCTCCTGGCTGGTATGGCTCATGTTGATGCGGAAAACGTCAGCGCCGGCCGTAAAGAGGCGACCAATCATGTCGGAGCTGGATGATGCAGGCCCGAGTGTTGCGACGATTTTGGCACGGCGCAGACGTCTCATGGTTTGGTGCTTCCGGACGGAGGCGGCGACAGCGTGGTCGGTGGGCGCGAGGTCCCGAGCGGCGCACGCGGCGCCAGCGGCCGGTCAGGTGCCTGCTCGGCCGCGTCCGTCAATTGAACCGTCCATGATCGTTGCTCGCCAGTGTCGACCTCGAAGAAACCGGTGCGGTCGTAGCCGCGCGCCAGGCAGTTGTCGGTCCCGCGAATGGTGAATTCCTTTTCACGTGAACACATGTAGGCCTTGCCGGACCATTCACCGCCGCGGTCATAATCGACCGCGTAGATGTAATAGTAGCGTGCAACAAGTGCGCCCCGCAGCAATGTTTCGCAAGAGCGCGATGATACGTTCCACCAGCCTTCGGTGGTCCAGCCTTCGTTGTCCTTATAGCCGATCGACACGCCGACCCGGCTGCCGGTGTTGTTGCACAGCCGGAAGTCGGCTTTGGCCGGATACATCGACGCCATCAGCAACAGCGCGGCGGGCACCGCGGCGCGGGCGATAATATGGCGAAGCTGGCGCCTGACGGCGATAAGTGGCGGTGTGGTCACGATTGTCGCGGTTCCGAACGATGCGCGGTTTTGGCGTGATCCGTCACGGCCTGTCAACGATGATGGCGCGAAAGTCGTTTACGTTGGTGAATGTAGGCCCTGGCACCAGGAGGCCCCCCAGGGCTTCAAAGAACTCCCCCGAGTTGTTGTCGGAGAGAAAGGCGGCGGGATCGAGGCCGCGAGCCTTGGCGCGTGCCACCGATTCGCCATCAACCAGCGCGCCGGCAGGGTCGCTGGCCGCCCCGCTGCCGCCGTCAGTGCCGTCGGTGTCGCCCGCCAGCGCGGCAACTGCCGGCATCCCCCCAAGCGCAATCGCGAGCGCAAGGGCATATTCCTGATTGGGTCCGCCACGGCCCTTGCCGCGAATCGTGACCGTCAATTCGCCGCCGGAAATGATCACCGCGCGCTTGTCCTGCGCGCGCAGCTTGCGCGCGAGCTCAGCGTGGGCGGCGGCGACCTCGCGTGCTTCACCCTCGACACGGTCGCCAAGCGAAACGCACGCGTAGCCCGCTGCGCGAACCGCCGCTTCAGCCGCCCGCATGGCATCCGCGGGCCGGGCGGCCAGCACGACCTGGCTGCCGGCGAAAACGGAGTCACCCGGCTTTGGTGTTTCGTTTTTTGACTCATTGAGCGCACGCGCAATGCTGTTGGGAATATCGAGATTGTATTTCGCTACGATTGCGCGCGCGTCGCTCAGCGTCGTCGGGTCGGGGACAGTCGGTCCCGAACCAATTGCTGAAGGATCGTCGCCCGGCACGTCGGAAATTGCGATCGTCATGAGTTTCGCCGGGTGTGCGTGCAGCGCCAGCCGTCCACCTTTAATGCGCGAGAGATGTTTGCGCACGGTGTTGATTTCACCGATCACGGCTCCCGAGCGCAATAACGCGCGCGTGACCGCCTGCTTGTCCTCGAACGAAATGCCCTCGGCCGGCGCAATCCAGTTCGCCGAAGCGCCGCCCGACATCAGTACGAGCACGAGATCATTCGCACGTGCGTCATCTGCGAGCTTCAGCGCGCGATCGGCGCCCTCCAGTCCGGCCGCATCCGGAATCGGGTGTCCGGCCTCGATCATGCGCACCCGTCGCAGATGCCGCCCGTAGCCATGACGCGCGACCGCAACGCCGCTCAAGCGTTCGGCCGCAATCTGCAGGTGGTTCAGATAGTATTCTTCCGCCACCTCGGTCATCGATCCGGCCGCCTTGCCAGCGGCAAGCAAGATGAGCCGGCCGGATGGCGGCGACGGCAGCAGTGGGGGAAGGCAAGACGCCGGATGTGCCGCCCCTACCGCAGTGCGGTACAGGTCTGCGAGAAATGAGCGCAGGGGCTGATTCATGTTCCGATCATAGCTGCCCACCCTCAGGAAAATCTGCTTATAATTGTTTCACTGTTGTCGTTGACGCAGGGGTGCGGACGACGGCCACCAATGCGCGGATCAAGCGCAATCAATGAGAACAAGATCACTCTCGAGGGAGAGAAAACGCATGGCTGCAACAGCATTCACAATCAACGGAAAAACGGCGAGCGTCGAGGCAGAGCCCGACACACCTTTGCTTTGGGTGGTGCGCGAGCATTTGAAACTGACGGGCACCAAATTTGGTTGCGGCTCCGGTCTGTGCGGCGCCTGCACTGTCCACATCGACGGCAAAGCGGTTCGCTCCTGCCAGATTACCGTATCCAAAGTGGCCGGCAGAAAGGTTACGACTATCGAGGGCCTTTCGCCGAATGGCCAGCATCCGCTGCAGAAAGCATGGGTTGCCGAGCAGGTGCCGCAATGCGGCTACTGCCAGTCCGGTCAGATTATGCAGGCGGCAGCGCTGCTCGCCACAAACAAGAAACCGACGCGCGAACAGATCGTCACGCACATGGACGGCAACATCTGCCGTTGCGGCACCTATCCGCGCATCGTGCGTGCCATTCAACGCGCCGCTCGGGAGGCTTAAGCCATGACCATTCAGATCAGGAACGGATCGGTCGACACCAGCATCAGCCGGCGCGGGTTCGTTGCCGGTGCGGCCAGCCTCACCTTCGCCTTTACGCTCGGCGGTATCGGCCGTGGCGGAGAAGCCCTCGGCGCGACGCAACCGACGAAGTTCAATGCGTTTGTCAGCATCGCCGCCGACAACACAATCACCGTTATCTGTCCAAGCGCGGAAATGGGGCAGGGCGTCTACACATCATTGCCGCTGATTCTGGCGGAAGAGCTCGATGCTGACTGGTCCCGGGTCAAAACCGAGTTCGCACCGGCCAATCCAAAAGTCTACGGCAACTATCATCGTTTGTTCGAAGGTGCGCAGATCACTGCGGCGAGCGTTGCAGTACCGGGCTATTTCACGCCGCTTCGCATGGCCGGCGCGCAGGCACGCAAGGTGTTGCTCGATGCGGTGGCCGATAAATGGAAAGTGCCGGTGAGCGAGCTCACCACTGACAAGAGTACAATCATCCACAAAAAATCCGGCCGCAAGATCAGTTACGGCGAGGTCGTCGCCTTTGCGTCTGTGCCGTCCGAACCGCCGAAGATCAACGAAAGCGATCTCAAGAAGCCGTCCCAGTTCAAGCTGATCGGACGAAAAGATATCGGCCGCAGTGACGTGCCGCTGAAGGTGAACGGCTCAGCAAAATACGGCATCGATGTGCAGGTGCCGGGCATGGTCTACGCCTCGGTACTTCAGTCGCCGATGGAAGGCGCGAAGCCGAAAGACGTCAATGTTCCCGATGTCATGAAAGTGAAGGGGGTGACGAAGGTCATCCCGTTGCCTTTCGGTGTGGCAGTCATTGGTGACACCGTTGAGGCCACGCGTTCGGGTTTGCAAGCGCTCAAAGTCACGTGGGACACGAGCGGCGCTACTGCCGCCGGCTTCGACTCCGACAAAGCCAAAGCTGACTACGCGGCGAAAGCCAAGGATCCGAACGCCGAAACCAAGGTCGAGTATCAGGTCGGCGACGTGAAGGCGGGTCTCAGCGGGGCGGTCAAGACGGTCGAAGCGGGTTACTGGACCGAATACACCTACCACGCGCAGATGGAGCCTATGAATGCTGTTGCGCAGGTCTCGGAGGACGGCAAATCGGCCGATATCTGGACCGGTACTCAGTTCGGCGCGCTGGCCAGCCTGATCATCTCGGGCATCCTGAAGACGACACCGGATCAGGTCAGGATTCACCAGCAGTTTCTGGGTGGTGGCTACGGCCGGCGTATCTGGCCCGATGCCGCGATCCAGGCGACCATCCTGTCCAACATCACCAAGAAGCCGGTGAAACTGATCCTCACGCGCGAGGAAGATATCGCTGCCGCCCGTCCCCGGCCGATGACGCACCACCTGATCAAGGCGGGCCTCGATGCCAAGGGCAATCTGGTCGGCTGGCATCATCGCCTTGTTTCCGAGAACGTCGACGCAGTCGCGGCTCCGCCACGATTCAAGGCGACTGGCGGCAAGGACTACATCGGGGCGCGTGGCCTCGATCAGGCGTTCTACGCCATCCCGAACGCACTCGCTGAGTATGTGCGCGAGGATCGCGGCATGCGCGTGCACGCCTGGCGCGGCATCGGGTCCGGTTACAACAAGTTTGCGGCCGAAGCCTTCCTCGACGAGGTGGCGCAGACGGCCGGCAAGGATCCGCTGGCAATGCGTCTCGAACTGACGAAGGACAAGCCGCGCGCCAATGCTGTGATCAAGGCGGTGATCGAGATGTCGGATTTCAAGCGCAAGCGCCCCGGCCATGGCATGGGCATTGCGTTCTCCGACTATCATGACACCCTTTCGGCGGGAGTGGCCGAAATCTCGCTCGACCAGAAGAGCGGCAAGATCAAGGTCCATAACTACTGGGTCGCGGTCGATCCCGGCCTGGTCATCCAGCCTGATCATGTGCACGCCCAGCTGGAAAGCGCGGTCATTTATGGCTTGAGCGCCGCGCTCATCGAGCAGTTCGCGGTCAAGGATGGCGCCGTCCAGGCCAAAAACTTCGACAGCTATCCGGTCATGCGCATGAGCGAGGTGCCGGAAATTCACACCAAAATCGTCACCACCGATAACCCGCCCAGCGGCATGGGCGAGATCGGCGTGGTGGCGGTTGCCCCGGCAATCGCCAATGCGGTGTTCCAACTCACGGGCAAGCGGCTCCGCCACCTGCCCATGACCGCGGAGCGGGTGAAGAAGACGCTCGCCTGAGCGCGATGCAAATCGAAGCCCGCCGCATTCCTGACCGGGGCGCGGCGGGTTTCGCGTCGGAGCAGGGAGGTCGATCGCCGATGATCGATGAGATCGTTCAAATCGATGCCCGTGACGGAATATCGATCGGCGTGCGCATATACCGTCCTGATGGCGCCGGTCCTTATCCGGCTTTGTTCGGGGCGGCACCCTACCGATTCGACAACAACAGCCTTCCTGCAAGCGCGCAATTTCTTTGGCGCGAGACCGGCCCAATCGAGTGGTACGTCGAACAAGGCTACGCTTATGTCCATATGGACGTGCGCGGCAGCGGTCGTTCCGGCGGCCGGTTCGAATTTCTCGGCCGCTCCGAGCAGCAGGATCTTTACGACGCCATTGAATGGGTCGGCCGGCAATCCTGGTGCAGCGGCAAGGTTGGCGGTATTGGCCAGTCCTATTTTTGCATGCTGCAATGGTTTATGGCGGCGCTGGCGCCGCCGTCACTGGCCTGCATCGCCGCGCATGACGGCTTGGCCGATCTTTATCGCGCCGGAGTCTATCATGGCGGCATCCCTTGCGATTTTTTCCCCGGTTACTGGTGGTATCAGAACCGTTTCATCAACCGCTTTCCGGCCAGCGGTCCGGCGCGCGATCAGGAAACCGATCTGACCGCACTGGTCGCAGCGCACCCGACGTGTGACGATTTCTGGCGAGAGCGTAGTGCATGGGAAGTGCTCGATCGCATCAAGGTCCCGCTCTATTCGAGCGGTGTGTGGGCGAAGATGCAGCTGCATACGCGCGGCAATATCGATGGTTACGCACGCGCAGCGGGACCGAAAAAGTTACGCATGTCGGGCGTGCCGAATGCCTGGGCGGCGGCTGCAGAATTTTCCAGTGTCGAATTTCACCGAAACGTGCTGCTGCCGTTCTACGATCACTATCTCAAAGGAAAGCAGACCGACTATCTGGCGCGCCCGAACGTCGAGTATGCGGTGCGCGGCTCGAATATTATGCGCAAAGCAGACAGTTGGCCGCCACCGGGTATTCGCTACACGCACTGGTATCTTAACGCCTCGCCGTCCGGCAGTGTCAGTTCGTTGAATGATGGGAGCCTGTCACCGCAACCTGCAAGTGGCGCCGCTTCGACGACCTACAAATATCCTAATCCCGGCTGGGTCTCCGGTGTTGTCGGTTTTGGTCCCGCAGGACCGCCCGGTGGCTTCGATCCGGCGCGACGCGTCCTGACATTCACGACTGCACCGCTCGTCGGCGACATAGAAATTTGCGGGCCGATCAAGCTTGTTCTCTATGCATCGACGACGGCGCACGATACCGATTTCTTCATCAAGCTCAGCGACCAGTTTCCTCAGTCTCCGGATGATCGTGGCAAGGGGTTAAACCCGTTTGCGGAACTCATTACCCGCGGCTGGTTGCGCGCATCGCACGGCGCCATCGATCCGGCACGCAGCACAGACATGGTGCCGTACCACAGCCACGCTGATCCGCAGGCGCTGACGCCGAACGAGATCTACAAGTTTGAGATCAGCCTTGAACCGATGGCTTACCTTATCAAGCAAGGTCATCGTCTCCGGGTCGAGATCGTCAATGGTGATTCGCCGGCAACTGAGATCTTGTGGTCACATTACTATCGTCCCGACAAGATCGGCAGCGACACGATCCATCACGATGCACCGTATCCATCCGAACTGGTACTGCCGGTTTCGCCTGCACCAATTTGAGTCAGCGAAGCCGCTTTTCAGAGCTCCAGCGCTCGCATAGCATTCCCTCCAACGGCCGCAAAAAGCCGGCCCCAGGGGAGGACGTCATGGCGGAGAAGGTCGTTCCGGTTTCGCGATTGCTCGACGAACGCGGTCTGGGCTCATTTCAGATCAAGCTGATTATCTGGTCGTTTTTTATTGTTCTTGTCGATGGCTACGACATCGCCGCGATCGCGTTCGCAGCCCCAAGTCTGGTCAGGGAATGGGGGTTGAAACCCGGCGCGCTCGGCCCGGTGTTCAGCGCAAGTCTCATCGGCATTCTGTTTGGTTCGGCATTGTTTGGTTGGGTCGGTGACCGCTACGGCCGCAAGGCGGCGCTGGTCTGGTCGAACCTGCTGTTCGGCGTTTTCACCCTGGCGGCGGCCTATTCGACAAATCTCGATCAGATGTTCTGGCTGCGCCTGCTTGCAGGCCTTGGCATCGGCGGCGTTATCCCCAACGTCGTGGCCCTGAACGCCGAATCCGCGCCGCGCAAATTGCGTGCGACTCTTGCGATTATCGCGGTTGGCTGCGTACCGATCGGCGGCGCGATCCCCGGCTTCGTCGCCGCGGCGCTCGTACCGCAACACGGATGGCAAATCATCTTCATGATCGGTGGGATTGTGCCAATCGTGATTGCCCTCATTGCGCAAATCGGGATGCCGGAATCCGTCAAGTACATGGCACTCCACGAAAGCCAGCGCGGCAAGATGGAGCGTTTGATCAATGCCATCAGTCCCGGATACCCGGTGCCGCCAAATGCCAAGTTCGTCATCGAGGACGAACAGCAGTTCCCGGGTTTCAATCCGAAGTACCTTTTCAGCCAGGGACTTACATTGATCACGCCGCTGCTCTGGTTGTTGTTTGCACTCAACCTGATGGGCTACTTCTTCCTGCTCAGCTGGACGCCGACATTGATGACCGCGGCCAAGTTGCCGCCGACGACGGTAGCGCTTGCCGGCGCGATGTTGCAGGTCGGCGGCACGGTCGGGGCACTGCTGCTCTGCTGGTGGCTGCAGAAGCACAGATTCCTCGCCATCGCCATCATGTTCGCGATTGCCGTACCGGTCGTCGGTTCGATCGGTTTTGCGGGCTTGACCTCCCAGGCCGCATTGCTGACCGCGACGTTCTTTGCCGGTTTCTTCGTGCTGGGCATCCAGTCCGGCATCAATGTCGTCGGTGCACTGATTTACCCGACGTCGCTGCGCGCCAATGGTTCTGGATGGCAATTGGGTATCGGACGCATCGGATCAATCGTCGGTCCGCTGGTTGGAGCGCTGTTCGTCGGTATGCCGGTGCAGCAGCTCTATATGTGGTCGGCGCTCCCGTTTGTAGCCGGAGCGGTTGTCTGCTTTGCCGTGCATCGGCTCAATACCGCGCGGCTCGCAGCGCATCCGGAATTGG